>JAZSEU010000036.1:0-12126 GCA_045531855.1 Acutalibacteraceae bacterium
TAATAAAAAGCTTTATAAGTAAGGCAGACATTATAATTTTGCTCCCTTAGCACCTTTACTTCCAAAAGAAACACCAGAGAGGATATTTGTATTTATCGTGTAGGTTATGTTCTCTCGGTTTCTCTGTCTCTTAAAGGCTAAATCTATAAGCTTGTTGCAAAGCTCTTTATAGGGAACGCCTGTTGCCTCCCATAGATAGAAAGCAAGAGAACCAGGGATAGTGTTAATCTCGTTAGCATAAACGGTATCGGTGGCGGTATCAATAATGAAATCAATACGGACAACTCCGTTAGCACCGAGTGTTTTAAAGATTTCGCAAGCGAGTTTTCTAATTTCTGCAGATTTTTCCTCACTCAAATCAGCGGGAATCTTTCTGCCCAAGGAAGCCATACCCTTGCTTTGACCACCGTTTTTGGAGTTTGACATATATTTATCCTCATAAGAGAGAATTTCATCATTCATAAAGGGCTCTTCGCAAACACTGGCTTCGCAATTATCGGCATCACCCAAAACCGAGCAGTTAATTTCTCTGATAGCGGTTACGGCTCTTTCAACAAGAATGTTATCTGCAAAAGAAAGGGCTAACATAATTGCCTCATCAAGCTCAGCCTCATTATCCACCTTGCTGATGCCAACGCTTGAGCCTAAGTTTATAGGCTTAACGATAAGCGGAAAGCCGATTTCAGCCTTAATTTCGTTAACAAGGCTTTCTTTGTCAGACATATATCTTCTGGCACGAAAACGGATACAGTCAAGCACAGGAAGACCAGCAGCCTTTAAAACATCTTTGAATATTGCCTTATCCATTCCAACCGCAGAGGAAATGATATCGCAGCCAACAAAGGGAAGTCCTAAATATTCGAAATAGCCCTGAATAGTGCCGTCCTCGCAGTTTGTTCCATGAACAACGGGGAATGCAACATCAATAACTATAGGCTTTTTATTTGAGAAAAGACCACGCTTTTCATCACGCATAACAACCTGATTGTTCTCTCTTGAAAGCTCAACCTTGCGGCATTTTTTCAGAAGAGCAGGGATGTTGCGGTATTCTTCGATAGTAAAGAGTGCATCGCCTGTGAACATTTCGCCATCCTTAGTAACATAGATGGGGGTAATATCGTATTTATCACGGTCAATAGCTCGCATAGCCTGAACGGCAGAGATTATAGAAACCTCGTGCTCAACAGAACGGCAACCATAAAAGAAAGCCACATTTGTTTTCATTTTTATCACCTTAGTTCAAATAGTTATCGGGTAAATCGTTTTCAAGAAGTACAACAGTATTGCTATCGGCAAACCTTGAATAGATTTCCATAGCCTCTAAGAAAGAGGATGCAACGAATAAATTTTCTTTTGCAAATTCGGTTGAGTTAACCGCATCAACCATCGGCTTAGAGCGGTTTTTGCCGACAAATATTATTATATCACATTTATCTGCCGCTTCAAGTCCTAAAGCATAGTTACAGGAGTATTCCTTTTCGCCAAGCTCAATAAGACCCGGGGTTATTATAACCTTTTTCATTCCGTCAAATGAGCCTAATACTCTTACTGCCTCAAGTGAGCCCTCAGGGTTGGCGTTATAAGCGTCATCAATGAGCAGAGAGCCTGAAACGCTTGTTTTAAGCTCTAATCTATGCTCTGTGGGTTTAAGTGAGGAAACGGCAAACTTTATATCCTCTGCCGAAACGCCTAAAGTAAAGGCAAGGGCGGCGGCACCTGCTATGTTTATAATACTGTGAAGCCCTAAGAGGCGAGAGGTCAGGTGCACCTTTTCGTTTCCTAAAATAATATCAAATTCTGAGCCGTTTTTGCCGTAATGAATGTTTTCTGCGGTGAAATTAAAGTCATCATTTGTTCCGTAAAGTACATAATCGGAGGGGAAAATGCGGTTTAGAATTTCTAAACTATCCCCGTTAACAAATGCCTTTTCACCTTTTTTCTCAACCGCATCGGCAAGCTCAAACTTGGTTTTAAAAACATTGCCTATGGTTTTAAAGGTTTCAAGGTGCTGAGGTCCAACAGAGGTGATTAGCGCATAATCGGGGTGAACTATATCACAGATTTCCTTGATATCTCCAACATTTTTAGCACCCATCTCGCAAACGAAAAACTCGGTTTGGGGCTTTAGCTTTTCGCGTATAGTTCTGACAACCCCCATAGGAGTGTTAAAGCTTTGCGGAGTGCAAACAACATTGTATTTTTCACTCAAAATTCTCGTTAGTATAAATTTTGTTGTTGTTTTGCCATAGCTTCCTGTAATTCCGATAACCCTTAAATTCTTATGCTCTTTTAAGATGCGTTTAGCATCATTTATATAATAAAGAGAGAAGATTTTTTCAATCGGAAGTGTAACTCCCCAAGCTAAAAACAGAGAAATGGGCGAGACAAGCGAAATAAAAAGCAAAACGCTAGCACTTATTCTTCCAAAAACCAACTGAGAATTAAATGCATAAACTAAAATTAAAATAAGATAGATTATTGCAGTAGCAGAGAAAAGTCTTTTAACTCGTGAAGTGAAAACCAACTTCTTGATAGATTTTTTCTGCTGTTTTATTGAAAGATAAACCGTAAAACCTAAAACTAAGCTTAAAAATATTGCCAAGCCGATATAAAAACTAAAGGTTAATATAAAGGAAGACACAAAAACAACAAAAATCGAAGCCAACGGCAAGTTATTTTTAAGCCAACCGAAATATCTTGAGGGGAAATATGAATTTTGCTGAAGCATCTGGAATTGCTTAACAAGAGAAAACAAACCGATAAAGCTTGAAAGAATTAAAGAAAAAAGAAAAAATATATCCAAAATTAACCCTCCGTTATTTAATAAAGCTTTGAAGAATTGAATGAACTAAATAGGGTTTTTCTAAAAATGCAAAATGACCTGCACCCTCGATTTCGCAAAGCCCCGAGTCCTTTATAAGACTTTCGATAATTTTAGCGTCCGAAAGGGGAGTTGCGGTATCCTTTTCGCCCCAAATTAAAAGAGTTGGGCAAGAAATATTAGGGATAATATCCCGAAGGTCTGTATTAACAAGGCTGACTAAGGTTTTTCTCAGCACCTCGGGAGCGGCATTATAATCAGCCGAGCCATAGTGCTTGCGAGCTTTATCGAGAAGGCCTTCGCTATGGTTTTTAATAATTGGAAGGGTTAGAACTTTTTTAATAGTCTTAAAGCTATTGGCTCTGAATTTCTGTTTGAAGGTCTTTTTAGGAATAAGACCTGCGGCATCAAGCAAAACGATTTTAGAGGGGTTAACCATACCCTCAGCCGCCATTTTAAGAGTTACTCTTCCTCCGTGAGAATGACCTATCATAATCGGGTTTTCAAGGTTTACCTTTTCCATAAACTCTAAAACAAAATCGCAGTAATCCTCTAAGCTCCAAGGCTCTTTCATAGTCTCACTTTCTCCACAGCCGGGAAAGTTAACCGCAACCAAACGGCATCTATCCGAAAGAGCAGACATAATACCCTTGTATAAGTCCATAGAAGAAGCCCAACCGTGAAGCAATAAAACGGGTATGCCCTCGCCTTGCTCGGTGTACTCAATATTCAGTCCCTTAACTTCTAAATTCATATAAATCTCCACTTAAATATATAGATATATTTATTACAATGATTGTAGTTTCCCAAAACGCTAAAAGCGTTTTGAAAAGCCGATTTTATCGGCTTCAACAAAATTAAATTTTGCAAATTTAATTTTGTGCTACAAACATTGCAATAGTTATGGTCCGATTTTTTGCAAAAAAATCGGTTGCCAAATCTACGATTAGGCGTTAAAACAGTAATTATAATTACTGTTTTAACTAATCATAACTATTATAACAAATAATAGTAGAAAAAAGAAGTACTTTTTTAAAAATATACAAAAAAAGACCCAGCTATCGCTGAGTCTTTTGAGTTTATTTTGCAGCTTCTATAATTTTCTGAGCTATTTGCTGAGGAACTTCTTCGTATCTTGCGTGCTCAAGGGTGAAAACAGCGGTGCCCTGAGTTATTGAACGCATAGCGGTTGAGAAGTCGGACATTTCAGCAATCGGAACCTCACCGATGATTTCCTGCAGTTTGTTTTCAACAGGGTTCATACCGATAATTCTGCCTCTACGCTTATTGATATCGCCGATAACATCGCCGAGCATTTCATCGGGAACTGTTACCTTTAAGGTACCAATCGGCTCTAAGAGAACGGGTGAGGTCTGAGGAATACCCTCCTTGAAAGCGATAGCGGCAGCCATCTTAAAGGACATTTCGGAGGAATCAACGGGGTGGTAAGAGCCGTCATAAAGAACCGCCTTAACTCCAACAACGGGATAGCCTGCTAAAACGCCCTTTGCGGTGCATTCTCTGAGTCCTTTTTCAACTGCGGGGAAGAAGTTCTTGGGAACAGCTCCGCCGAATACCTCATCCTCGAATACTAATTCTTCACTCTCGCAAGGCTCAAATCTAATCCAAACATCACCGAACTGACCGTGTCCGCCCGACTGTTTTTTATGTCTGCCCTGAACCTTAACGGGCTTTCTTATAGTCTCTCTGTAAGCAATCTTAGGTTTCTTAAGCTCAACCTCAGCACCAAACTTCGACTTAAGGCGGGATACCATAACATCAATATGCTGCTCGCCCAAGGCTTCAAGGATTTGCTCTTTGGTTTCGGTATTCATATAAACAGAGATGGTTGGGTCTTCTTCCATCATTCTGTTGAATGCCTGAGTAATCTTTTCTTCATCGCCCTTAGCTTTCGGATAAACTGCAACCGAGAGTGAGGGAGCGGGGAAGTCTATCTTAGCGGCGGTTACATCGCCCTTAACTGATAAAGTATCACCAGTCAGCACTGAGCCGAGCTTTGCAACAGCACCGATATCGCCGGCAATTATTTCGGCAGTATCTTCTTGTTTTCCGCCCTTAAGGAACATAATCTTAGAAATGCGTTCCTCACCGGAATTACGGCTGTTTATAAGTCTTGTATCACCCTTTAAGGTGCCTGAAAGCACCTTGAAATATGAAAGCTTGCCAACAAATGGGTCTGCGATGGTTTTGAAAACGGTGAGAGCAACATCGCCGTCTGCTGAATATTTCTTCTCTTCGCCGTCCGCTGTTTTATAAGAGCAGTCAGCCGCAGAGGGCATAATTTTAATAAGGTTATCAAGCATCATAGGAACTGCATCGCCTGTCTGCTGAATTCCGCAGTAAACAGGGCAGATATCTCCGTTTTTAACGCCTATTGAAAGACCTGAAATCATTTCTTCCTCTGTAAACTCTTCGCCTGCAAAGTATTTTTCCATCAGGTCCTCATCGGTTGAAGCGATAGCTTCAAGAAGCATACTGCGCATATCATCGATTTCGGTGCTAACCGGAAGACGCATTTCTTTCATTTCAATTCCGTTGCAGGAATATGCCTTGTTTTCGATTAAGTTTATGTAGCATTTAAGCTCATCACCCTCAATGTAGGGAACAACGATAGGGCAGATAACCGCACCGTAATTTCCAGCGAGAGCCGATAAAACTCTATAAAAATGAGCATGGGTTGAATCAAGCTTACCAATAAAGAAAGCAACGCTTTTTGAGAGTGCACGAGCCTTTTCGAAGGACTGTTTGGCACCAACTGTTAAGCCTGATTTACCTGAAACTGCGATAATGGCACTGTCAGCCGCAGCAAGTGCTTCGCAAACTCCGCCCGCAAAGTCAAAAAGACCTGGAGCATCTATAAGATTTATTTTGTGGCCGCCGGCTTCAAGGGCATAAACTGCGGTTGAAACCGAAACCTTGCGTTTTTTCTCTTCGGCGTCAAAGTCCATAACGGTAGTACTGTCTCCCGTTTTGCCGATTCGGTCAGTCGCACCTGCATAGAAAAGCATAGCGTCTGCCAAGGTAGTTTTGCCCGAGCCGCCGTGGCCTAAAAGGGCAATATTGTGGATTAAATTCTGGGGATACTGTTTCAAAGTAATACACTCCTTTGGGAAATAACTTTACAACAACAAGTATAGCATATCTTTTTAGCAAATACAACAAATTTTTTCAAGACTACATAAAAAAATTATTGAAATGTTATAAAATAAGGCATAGTGTCGAACTATAGGGAAAGAAAAATTACAAAATGTAATATTTTTGGGTTTTATTGGTCCAAAACGGTAACAAATCTGATACTTTTTGTAACCAATTTGTTTTTGCTATTTTTATATTTTTGTGTGTATAATAGGGTATAGAAATTCAAAGGAGGCGGTAATATGAAAAAAGCGTTTTTAACAACAGTTGCTTTGATGGTTGCGGTTGTTATTTTAGCTTGCGTTAATTTTTCTGCCGTTTCTCCTGTTAATCTTCCAAAGGAAAATGCAAAAACAAATGTTATAACGGTTGCAAATTCCGAAAATGCAGATGAAAATAAGGTGCTTGAAAGCCGTTTTCTTAATATGCTTAACCATAACTTTGTTTATAACGAAGCTTTTGATACAACCGAGGGTGTTGTTAACAATTCGGTTATTGCACTTCTTGATTTAGCGGAAGATGGCTATATTGCTGAAAGCTATGTAAGCGATTATATTTTCAATATGTATGGCATTGAGGGTATAGATTATTCATCAGTAAATCCCGAGTTTGATTATGTTGAGGGATATGTTTTCATTTTGCCGATGGGCTATTCAACCTTTAATCATGAGGTTGTTTCTGTTTCAGTTAATGAGGATGGAAGCTATACTGTTAAAACCAAGGTTGAAATTTCTTCGCACGATAGTGGAGTTTATTATAATACTTGCGAAACCTTGTTTGTTGAGAATGAAAATTCTCAGTTCGGTTTCAGCATTATCTATTCCAACATCGGTGCAAATGCAGTTGCAATTTAAAATAAGTAATTTTCGGGAGCGGTTTTTACCGCTCCTTTTTTATTGCTATTTTATTGACAATAGGGGGAGAAAAAGGTATAATATTTTGTTGAAAGAAGGCGTTTTAATGGCAAAAATCGAAAATTTAAGGAATGTTGCAATAATTGCTCACGTTGACCACGGAAAGACCACATTGGTTGACCAGCTTTTAAAGCAGAGCGGAACATTTCGTGCAAATGAAAATGTTAACGAAAGGGTTATGGACTCTAATGACCTTGAGCGTGAGAGAGGTATAACCATTCTTTCTAAAAATACGAGCGTTATGTACGGCGATATCAAAATCAACATTGTTGATACACCGGGCCACGCTGATTTTGGCGGCGAGGTTGAGAGAATTCTTCAGATGGTTGACGGCGTTTTGCTGCTTGTTGACGCATTTGAGGGCTGCATGCCTCAAACAAGGTTTGTTCTTAAAAAGGCTTTGGCACTCGGCAAAAAGGCGGTTGTTGTTGTAAATAAAATAGACAGGCCCATGGCAAGACCCCACGAGGTTGTTGACGAGGTGCTTGATTTGTTTATTGAGCTTGGTGCTGATGAGGACCAGATAGAATTCCCCGTTATTTTCGCATCAGGCAGAGATGGTTATGCTTCACTTTCTCCCGATATCAAAAATGATGATATGAAGCCCTTATTCGAGGCTATTGTCAACGAAATAGATGCTCCTGAGGGTGAAACAGATGCTCCTCTGCAGGTGCTTTTCACCAATATTGAATATGATGATTACCTTGGCAGAATAGGCGTTGGAAGAGTTATCAGAGGTAATATTAAAGCGGGACAAACTGTTGCGGTTTGTCATAAGGACGGCACCTCAACCAATGTTAAAATTGCAAAGCTCTTTATGTACAGAGGCCTTAAAAGATATGAGGAAGATGAAGCCTCTGTTGGTGATATAATTCAGGTTGCGGGAATATCTGAGCTTGAAATAGGGGAGACCGCTTGTGCTACCGACTGCATTGAGCCTTTGCCCTTTGTTAAAATAGATGAGCCAACCCTTGCTATGAACTTTATGGTTAATAATTCTCCTTTTGCGGGAAAGGACGGAAAGTTTGTAACTTCCCGAAATCTCAGGGACCGCCTTTTCAAAGAGGTTATGACCAATGTTTCTTTAAGGGTTGAGGAAACCGATTCTGCCGATACCTTCAAGGTTTCGGGAAGAGGAGAGCTTCATCTATCAATACTTATTGAAACTATGCGTCGTCAGGGTTATGAATTTCAGGTTTCACCCCCTGAGGTAATTTACAAGAGGGATGAAAACGGAAATCTTTTAGAGCCTATTGAACTTCTTATGATTGAAGTGCCTGAGGAATATGTCGGTCCCGTTATGGAAAGACTCGGAACCAGAAAGGCTGAAATCAAGAATATGGGCACCCGTGAGGGCGGAACATCCCATCTTGAGTTTTTAATCCCAGCCAGAGGACTTTTGGGTTACCGTTCTCAGTTCTTAACCGATACTAACGGTAACGGTATTATGAACCATGTTTTTGATAGCTATCAGGAATATAAGGGTGATATTGACCAACGCTCGACAGGCTCAATTATCGCTCACGAGACGGGCGAATCAACCGGCTACGGACTTTTCAATACCCAGAGCCGAGGCAGACTATTTATAGGCCCCGGTACTCCCGTTTATGAGGGAATGATAGTTGGCGAAAACCCCAAGAATGATGATATAGTTTGCAATGTCTGCAAGAAAAAGCAGATGACAAATACCAGAGCCTCAGGCTCGGATGACGCTTTAAGACTTGTGCCTCATTCAAGGCTAAGTCTTGAGCAGTCGCTTGAATTTATCAAGAACGATGAATTAGTTGAAATCACGCCGAACAATATAAGACTCAGAAAAAGAATACTCGGCAAGGAAGAAAGAATGAAAGCGGAGTCGAGAAGAAAATAATGGAATATATTATTCTGGACTTAGAGTGGGACAGTGTTTATTTCCCGCCCGAGAAGCGTTTTATAAATCAGATTTTGCAGATTGGTGCAGTTAAGCTTGATAAAAATTTTAATACTGTTGATAAATTCAGTGTAACTGTACGCTCTGCTATCTCAAAAAGGGTTTCAAGCCGTTTTGCAAAGCTTACAGGGATTACCAAAGAAAAAATGCTTGAGGGTATACCCTTTGAAGAGGCTGTAGGGCAGTATAACAATTTTGCCAAGGGTGCAGATGTTATTATGACCTGGAGCAAATCTGATTTATATACGATTGTTGAAAACGAGGATTTTATTCTAAAAAACAAATTAAAGTTCTATCTTTCGGGGTATCTCGATTTGCAAAAGCTTGTGCAGTCGCAGTTGGCATTAAAGGGTTATGAAAGCAAAAATCAGATTTCTCTTGAGGCTGCCGCCGAGATGATGGAAATTGATACCGATAGCTTCGAATTACATACTGCACTTGATGACTGTCTTGTTTGTGCCGAGCTATTCAGACTCTGCTATAACAAGGAGAAGTTTAAGAGTCTTTTAAGGGATGCAACAAAACCTGATTTCTTTGCGAGGCTCAGATTTAAGCCCTATCCGATTTCTAATATCCACGATAAGCATATCAAAAGGGAAGAGCTTGAGTTTAAATGCCCCGAGTGTAACGGCAACACAAAGAGACTGGGTGCCTTTAAATACCGCAACCGCTGGTTTGTTGCTGATTTTCAGTGTAAAAATTGCAAGTTTAAATTCAGCGGAAGGGTTGCTTTTAAAAAGACCTTTGATGATTTGCAGATTAAGCATAAGGTCTGCGAATATAAACCGAAAAAGAGGAAACAGAAAAATGAGGTGCAACCTGTGCCCGAGACGGTGTAATGCCGAAAGAGAAGAAAATAAAAACTTAAACGGATTTTGCAAAATGCCTTTGTTACCGAAAGTAGCAAGGGCTGATTTGCATTTTTGGGAAGAGCCTGTTATTAGCGGAACAAATGGCTCTGGAACTATATTTTTCAGCGGTTGCTCGCTTAATTGCGTTTATTGTCAAAATTATGAAATCTCCCATCAGGACAAAGGAACTGTTATAAGCTATGAAAAATTAGCTGAGCTTTTTTATGAGTTGGAAAGGAAAGGAGCTCATAATATAAATTTAGTTTCTCCCTCGCATTATGTTTTAGCAATAAAAGAAGCCCTAAAAATTTACAAGCCCAAAATCCCTATAGTTTATAATTCCTCAGGGTATGATAATGAAGAAAGCCTTGAAATGTTAAAGGATTATATTGATATTTTTCTTTTGGATTTAAAGTATTTAAGCAGTGATAGGGCGAGGCTTTATTCTTCTGCCGCCGATTACCCCGAAGTTGCAAAAAAGGCTATTTTAAAGGCTTATAAATTACAGGATAAATGCATTATAGAAAACGGTATAATGCAAAAGGGAGTAATAATCAGGCATCTTTTACTGCCTCAGGCAACAAAAGAGGCAATATCGGTTTTTGACTGGGTAAATGAGAACACACCCAAGGCATATTTCAGCATTATGAGTCAGTATGTTCCGTGCGGCAAGGCTGAGGAAATGCCTATAATCAACCGAAAGGTTACCAAAAGAGAATATGAAAAGGTTATAGATTATATATTGGAGAGCGGTTTTTCAAATGTTTTCATACAGGATGGAAAAAGTGCTGATAAAAAATATATACCCGATTTTAACCGACTTTAAAAATAGGTTGCTAAATTTTGAAATTTATGTTATTATTCTAATATAAAATTTTTGGAGGTCTAAATTTTGGCTGATATTATTATTACCAGTGATAGCACAACTGATTTAAGCGCAGAGCTCAGAGAACGCTATAATATTAAAATAATTCCGCTTGGAGTAACTCTTGGCGATAAAACCTATTTCGATGGGGTTGATGTTAACCCCGATGATATTTATGAGTATCACCGCAAAACAGGTGAGCTTCCCAAAACAACGGCGGCAAACCTTGGCGATTTAATTGATTTCTTTAAGCCATTTGTTGATGAGGGTAAAACCGTTATCCATTTTTCAATAAGCGGCGAAATGTCCTCAACCTTTAATAACTCTCGTATGGCAGCCGAAGAAGTTGGCAATGTTTATGCTATAGATAGCCGTAATCTTTCAACAGGCGGCGGTCTTTTGGTTATTGCCGCTGCAGAGATGGTTAAAAAGGGAATGGAAGCTGAGGAAATTGTTAAGGAAATCGAAAATCTTATTCCTAAGGTTGATGCTTCCTTTGTTATCGATAACCTCGAATATCTCCATAAGGGCGGCAGATGCTCGGCAGTTGCAATGCTCGGTGCTAATCTTCTCAAATTGAAGCCCTGTATAGAGGTTAAAAACGGCTCAATGGGTGTTGGAAAGAAATATCGCGGAAAATTCGGCGATGTTCTTAAAACCTATGTTGCAGAGCGTATCGGCGATGGCTCTGATATCGACCTTGACCGTGTTTTCGTTACCCACGCAGGCTGTGATGAGGATATCGTTAATGCAGTTGTTGAGGATGTTAAAAAGGCAGCTCCGTTTAAAGAGGTATTCTTAACAAGAGCAGGTTGCACTATTTCTTCGCATTGCGGAGCAGATACCTTAGGTGTTCTCTTTATCCGCAAAAATAATATTGAATAAGTAACAAAAAAACCTCTGTTTCATAGTATGAAGCAGGGGTTTTTTCGGGATATCCCATATTCGGCGGTAGACCTTTGGCTATCTTTAAATTACCGATATCATACCCCTTTTATATAAATGGCTGCCGTAAAAACGGCAGCTTTTTTATTGCAAAAGTAAAGTATGAGGCAATATTATAAAAAAAGAAAACCCCAAAGCCTTAAAATTATAGGCTTTGAGGACCTCGTAAGATGGTGCGCCTGAGCATTCTATAATCGAACCGTTTACCTCTTTTAAGGTTACGGTTTTACTTGCTTCCTTATAATTAAATGTTATGACCAATTTGTCGTCGTAGAGATATACGGCGTTTACAAAAATGTCAATCAGTCTTTGTTTGTGTTCCTTCGTTTCCAAGCTCATGCTTTGAATATGCTTGAGCCATAATACTAAGCCCTCTTTCGTGATTGTGGGCTTCTTCATTTCTTCCTTGATGAGCTTTAATTTAATCTCATCTCTCGTCTGCTCCAACTCTATCATTCTTTGTTTTGTAGTCGGGGTTATAATTCCTTCTTCTATTGCTCTAAGCAAATTGTTAAGTGCGGTCTCTGTTTCGCTAAGCCGTTGTTTAAGTAGTTGTATTGCGGGATTTTCTTTCTTTGCATTTCTAAACACAATATTTGCAATATCCTCAATTACATTATCATCAATCATCATCTCATTGGTGT
>JAZSEU010000052.1:0-56381 GCA_045531855.1 Acutalibacteraceae bacterium
ATAACGACAATGAGGATAAATATATCAAACTGTCCGTATACAGTGGTCCTTTAAAAGACGATTGCTATTTGGAATATTCAAAAGGCGATTCAAAAGTTGAATATGAATTTCATAAAGAGAATATCCATTCAAATCAGCCTAGTGCTGTATGGAATCAAATGTATCATTACGGTTCTATCGATAAATCTCAAAT
Organism: Acutalibacteraceae bacterium; assembly: GCA_045531855.1. Lineage (GTDB taxonomy): Bacteria > Bacillota > Clostridia > Oscillospirales > Acutalibacteraceae > UBA737. The sequence goes on from JAZSEU010000052.1 coordinate 194, forward strand.
GATTTCAGAAATTCGTTCTGAAATTGATAGTTTTATGTTACAATTTCAAAATAATGTTTTAAATAAACTGGGATTAACCTTAAAAGATTTAGGATTTACCTGTTATAATTAAATTTTAACACTTTTTGCTCATTTTTCGTAAGATATAGTGATAAATTACGGAAAGAGAGTTAAAAAATGCTTAAAAGGCGTAAAATTTCTTTAAAGGTTAAAATAACTGCTGTTTTGCTATGTTTTACTATTTTAGCAGGCATTTGTTACTATAAAATGCAACCGGTTATAATGCGGTTTGCAGTGAGTGCGGCTGAAACTATAATGCTTAATTCTGCAAATGAAGCAGTTATAAAAATTCTCGAAGAAAACAATGTTTCATATAGCGATATTGCGAGGCTTTCGCAAAATGATAATGGATATGTTACAAGCCTTGAAATTGATATCTATGAAATTAACAGACTAAAAAGTAAAATTTCAAACGAAACTGCAAAAATTATTGAGAAACAGGAATTTTATGATGTTGCAATTCCTATCGGAACTTTTTTAGGGAATACTTATACCGCAGGCCTAGGTCCAAAGGTAAAGTTTCATATGCAGCTTACAACGACTGCTGTTGTTGATTTTTCGCACGAATTCAGAAGTGCCGGAATAAATCAGGTTTTACATATCATAATGATTGATATTAAAATCGGCGGTAGCCTTATTATTGCAGGGTTCAATAGAGGCATAACTGCCGAAACTTCTGCGATAGCCGCTCAGACGGTTATTGTTGGTGCCACTCCAGATGCATTTACAAATGTTATCGAGAGCGAGCAAGATAATACAGGTGGACTTATAAACGATTACGAAGCTATTGTTGAATATTGAAGGGGAAAGCTATGGATATAAAACAGGCTGAAAACAGAATAAAGGAACTTAGTGATATTTTGAAATATCACAACAGAAAGTATTATATCGAGGATGCCCCTGAGATAGAGGATTTCGAGTATGATGCAATGCTTAGAGAACTTGAGAACTTAGAAGCAGAGTATCCTGAGTTTTTAAAGGAAGATTCTCCCACACAGAATGTTGGCGGAGCAGCTCTGAGACTTTTCACGCCCGTTACCCATTCTGTTAAGATGGAAAGTCTTCAGGATGTTTTCAACTTCGAAGAGCTTAGAAGCTTTGGCGAAAAAATTGATACTAACAGAACTGCCTTTTCGGTTGAGCCAAAGATAGACGGTCTTTCGGTTTCTCTTGAATATAGAGACGGTTTATTCTTCCGAGGCTCAACAAGGGGAGACGGCATTACCGGTGAGGATGTTACTGCGAATTTAATGCAGATTAAAAGTATTCCCAAAGCTATTCGTTTTGAGGGTGAGCTTGAGGTTAGAGGCGAGGTTTATATGCCCCGTGAAAGCTTTATAAAGCTTCGTGAAAGGCAAGAGCTATTGGGTGAAGCCCCCGCTAAAAACCCCCGAAATGCCGCTGCGGGCTCGCTGAGGCAGAAAAACCCTAAAATAACTGCCGAAAGAGAACTCGATATCTTTATTTTTAATATTCAAAGAATTGTTGGAAAAGAGTTTTCTTCTCATATTGAAACCCTTGATTTTCTAAGTGAACTTGGATTTAATACATTGCCGAGCTATAAAAAGTGCTTTAGCATAGATGAGGTTATTTTAGAGATTGAGTGCATTGGAAATTCAAGAGGAAATTTATCCTATGATATTGATGGTGCGGTTATTAAATCTGATGATTTAGCTTACAGGGAGGAGCTTGGAAGCACCTCTAAGTATCCTAAATGGGCGGTTGCATTTAAATATCCGCCAGAGGAAAAGGAAACTGTTTTAAAAGAAATTGAAATAAATGTTGGGCGTACTGGTGCACTTACCCCAACTGCCGTTTTTGAGCCTATTATGCTTGCCGGCACATCTGTTAGCCGTGCAACTCTTCATAATGAAGATTTTATCGTTTCAAAAGAAATCGGCATAGGAGATACAATAATCGTTAGAAAAGCCGGGGATATTATCCCTGAGGTTTTGAGCGTTTCTAAGCATGCAGAAAATTCTCAGGTTTTCAAAATGCCTGATTTTTGCCCATCTTGTAATTCTCCTGTTTTCAGAGAAGAGGGCGAGGCGGTAATTCGTTGCACTAATGCCGATTGTCCCGCTCAGCTTCTGAGGCATCTTATTCATTTCACTTCCCGTGATGCTATGGATATTGAGGGACTTGGACCTGCTGTTTTAGAACAGCTTGTTGATGCCGATTTAGTTCATAATATAGTCGATTTATATTGCCTTGATTATGAAAAGGTAGCTTCCCTTGAAAGAACGGGCGAAAAGACTGTTCAAAATCTTAAAAATGCAATTGAAGCCTCAAAAGAAAATGATTTATCAAAACTTTTATTTGCTTTTGGTATCCGTCATATAGGAGCAAAAGCGGCGGCTTTAATGGCTGAAAATTTTCTTAGTATTGATGCTATTTTATCGGCTTCAAAGGAAGATTTTGAGGAAATAGATGGCTTCGGAAGTATTTTGGCTTCTTCTGCTGCTGAGTTTTTCTCTTTAGAGGAAACTAAAGATATGATTGAAAGGCTTAAAGGCTTAGGTCTCAATATGAATTCCTTAAAGGAAATAAAGGATACCCGTTTTGCAGGTAAAACCTTTGTGCTGACAGGTACACTTCCGAGTATGACAAGGAGCGAAGCCTCAGCTATTATTGAAAGCTTTGGCGGAAAAACTTCTTCATCTGTTTCAAAGAAAACCGACTATGTCTTAGCGGGTGAAGAGGCAGGAAGTAAGCTTGAGAAGGCACAGAAATTGGGTGTTCAGATTATTTCTGAGGAAGAGCTTAAAGAAATGATAAAATAGTGTTGACAAACACTTACATTAGGTTTAAAATATTTATATCTTCAGGGCGAGGTGCAATTCCTCACCGGCGGTATAGCCCGCGAGCCTTAAATTAGGTTGATTTGGTGAAATTCCAAAGCCGACGGTTAAAGTCCGGATGTGAGAAGATGAATTTCGAAATTTGCCCTGTCGATTTTTTCGGCAGGGTTTTTCTTTTGGAGGGCTTATGAATAAATTTACAGTTAAAAAGCTTGCAGTTAGCGGTATTTTGGGAGCCATGGGCTTTGTTTTAATGCTCCTTGAATTTCCTTTGCCATTTATTATTCCAAGCTTTATAAAGTTTGATTTTTCGGAAATTCCTGCCGTTATTGCAGCGTTTGCTTATGGTCCATCCTTTGGAATTTTGGTTTGCCTTATAAAAAATCTGCTTCATTTGTTTGTTACAAGCTCAATGGGAGTTGGTGAGCTTTCCAACTTTGTTTTGGGAGCTATTTTTGTTGGTGTTGCAGGAATTATCTATAAGAAAATTCATTCAAGAAAAGGTGCATTGATAGGAACACTTGTTGGTGCTCTTACAATGGCAGTTATAAGCGTTGCAACTAACTATTTTATTGTTTATCCCGCTTATGTTGTGATTTATAGAATGCCGATGGAAGCAATACTTGGAATGTATAAAGCATTACTTCCAATAGCAGATAATCTGTTTAAAGCTTTAGTTATTTTTAATCTGCCCTTTAATTTGTTCAAGGGTATTATTGATGCGGCGGTTTGTTTTGCGGTTTATAAGAGAATTTCTCCCATTTTGAAAAAACAGTGAATTTTGGCTTGACAAACTGCTAATATGTGATAAAATATTTAAGAACTGAATATCTCCTTATCAAGAGCGACGGAGGGGACCGACCCTGTGAAGTCCGGCAACCTGTTTTTAAATAAGGTGCTAAATTCGGCGGATTTTATCCGGAAGATGAGGTTTAGAATTAAACCGCTTCTTTTCGAGCGGTTTTTTTTATTGGAGGAAGTTAAATGTCAAAGATACTTTTTACATCAGAATCTGTAACTGAGGGGCATCCCGATAAGGTTTGTGATTGCATATCCGATGCGGTTTTAGATGCTATTTTAGCTCAGGATAAAAATTCAAGAGTTGCTTGCGAAACCTTCTGTACAACAGGCACTGTTAATGTTATGGGCGAGATTACAACTAAGGCTTCGGTTGATATCCCTGAAATTGTTCGTAAAACCGTTTGCGAAATTGGCTATGACTCGGATGAGGCTTGTTTTAACGGTAATACCTGCAGTGTTAATGTTCTTTTGGACAAGCAGTCTCCCGATATTGCTCTTGGTGTTGATAACTCTCTTGAGTTTAAGGATGGCAATGAGGATAAATATAATCTTCACGGTGCGGGCGACCAGGGTATGATGTTCGGTTACGCTTGCAATGAAACCGAAGAGCTTATGCCCCTTGCAATTTCTTTAGCTCATAAAATGGCTATGAGGTTAACCGAGGTTAGAAAATCGGGCGAGCTTTCTTATCTCAAGCCTGATGGCAAAACTCAGGTTACTGTTGAATATGAAAACGGCAAGCCCTCAAGGGTTGATGCTGTTGTTGTTTCAAGTCAGCATAGTGCTGATATAGACCTTGCTGTTTTAAGAAAAGATATACTCGAAAGGGTTATAAAACCAATAGTTCCCGCAGAGCTTTTTGATGATAATACTAAGATTTATATCAACCCGACCGGAAGATTCGTTATTGGCGGTCCTCAGGGTGATACGGGTCTTACAGGAAGAAAGATTATTGTTGATACTTATGGCGGATATGCAAGACATGGCGGCGGTGCTTTTTCGGGTAAAGACCCGACTAAAGTTGACCGCAGTGCCGCTTATGCTGCTCGCTATGTTGCAAAGAATATTGTTGCAGCCTCTTTAGCTGATAAGTGCGAAATTCAGTTGGCCTATGCTATAGGTGTTGCAAAGCCTGTATCTGTTATGATAGATACATATGGCACAGGTAAGGTTTCTGACGATAAATTAGCTGAGGCTGTTAGTAAGGTGTTTGACCTTCGCCCTGCAGCAATTATTGATACATTAAATCTCAGAAACCCCATTTACCGCCAGACTGCTGCATACGGTCATATGGGAAGAACAGATATTGAACTTCCTTGGGAAAAGACCGATAAGACAGAAGAACTTAAAAATGCTCTTTAATTTACATGAGGTAAGTTTATAAATGTATAAGATTTTAGATAAAAATATTTTAAACGACCAGGTAACCGCTATGACCTTAGATGCACCATTTATTGCAAAAAAGGTTATGCCCGGTCAATTTGTGATTATCAGAATTGATGAAGAGGGCGAGCGTGTTCCTTTGACTGTTGCTGATTTTGATAGAGAAAAGGGAACGGTTACAATTATTTTTCAAGCCATTGGCTTTTCAACTAAAAAATTGGCTTTAAAAAATGTTGGGGATAGTATTGCGAACTGTGTAGGACCTTTGGGTCTACCAACCGAATTTGGCAGACCAAAAAAGGCAATTGTCATAGGCGGCGGTGTTGGCTGTGCTATAGCATATCCTCAGGCTAAAGCTCTCTATAATATGGGGGTTGACACAACTGTTATCACAGGCTTTCGAAGTAAAGAAATAGTTATTCTTGAAGATGAAATGAAAGCCGTTTCAAACAACTATTATGTTACAACTGATGACGGCTCTCACGGTGAAAAAGGGTTTGTTACAGATGTTTTGAAGCGTTTGATAAGTGAAGAGGAATATGACCTTGTTATTGCTATCGGACCTGTTCCTATGATGAAATTCGTTAGCGAAACAACAAGACCTTTTGGTATTAAAACCATTGTAAGCCTTAATCCCATTATGATAGACGGAACAGGTATGTGCGGCGGTTGCCGTGTAACCGTTGGCGGTGAGACAAAATTTGCCTGTGTTGACGGTCCTGACTTTGACGGTCATCTTGTTGACTTTGATTCTCTGATGAGGCGTAACGGTTTTTATAGGGAAGAAGAGGCACATTCTTGCAGAATGGATGGTGCGCTCAATGGCTAATATGAGTAATGAAAAGGTTAAAATGCCTGAACAAAACCCTCTTATCAGAAATAAAAATTTCCATGAGGTAACTCTTGGTTATACTCCCGAAATGGCTATGGAAGAGGCATCAAGATGTCTCAACTGCAAGCATAAGCCTTGCGTTTCGGGTTGCCCTGTTAATGTTAATATTCCTGAGTTTATTTCCTTTGTAGCATCTGGTGATTTTGAGGGTGCTTATAACGTTATAACAAAAACCAACTCCTTCCCCGCAATTTGCGGAAGAGTTTGTCCTCAGGAAAGTCAGTGCGAGGGTAAATGTGTTCGTGCAATTAAAGGTGAGAGCGTTGCTATTGGCAGACTTGAACGCTTTGTTGCTGATTACCACAGAGAAAACAGTAAAACAGAAATCGAAGATATTAAAAAGAATGGCAAAAAGGTTGCAGTAATCGGTGCGGGCCCTGCAGGTCTTACCTGTGCCGGCGACCTTGCAAAGCTCGGTTACTCTGTTACAATTTTTGAAGCATTTCATACTGCAGGCGGCGTTTTGGTTTACGGTATTCCTGAGTTCAGATTACCTAAATCAATAGTTGCAAATGAAATTGAAAACCTCGAAAATTTAGGCGTTGAAATACTTACCGATATGGTAATCGGCAAGGTTTTATCGGTCGATGAAATTATTGAAATGGGCTATGAGGCGGTATTTATAGGCTCGGGTGCAGGTCTTCCTATGTTTATGGGAATTGAGGGAGAGGATAGCGTTGGCGTTTATTCTGCTAACGAGTTCTTAACCCGAATTAACCTTATGAAAGCTCATCTTGACTGCTATGCAACACCTATTAAGAAGGTTGAAAATATTGCGGTTGTTGGCGGCGGAAATGTTGCAATGGATGCTGCAAGGTGTGCTAAAAGACTTGGTGCCGATAATGTTTACATTATCTATCGCCGAGGCGAAGAAGAAATGCCCGCAAGAAAAGAAGAAATTCATCACGCAAAAGAAGAGGAAATCGAGTTTAAGCTTCTTTGCAACCCTGTTAAAATCATCTCTGATGATAAAGGTGCGGTTACTGCGGTTGAATGTGTTAAAATGAAGCTTGGCGAGCCCGACCAGAGCGGAAGGAGACGTCCTGAGGTAATAGAAGGCTCTAACTTCCTTTTGGATGTTGATTCTGTTATTATGGCTCTTGGTACTTCTCCAAACCCACTTATCAGAACAACAACCAAAGGAATAGATGCTAACAAATGGGGTTGTCTTATAGTTGATGAAAAGCTTATGACAACAAAGAATGGTGTTTATGCCGGCGGTGATGCTGTTACGGGTGCTGCAACGGTTATTCTTGCTATGGGAGCAGGTAAAACGGCTGCAAAATCTATTGACGAATATTTAAAATCAAAAAATGCTTGACAAATCGGCATTTTGTGATATAATTGATTTCACAATGAAGTAGAACGCTATGCGTCCTCACCCTCGGCAATTGAGCTAAAGGGTCCATAAGGCTTTCGTTTTTAACGGTATCTTTATGCGTGGACGTTTTGCGTCCACGCTTTAATTTTATGCCCTTGGAGGTGCGTCAACATTAGCAGTAAAGAACTCGCTATAAACGAAAATATTAAATTCAAGGAAGTTCGAACAATTTCTGCCGATGGTTCTCAGCTTGGAATTATTCCTGTTTCTAAAGCTTTGGAGGCGGCTTATGCTCAAGATATGGATTTAGTTTGTATCTCGCCTAATGCCGACCCTCCCGTTTGCAAGATAATGGATTACGGTAAGTACCGTTTTGAGCAAGCAAAGCGTGAGAAAGAGGCTAAGAAAAACCAAAAGGTTATGGAAGTTAAAGAAATCCGCCTTGGACTTAGTATTGATGTTCATGATTTCGAAACCAAGGGTAGACACGCTCTTCGTTTCTTGCAGGATGGCAACAAGGTTAAGGTTTCTATCCGTTTCAGAGGCCGTGAACTCGGTCATCCTGAAATTGGTTTAGATACTATGAAACGCTTTGCTGAATTCTGTGAAGAGAAATCAACTGTTGAGAAGGCTGCTAAGATGGAAGGACGTAATATGATTATGTTCTTGGCACCTAAATCCGGCAAATAATTATTGTTAAAACAAATAGGGAGGAATTATAATGCCTAAGATTAAAACACACACAGGCGCTAAAAAACGCTTTAAGCTCACCAAAACCGGTCAGGTTAAGCGTGCTCACGCCTACAAATCACACATTCTTAACAAGAAAACAACCAAGCGTAAGAGAAACCTTCGCAAAACTGTTGTTGCTGATGTAACAAATGTTGCTAAGGTAAAGAAAATGATTCCTTACAAATAAGAGATAACAGATTAAGTGGAGGTAAAATTCAATGGCTCGTATTAAAGGTGCGTTAGCTACACGCAAAAGAAGAAAAAAGATATTGAAGCTTGCTAAGGGTTATTTTGGCGCTAAGTCTAAGCTTTTTAAAACTGCGAAAGAAGCCGTAATGAAGTCGGGTAACTATGCTTATGTTGGCCGTAAACAGAAGAAACGTGATTTCCGCCGTTTATGGATTACCCGTATTTCTGCAGCTTGCAAAATGAATGATATCAATTATTCATCATTTATCAACGGTCTTAATAAGGCTGGTGTTCAGATTAACAGAAAGATGCTTGCTGACTTAGCAGTTAACGATGCTAAGGGCTTTGCTTCTTTGGTTAAGACTGCTAAAAAAGCACTTGAAAAATAATGTCTCGCCCGTGGGTACACGGGCGACTTTTTCATTTTTATTAGCCTGATTTTTTAATGAAAAGAGGCAGTTTATGAAAGAATTTAAGGTAATTGAAAGCAAGGAAAATTCTCTAATAAAATTGGTTAATGCTTTGCAAACCTCTTCAAAACAAAGGAAAGAAAATGGCTTATTTGTTTTGGAGGGACTTCGTATCATAAAAGATGGATACGAAAATAATGTTAACTTTAAGAAACTTATAGTATCCTTTTCCGCTTTTGAAAAACTTAGTGAAGAAATCAGTATTTTTTCGAAAGTTAGTGAAGAATGTTATAAAATCCCCGATAATTTGTTTAAAAAAATCAGCGATACTTCAACTCCTCAAGGAGTGATTGTGTTATGCTCAGCACCTGAAGTTGAGACTCGAAATATAGATAAAAACGGAAGATACATAGCTCTTGAAAATATTCAGGACCCATCTAACCTTGGTGCAGTTGCAAGAACGGCTGAGGCTTTGGGTGTTAGCGGAATAATCATTTCCAAAAACAGCTGCGACCCGTATGCACCCAAATCTTTAAGGGCTTCAATGGGTACTCTTCTTAGACTTCCGATTTTCCTTCTCGATGATTTTGCTTCTGATTTAAAGAAATCAGGGCTTAAAAGCTATGCTTGTGTTGTTGATAAAAATGCTAAGAGCTTAAATGATATAAAGTTTGAAAACGGGGTTGCTCTTATTATCGGCAACGAGGCTAACGGCATAACCGAAGAAACTAAACTTAATGCCGACTTTAAAATTACCATTCCGATGAAGGGCAACGCAGAGTCTTTAAATGCGGCGGTTGCCGCTTCAATTGTTATGTGGGAAATGATGAAATAATGAAGTATTTGATATGGCTTCAATCGGTCTTGAATGTTGGTAATAACCGAGCAAAAGATATTCTTAAACATTTTGGCAGTGCTGAGAATATTTATAAGGCTGATTATAAGGAAATTTTATCGAGTGGGCTTTTCAAGAAAAGCGAGCTTGAAAGAATTAAGGATAAAAATTTAACATATAGCCTTGAGATAATTGAGGACTGTAAGAAAAACGGCATCGAAATTATACCTCTCGGCAGTTCGAAATATCCGTATTGTTTGTCTGTTATTGAGGACGCACCGCTTATTTTGTATGTTAAAGGCAATATGCCTGATTTTGATAAAACCCCTACAATTAGCATTGTAGGACCAAGGAAAATTTCTGATTTCGGTAAGAAAGCTGCATTTTCTCTTAGTTTCAGACTTGCAAAATCGGGATTTTGTATCGTTAGTGGCGGTGCTTTGGGCGGAGACACCTATGCACATGCCGGGGCTATTAAGGCCAAAGGAAAAACAGTTATAGTTTTGGGTTGCGGAATATTAAATGATTATCTTCCGCAAAATAAGGCTTTGAGGAAAGAAGTTGCAATAAAGGGTGCTTTAATCAGCGAATTTCCGCCAAGAGCAGAGGCTACAAAATATACCTTTCCCATAAGAAACCGAATAGTTTCGGCTTTGAGCCTTGGAACTGTTGTTATTGAGGCTTCTTCAAAAAGCGGAGCGTTAATAACTGCAAGACATGCCGCAGAACAGGGAAGAGATGTATTTGTAATTCCGGGTCAGCCTGATAAAAAAGAATACATAGGTTCTAATGCTTTACTTAGGGACGGCGCCAAACCGATTTTAGATGTTTCTGATATCTTTGGCGAATATATTGTCCGTTTCCCTGATAAAATCAATATAGAAAATGCTTTTAAGGACCCAATTTTAGATTACAGAGAAAAAACTGATAAAAAAATTGAAAAAAATTTGCCAGAAGGTCTTTCCAAAGAGGCAAAAATAGTATATAATTATTTAGATAAGCAAAAATTTCTGCCCGAAGAAGTTTTAGGGTGCGGTATTGAGACCGATTCTATTATTTCGGCTCTAACCGAACTTGAAATGGAAATGCTTATAAAAGCAATTCCGGGCGGAATGTATGAAAAGTTGTAACGGAGGTTTATTTATGTCAAAGCTTTTAATTGTTGAGTCTCCAACAAAGGTTAAGCCTATCAAGAAATATCTTGGCAGTGAATATAAAGTTATGGCTTCTATGGGTCATATCAGGGATTTACCCAAATCAAAGCTTGGTGTTGATATTGAAAATGATTTCACACCGCAGTATATCAATATGGCGGACAAGAAGGAGCTAATTAACTCTTTAAAAGAGGCGGCTGCAAGCTGCGATGAAGTATATCTCGCAACTGACCCTGATAGAGAGGGTGAAGCTATTTCCTGGCACTTAGCTCAGATTTTAGGTCTTGATATGAATAAAGAAAACCGAGTAACATTTAACGAGATTACAAAATCTGGTGTTACTGCAGGTATCAAGGTTCCAAGAAAGCTTAATATTGACCTTGTTGATGCTCAACAGGCTCGTCGTGTGCTTGATAGAATAGTTGGTTATAAGCTTAGTCCTTTTCTTTGGAAAAAAGTTAAGAGCGGTCTATCGGCAGGCAGAGTTCAAACTGTTGCTCTTCGCCTTATAGTTGAAAAGGAAAGAGAAATCGAAAAGTTTGTTAGCGAAGAATATTGGAGTATTGATGCTAAACTTGCATCGGGCAGAAAAACTTTTACAGCTAAGCTTTATGGCGATAAAAACGGCAATAAGATAGATACAATTTCTAACGGCACAGATGCTGAGAATATTGTTAACAGTCTCGAAAATGCCGAATACATTGTTTCTGAAATTAAAAAGGGTAAGCGTAACCGCCAGCCCGCACCGCCTTTTATCACCTCTACCTTACAGCAAGAGGCTTCAAGAAAGTTAGGGCTTACAGGTCAAAGAACTATGCGTATTGCCCAACAGCTTTATGAGGGTGTTGAAATTCCAGGAATTGGCGTTACAGGTCTTATCACCTATATGCGTACCGATTCACTTAGAATTTCTGAAGAGGCAAGAAGTGCCGCTAACACTTATATCAGAGATAGATTTGGTGCTAAATATTTGCCCTCTGCTCCTCGTTATTTCAAATCTAAAAACGGAGCTCAAGATGCTCACGAGGCAATCAGACCTACTGTTATTAACCTCACTCCAGATGAGGTTAAGGCATCACTCACTACCGAACAATATAAGCTTTATAAGTTAGTCTGGGAACGCTTTATCGCTTCCTTAATGGCAGTTTGCGTTCAAGATACTGTGAATGTTAATATTACTGCAGGTGATTATCTCTTCAAAGCAAGCGGATATTCGGTGCGTTTCGATGGATTTACCGTTCTTTACGAAGAGGGTAAGGATGAAGAGAGCGAGAACGAAGTTAGTCTTCCTGAAATGAATGAGGGCGATATTTTAAAGCTTCGTGATTTATCACCTAATCAGCATTTCACTCAGCCCCCCGCAAGATTCACAGAGCCTACTCTTATTAAGGCTCTTGATGAAAACGGAATCGGCAGACCTTCAACCTATGCACCGATTATTTCAAATATTCTAAACCGTGATTATATTGAACGTGAGAAAAAGGCACTTAAGCCTACCAAGCTCGGTATGGTTGTTGTTGACCTTTTAACTCAGTATTTCAACAAAATTGTTGATGTCAAATTCACTGCAGGGCTTGAGGTTAAGCTTGATAAAATCAGCGAAGGTGAACTCGGTTGGGTTGAAACAATGGCTGATTTTTATAAGGACTTTGATAAGCACTATAAAAAGGCTGAAAAAGAGCTTGACGGAAAACGAGTTAAAGTTCCTGTTGTTGAAACTGATGTTATTTGTGAAAAGTGCGGAAGCAAGATGGTCGTAAGAACAAGCAGATTTGGTAAGTTCTTGGCTTGTCCTAATTATCCCACTTGCAAAAACACTAAACCCGTTCCTGAGGACGAGGTTAAACAGCCTTGTCCAAAATGTGGCTCTAAGCTTGTAAAACGCATTTCTAAAAAGGGTAAAAAGTTCTATGGTTGCTCTAACTATCCCAAATGCGATTTTGCCGCTCCCGGTGTTCCAACGGGTGAAAAGTGCCCCGAATGCGGCGGATTCCTTATCGCAGGTGTCAGAGGACGTAAATTCTGTATGAATGTAGATTGTCCTACAAGACAGACCAAAACCTCAAAAAAGTAGGTAAATTATGGAAAAAATAACGGTTATTGGAGCAGGTCTTGCGGGCTGTGAAGCCGCTTGGCAGATTGCTAACAGGGGAATTATGGTTCGCCTTGTTGAAATGAAGCCTAAAAAAATGACCCCCGCTCATTCTAATACCGATTTTGCTGAACTTGTTTGCTCTAATTCTCTTAAAGCTGCAAGAACCGATTCGGCAGCAGGTCTTTTAAAAGAAGAAATGCGGCGATTTGGTTCTGTCTGCTTAGAGGCTGCAAAGCAATGTTCTGTTGCGGCTGGCGGTGCTTTAGCGGTTGATAGAGAGCAGTTTGCAAGAATTATAACGGAAAAGATTAAAAATAACCCGAATATTGAGGTTGTTAACGAAATTGCTGAGGATATTCCTGAGGGTGTTTGTGTTATCGCAACAGGTCCATTAACCGATAGTGTTTTGGCGAATAAAATTACCGAAATTACAAGTAAGGAAAATCTTAGCTTTTTCGATGCGGCGGCACCTATTGTTACGGCCGAGAGCATTGATATGACAAAGGCTTTTACGGCTTCAAGATATGGAAAGGGAACAGATGATTATATTAACTGTCCCTTTAACAAGGAAGAATATGAGGCTTTCCATAAGGAACTCATATCCGCTGAAAGTGCTCCGCTTAAGGATTTCGATAAGCCTATAACGGTATATGAGGGCTGTATGCCTATAGAAATACTTGCTAAAAGAGGCGAAGATTCTATTCGTTTTGGCCCATTGAAGCCTGTAGGTCTTACTGACCCTAGAACTAATCACAGACCTTGGGCGGCTGTTCAGCTAAGAAGAGAAAACGCTGAGGGCACACTTTATAACCTTGTCGGTTTTCAGACTAATCTTAAATTCCCTGAGCAAAAACGAGTGTTTTCTATGATACCCGGTCTTGAAAATGCGGAATTTATGAGATACGGTGTTATGCACCGCAATACCTTTATAAATTCCCCAAAGCTTTTAAGTAAAGACTTATCCTTAAAGGAAAATAGCAATATTTTCTTTGCGGGTCAGCTATCGGGCGTTGAGGGATATATGGAGTCGGCGGCAAGCGGTATTATATGCGGTATTAACGCCGCTAAGAAGATTTTAGGTGAAGAGGCAGTTGTTTTGCCTGATTTCTCAATGATTGGTGCTTTACTTAACTATATAACCGATGAGGGCATTGAGAATTTTCAGCCTATGGGTGCTAATTTCGGAATATTACCGCCGCTTGATACAAAAATCAGAGATAAAAAAGAGCGTTATGCGGCTCTTTCAATGCGTTCACTTATATGGTTTGATGAAAACATTAAACAGGAATTTTAAATTTTAGGAGAAAGATTATGAGAGTTGTTGTTGATGCATTTGGCGGAGATAATGCACCGCTTGAAATAATAAAGGGCGCAGCTATTGCTTCTAAAGAATTTGGCGTTGATATAACCCTCACAGGAAAAAAAGAGGAAATTGAAAATATTATTAAGGAAAACGGTTTTGATTTCAATGGGGAGCTTATCATCGTTAATGCTGATGATGTTATCTCTATGCATGATGAGCCAACTTCTCTTTTAAAAGCACACAAGGAAAGCTCTATGGCAATAGCTTTTAAAGAACTAAGCGAGGATAGAGCTGATGCTTTTGTATCAGCAGGGTCAACAGGGGCTATTGTTGTTGGGGGAACACTTCTTATTAAGAGAATAAAGGGTGTTAAAAGACCTGCTCTTGCAGGAATGATACCATCTCCCAACGGTCATTATATGCTTATGGATATGGGTGCTAATGCTGAGTGTCGTCCCGAAATGCTTCAGCAGTTCGGCATTATGGCAAGCGTTTATCTTAATAAGGTTGAAAATATCGAAAATCCAAAAATCGGACTTCTTAATATCGGAGTTGAAGATACAAAGGGCACCGAGCTTCAGCAAGAGGCTTACAAGCTTTTAAGTGAGGCTCCTATCAACTTTGTTGGTAATATCGAATCGAGAGAAATGCCTAAGGGCGAATGCGATGCAGTTATTACTGATGGTTTTACAGGCAATATTGCTCTTAAACTTATTGAGGGAACCGCTTCAACACTCTTCAAACTCATAAAAGGTGCTCTTTATAAGAATTTATTTAATAAACTTGCCGCCTTAGTGATTAAGGAGGATTTATATTCGCTCAAGAGTATGATGGATAGCTCTGAGGTTGGCGGTGCACCTCTTTTGGGTGTTAGAAAGCCTGTTATAAAGGCACATGGTAGCTCAGATGCTAAAGCGATTAAGAATGCTATCAGACAGGCTATTACCTTTACCGAAAACGGTGTTATTGATACTATCTCAGCAAATTTAACAGAAATTTAAAGGAAATTATTATGGAAGCATTAGAAAAAAATCTCAATTATCAATTTAATAATAAAGAGTTACTCCTTAATGCTTTAACCCACTCTTCTTATGCTAATGAGGCAAGACGTGGTATAACCTCTAACGAAAGACTTGAGTTTTTAGGAGACTCGGTTTTATCGGTTATTGTTGCTGATTATCTTTATAAAAATTTCGCCTCTTTGCCTGAGGGTGAGCTTACAAAGCTAAGAGCCTCGTTGGTTTGCGAGAAATCTCTTTGTAGCTTTTCAAGAGAGCTTCAGATAGGCAAGTTTTTAAGACTTGGTAAAGGTGAAGAAAAGAACGGTGGAAAAGAACGGGATTCCATTCTTGCTGATGCTTTTGAGGCGGTTTTGGCCGCAATGTATCTTGACGGCGGTATAGAAGTTGCAAGAAAACACGTTATGAGATTTATCCTTGATGAACTTAAACATACTGATGATGAGGTGTTTAAGGACTATAAGACCGCTCTTCAGGAGATAATTCAGCGAAATCCTGAGGAATCGGTTTCCTATTTTTTAACTGATGAAAAGGGTCCTGACCACGATAAAGTTTTCACGGTTGAGGTAAGGCTTAATTCAAATGTTATAGGAACTGGAAAGGGTAAATCAAAAAAACAGGCAGAGCAGATGGCGGCAAAACAGGCACTTAGTCTTATGGGTGCCGAAATATGAGCATAAAACACGCTAATATTTCAATTTTTGTTCCGCATATCGGCTGTCCTAATAAGTGCAGCTTTTGTAATCAGCGTTATATAACAGGAACATTTAAAGCACCTCGCATTTCGGATGTTAAATCGGCTATAAGTATTGCTAAAAAATCACCTAAATATAATCCTCTTGTTACTGAAATAGCCTTTTTTGGCGGAAGCTTTACTGCAATTAACCGCAACTATATGCTCGACCTTTTAAAGACCGCCTCTGAAGCGGTTGAAAAAGGAGAAGCTAAAGGAATTAGAATTTCAACAAGACCCGATGCTATTGATGATGAAATTTTAACCCTTTTAAAAGAGCATAATGTTACTGCAATTGAGCTTGGTGCACAAAGCCTTGATAACAGAGTTTTAAGGATGAATAACAGAGGTCATTCGGTTTCGGATGTTGTAAAGGCTTCAAAGCTTATTAAAAATTACGGTTTTGAGCTTGGTCTTCAGATTATGACAGGGCTTTACTGTGATAATGATGAAACTGCAATTAAAACTGCCGAAAAGGTTATTGAAATTAAACCTGATACTGTTCGTATTTATCCCACTATCGTGCTTAAGGACACCTATCTCGCGGCACTTTACTCGGATAATATATATAAACCCCAAACTCTTGAAAATGCAGTTAATCTTGCCTCAAGACTTTATACTATGTTTACAGATGCTGGTATTAAAGTAATCCGTTTAGGACTTCATTCTATTGAGGGAGAAGCCTTTATTGCGGGTCCTTGGCATCCCGCCTTCAGCGAGCTTTGTCAGTCAAGAATAATGCTTGAAAATGTAATTGAACTTCTAAAAGAAAAAGGCAATTACATAATCTATGTTAATAAATCCGATGTTTCAAAAATGGCGGGACAAAAAAGAAGTAATCTTATCCACCTTGCAAGCATGGGTTATAACTGCAAGGTAAAAGTTTTAGAAACTCTTAAAGAATTTGAAATTAAAATCGAAAGGGAAGTGTAATAAGAATGCTGTTAAGCTCAATTGAAATTCAGGGCTTTAAATCTTTTGCAGATAAAACGGTTCTTAAATTCGGTAAAGGTATAACTGCGGTTGTGGGCCCTAACGGAAGCGGAAAAAGTAATATTTCCGATGCTGTTCGTTGGGTACTTGGCGAGCAGTCTACTAAAAGCCTTCGTGGACAGTCTATGGAGGATGTTATCTTTGGCGGTACAGAAGCCCGCCGTCCACACGGCTTTTGCGAAGTAACACTTAATATCAACAATACCGACCGTTCCCTTAATTTCGATAATGATTTTGTTAGCATTACCCGCCGTTATTACCGCTCTCACGAAAGTGAGTATGCAATAAACGGCGTTTCGGTGCGCCTTAAGGATATTCACGAGCTCTTTATGGATACCGGTCTTGGTAGAGACGGTTATTCAATGATTGGACAGGGTAAGATTGACAATATTATCAGCTCCAAATCTGGTGAAAGAAGAGATATCTTCGAAGAGGCTGCAGGTATCTCTAAATACCGTTACAGAAAGATTGAAGCTGAAAGAAAATTGCTTGCCGCTGAGGATAATCTTTTAAGACTTCATGATATTCTCGATGAGCTCAAAGGCCGTGTTGGTCCTTTGGAAGAGCAAAGCCGCAAAGCTCAGAAATTCTTAGAGCTTGCCGAGCAGAAAAAGGGACTTGAAATAGGTCTTTGGCTCTATACATTAAACAATTCTAAAGAGGCTTTGAGAAATCAGGAAAGCAAAATTGCTGCAGCTCAGGTTGCATATAGAGAAATCGAAGATTCTTTAGAGGAATTTGACCGTAAGCAAGAGCAGAATACTGCTTTCTTTGCACGCCTTACATCTGATATTGAAGGTGAAAGACTTAATATTTCTTCAACAAATGAAGAGATTTTAAAGCTTGGCGGAGAAATTACGGTTATAGAAAACGATATTCAGCATAATAACGATGATATCAACCGTTTAGCTGAAGAAAAAGAAAATTTGGGCAGAACCGATAGCGAAGCATTATCTGAAATCGAAAACAAAAAGCTTGCCGCTAATGAAAAGACAGAATTCAAGCAGAAGTTAGAAGAAAAGCTTCACCTACTTGAAGAACAATTATCTGAGCTTTTATCCAACAGTGATTCCATTTCAAGAAAAATTGAAAATCAGATACGAGCTTTGAATACTCTTTCTTCTAAAAGTGCAGATATGAGAGTTCAGATGGTAACCTCTGATACTGCTATTAAGGAAATTGAGGAAAGAGAAGTTTTATCCAAAGAACAGTCAGAGCAACATAAAACTGAGATAGCGAAGCTTGATGGTGAATTCGAAGAAACCGATATACTTCTTAAGAAGTTTGAAGAGGTTATTGAGAGCTCGAATAACACCTTAAGCGGCTATGAGTTACGCCTTGAATCTAAAAAGCAGACTGCTGATTCCCTAAAGGCAGAGCTCGATAATTTAAATCTTGATATTGAGGCAAAACGCCGCAGAGTTCAGATTTTAAAAGAGCTTGAAAATAATATGGAGGGCTTCGGTCATTCGGTTAAGTCTGTTATGGCAGAAGCTGAAAAGGGAATTTTAAAGGGTATTTGCGGACCTGTTTCAAAGCTTATTAAGGTTGAGAAGGAGTATAGCATTGCTATCGAAACCGCTCTTGCGAATGCTATTCAGAACGTTATTACCGAAACCGAGGCAGATGCTAAAAGGGCTATTAACTTCCTTAAATCTTCTAATGGCGGTAGAGCAACATTCTTGCCCGTTGGCACTATTAAAGCTCGTGAATTCAAAGAACACGGCTTTGAGAGTATGTTCGGCTTTATCGGTATTGCATCTGATTTGGTTGAATGCGATAACAAGTATAAGGAAATTATCAAGTATCTTTTAGGCGGTGCCGTTGTTGCTGAGGATATTGACTGTGCGGCAACCATTGCTAAAAAGTTTGGCTATAGAATTAAGGTTGTAACTCTTGACGGTCAGGTTATAAGCCCTGGCGGTTCCTTAACAGGTGGTTCTCTTGTTAAACACGCAGGTCTTTTAAGCCGTGCTTCCGATATAAAGAAGATGGAAGATGATATCAAGGCTTTAGAGGCAAAAAGTGAGGAACTTTCTAAGAAGAGTCTTGCTGCAACTGAGGCTGTGGCTGTTGTTGATGCAGATATAACTGCTGCAAAAGCCGAGCTTACAACTGCAAACGAAGATAAAATCAGAGCTTTGGCTGAGCTTAAGAGAATTGATGACTTAAGAAATAATCTTAAATCTAACTTATCCCAGTTAGAAGCCGAACTTGCTTCTAACAAGGAAAAGGTTGAGGCTCTTAAAAAGCAGTCGGCAGAAGCGGCTGTTGCTATTGCAGAAATTGATGCAGAGAAATCTTCGCTTCAAAGCGAAATTGATTCTATGACAGGCGGCAGAGATTCTCTTAACGAAACAAGAGAGGCTTTATCTGCTGATATTACTTCTACCAAGCTTTCTATTATTGAAGCTCAAAAGGATATTGAACTTTTGAATGAATCTGCCGAAACCCTTGTTAATATGATTTCCTCAAGGGAGGACAGATGCCATGAAATCGATGAAGAAACTGCAAGTATTATTGCTAAAAACGAAGAGCTTAAGGCTAATATTGAAGAATTAACAGCTAAAATTGAAGCCTTAAAGGAAAACATTGTATCTTCTGAAAAATCAATAACCGAAATGCTTGAAAAACGCAACGAAACCGAGAAGGCAGGCGTTGAGCTCAGAAACAGCGAGCGTGAAAAAACAATGCGTCGTGAACAAATCGGCGGTGAGTTAGCGAGACTTTCTGAGCGTAAAGAGGTTATGGTCAGAGAATATGATGATGTTATCAGGCGTCTTTATGATGAATATGAGCTTACAAGAAGTGAGGCAGAGAAGATAGCAACCGAGCCTGAAAACCCTGCAGAAGCTAAGAGAAACCTTGCAGAAATCAAGGGTAAAATCAGAAGTCTTGGAAATGTTAATGTTTCTGCCATTGAGGAATACAAAGAGGTTAAAGAGCGTTATGATTTCCTCTCTGTTCAGATTGATGATGTTGAGAATTCAAGAGCTGAACTAAATAAGCTTATCAATCAGTTAACCACCCAGATGAAAGAAATCTTCACCGAGGGCTTTGCAAAGATTAGTGAAAACTTCTCCAAAACCTTTGTTGAGCTTTTCGGCGGCGGAACTGCAAGTCTTTCACTTTCAGACCCTGATAATATCCTCGAAAGCGGTATCGATATAAATGTTAAACTGCCCGGTAAGAATGTTCCGAGCCTTGATGGACTTTCGGGCGGCGAAAAGGCACTTATTGCCCTTTCAATCTACTTTGCGATTATGCGTGTTAGCGCACCGCCTTTCTGCTTCTTGGATGAGGTTGATACCGCCCTTGACGATATCAATGTTGAGCGTTTTGCAGACTATATGAAGCAGTCGGACTTTGCTACCCAGTTTATCTGTGTTACTCATAGAAGAGGTACTATGGAGGCGGCTGATATGCTCTATGGTGTTACAATGCAGGAAAAGGGTATCACAAAGCTACTTGAACTCAATGTTTCAGAGCTTGAAAAGAAATTGCTTGAAAATCAAGGTGCATAATTTATTTTAAGGTGATTTAATGGGATTTTTCAGTAAAATTAAAGAGGGACTCAAGAAAACAAGAAGCTCTATAACAGATGGTGTTAACAGCATTATCAACAGCTTTACCAAAATTGATGAAGAGTTATTTGAAGAGCTTGAGGAAATCCTCGTTATGTCGGATATTGGAGTTGTTACTGCAACCGAAATATGCGATACCTTAAGAAATAAGATTAAGGAAACGGGAATTAAAGACCCCAATGAAATAAAACAGCTTATGAAGCAAATCGTTTCTGATATGTTGGGTGAGGATGAGGGCTTAAAGCTTGAAACAAAGCCCTCGGTTATCCTTGTTATCGGCGTTAACGGTGTTGGAAAGACTACCTCAATAGGTAAAATTTCTGCTCAGCTTAAAAATGAGGGCAAGAATGTTGTTTTAGGTGCTGCCGATACCTTCAGAGCCGCCGCTATCGACCAGCTCGGTATCTGGGCGGAGCGTGCAGGAGTTCAGATGGTTAAAAGTGTTGAAGCCTCCGACCCCGCATCAGTTGTTTTTGATACTATTGCATCTGCTAAAGCAAAGGGTGCAGATGTTATTATTTGCGATACGGCAGGAAGACTTCATAATAAGAAAAATCTTATGGATGAGCTTGCTAAAATTAACCGTGTTATAAATAGAGAATTACCAGAGGCATCTGTTGAAACGCTTTTGGTTCTTGATGCTGCAACTGGGCAGAATGCCGTTAATCAGGCAAGGGAATTTAAAAATGTTACCGATATAACCGGTATTGTTTTAACCAAGCTGGACGGTACAGCTAAGGGCGGTATTGTTATCGCTATAAGAAATGAACTTGATATTCCCGTTAAGTTTATCGGTGTTGGCGAGGGCATTGATGATTTACAACCCTTTGATTCTAAAGAGTTTGTTGATGGAATATTTGATGGAGATGCAGAATAATGAAAGTTTTTATTGCAACTAAAAATCTTAAAAAACTTAATGAACTCAGTCGAATTTTAACTCCTATGGGCTTTGAGGTTTTGTCCGAAAAGGACCTTGATTCGCCACTTGAAGATATTGAAGAAACGGGAACAACCTTTGAAGAAAACGCAATCTTAAAGGCAAAAGCAGGACTTTTAAGAACCGGCTATATGAGTGTTGCTGATGATTCGGGAATTTGTGTTGATTATCTTGACGGAGCCCCCGGTATTTATTCTGCCCGATATTCAGGCGGACACGGTAACGATGAAATGAACAACCTTAAAATTCTTAAGGAATTAGAGGGTGTTCCTATGGAAAAAAGGACGGCGTATTATGTTGCCGCTATCGCTTGCGTTTTTCCTGATGGCAGGGAGTTTACCGTCAGAGGCGAATGCCACGGGCATATTGCTTTTGAAGAAAAGGGAAATAACGGCTTTGGCTATGACCCCTTGTTTATCAGCGAAATTGGTTGCTTTGGACTTGTTTCTGCTGAGGAAAAAGACAAGGTTAGCCACAGAGGCAGAGCCCTTATAAAATTTAAAGAAGAACTTTTGAAATATATTGAGGAGTAGATTTATGCTTAACAGTAGACAACGTGCTCAGCTTCGTGGTATGGCTAACAGCTATGAAACTATTTTACAGATAGGAAAATCGGGTGTTACCGATAACACAGTTAAACAGGTTGCCGATGCTTTGGAAGCTAGGGAGCTTATTAAACTTAGAATTCTTGAAACCTGTCCAACCTCTGTCAGAGAAACCGCTAATGCTTTGGCTGAGGCTACTGAAGCGGATGTTGTTCAGGTCATAGGAACAAGATTTATTCTATATAAAGAAAGCAAGAATAATAAAGAGATTAAGTTGGTGAAATAATGCTGAAAATTGCATTGTTTGGCGGAACCTTTAATCCGTTTCATATCGGGCATTATAAAATGCTTGAGGCTGTGAATTGTCTTGAGGATATTGATAAAATATTTGTTATCCCCGATAAAATTCCGCCACATAAGGAAGCTGACTTTCTTGCAAATGACGAAATTAGGCAAGAGATGTGCCAAATTGCGATAAGCAACTTTGAAAAGGCTGAGCTTTGCCTTGTGGAATTTGAAAGAGAAGGCAAAAGTTATACATTTGATACCGTTTCGTTTTTGAAAGAGAGATATCCCGATGCTAACTTTTATTTTGTTTTAGGCGGAGATATGCTGGTTTATTTTCCGAAATGGTATAAATCGGACGAGCTTATGAAAATGATGGATTTTATTGCTTTCAGACGTTCAGATACGGATAATACCGAGTTTGATAAATCTGTTCAAGCTTTCAGGAATAAGGGAATGAAGATAACTGTTTTAGATAATGAAATACCAAATGTTTCTTCAACCGAAATCAGAGAGAATTTTTCAAGTTCTAAGGAACTTTTGCCCGAAAAAATCTATGAATATTTAAGGGAAAGGGGAGTTTACGGTGGATAACGCTTTAATCGAAAGCTATAAGCAGGTTTTAAAGAAAAATCTTTATGAAAAAAGATATAACCATTCTTTATGCGTTGCTGATGAGGCCTTAAGGCTTGCCAAAAAGTACGGTGCTGATGAGGACAAATGCTATCTTGCGGGTCTGCTTCACGATATCACCAAAAATCTTCCCGATGAAGACCACTTGAAAATCTTTGAAACCTTTGGTATAATGCTAAATGCTATTGAGAAAAATGCTAAAAAGCTTTGGCATGCAATTTCCGGAACGGCTTATATTGAGCATTTTTTAAAAATTGATGATAAAGAGCTTCTTGATGCAGTTCGTTTTCATACAACAGGCAAAGCTAATATGTCCTTAACGGCTAAAATTTTATATCTTGCTGATTTCACGTCTTCAGACCGAGATTATGAAGATGTTGATGTTATAAGAGGACTTGTTGATAAATCATTAGAAGAAGCATTTATCTATGCTTTAAAATATTCTATAAATGAATTGGTTGAGGATTCAAAACCTGTTCACCCCGATACTATTGAAGCCTTTAACGAGGCGTTATTAAAGGAAGGTAACTGATGGAATCATTTGAAATTTTAAAAATTGCGGCTAATGCTCTTAACGCCAAAAAGGGAAGAGAGATAGCCGCCGTTAAAATAGACAAGCTAACCGTTCTTGCGGACTATTTCCTTTTTTGTACCGCAAACTCTTCAACTCAGGTTCGTGCTCTTTGCGATGAG
Organism: Acutalibacteraceae bacterium; assembly: GCA_045531855.1. GTDB lineage: Bacteria > Bacillota > Clostridia > Oscillospirales > Acutalibacteraceae > UBA737. Next base: position 23,592 of record JAZSEU010000052.1, read on the forward strand.
GTTGAAGAAAAGCTTGAAGAGGTTGGAATTACACCTCATCATATCGAGGGCAGAAGTACAGGATGGATAGTTTTGGATTATGGCTCTGTTATTGTTCACGTTTTTGGAAGAAACGAGAGGGAATTTTATTCACTCGATAAAATGTGGAGCGATGGCGAAGTAGTTAATATGGATGATATTCTTGAAATTTCCGAGGGGGATTAAAAATGCAATTTTATGATTATAAAGAGATAGAAAAGAAATGGCAGAAAATTTGGGACGATAACGAAACCTTTGCCGCTAAAAATGATTATTCACTTCCAAAGTTCTATGGACTGGTTGAGTTCCCTTATCCCTCAGGTCAGGGTCTTCATGTTGGACATCCCCGTTCTTACACTGCGATTGACATTGTTTGCCGTAAGAAGAGACTTCAGGGCTTTAATGTTCTTTATCCTATGGGTTGGGACGCTTTTGGTCTTCCAACCGAGAACTTTGCAATAAAGAACCATATTCACCCGTCTATTGTTACTGAAAATAACATTGCCAACTTCAAACGTCAGTTAAAGAGCCTTGGTTTCTCTTTTGACTGGGGCAGAGAGGTTAACACAACCGACCCCTCATATTATAAGTGGACACAGTGGATTTTCCTTCAGTTGTTCAAAAAAGGCTTGGCTTATAAGAGCAAAATGGCTGTTAACTGGTGCACATCTTGTAAGTGCGTTCTTGCAAACGAAGAGGTTGTTAACGGCGTTTGTGAGCGTTGCGGCAGTGAGGTTGTTCAGAAAGAAAAAAGTCAATGGATGCTTAAAATCACTGACTATGCTGAGAAGCTCCTTGAGGGACTTGAGGATGTTGACTTTATAGAAAGAGTTAAAACTCAGCAGAGAAACTGGATTGGTAGGTCTTACGGCACTCAGGTTACATTCAGCACTAATATCGGCGATACCTTTGATATTTTCACAACCCGTGCCGATACTCTATTTGGTGCAACATATATGGTAATGTCTCCTGAGCATCCCTTGCTTGAAAAATGGGCAGACAAAATTCAGAATATGGAAGAAGTTCGTGAGTACCAGGTTATGGCTTCTAAGAAGTCTGACTTTGAGAGAACCGAGCTTGCTAAGGATAAAACGGGTGTTAAACTTGAGGGTGTTACTGCTATCAACCCCGTTAATAATACCGAAATTCCGATTTTTATTTCAGACTATGTACTTATTTCTTACGGCACAGGTGCAATTATGGCAGTTCCTGCTCACGATACTCGCGACTGGGATTTTGCTAAGAAATTCAATTTGCCGATTATTGAGGTTGTATCTGGCGGAGAAGACGTTCAAAAAGCGGCTTATACTGAGTGCAACGAGGGTATTTTAGTTAACTCTGATTTCCTTAACGGACTTTCTGTTGAGGAAGCTAAAAAGGCTATTCAACAGTGGTTGACTGACAAGGGTCTCGGCTCTGTTAAAACAAACTATAAGCTTCGTGATTGGGTATTCTCACGTCAGAGATATTGGGGCGAGCCTATTCCTATGGTTTACTGTGAGAAGTGCGGATATGTTCCTCTTGATGAGAGCGAATTGCCTCTTGTTCTCCCGAATGTTGATTCCTATGAGCCTACTGATAATGGCGAATCACCCCTTGCTAAGATGACCGATTGGGTTAATACTACCTGTCCTCATTGCGGAGCTCCCGCTAAGAGAGAAACCGATACAATGCCTCAGTGGGCAGGCTCTTCCTGGTATTTCCTTCGTTATTGCGACCCGCATAATGATAAAGAATTAGCATCTAAAGAAGCCCTTGAGTATTGGAGCCCGATTGATTGGTATAACGGCGGTATGGAGCATACAACTCTCCATCTTCTTTACAGCCGTTTCTGGCATAAATTCCTATATGATATCGGTGTTGTTCCGTCTAGTGAACCTTATGCGAAGAGAACAAGCCACGGTATGATTTTGGGTGAGAACGGCGAGAAGATGTCTAAGTCCCGCGGAAATGTTGTTAATCCCGATGATATTATCGAGAATTACGGTGCCGACACAATGCGTGTTTACGAAATGTTTATCGGCGACTTTGAAAAAGCAGCTCCTTGGAGTATGTCTTCCATTAAGGGCAGTAAGCGTTTCCTCGATAAAGTTTGGGCACTCAGCTCAATTTTGAGTGATGAAACAGGTTATCGCAAGGAAATCGAAGCCGAAATGCACAGAACAATTAAAAAGGTTACCGAGGATATTGAAGGTCTTAAGATGAACACTGCCATTGCGGCACTTATGTCTTTACTTAACAATATTCAGTCAACTGGTAAGATTACCCGCGATGAGTTTAAAACCTTTATAATTCTTCTTAACCCATTTGCACCTCATATAACTGAGGAGCTTTGGGAAACAGCAGGCTTTGAGGGTATGCTTAACGGTACTAAGTGGCCTGAGTTTGATGAAGCAAAATGTGTTGATTCAACCGTTGAGATAGTTATTCAGGTTAACGGCAAAATCAGGGCAAGAGTTAATATTCCTGCTGATATTTCTGCTGCTGATGCTATTGCTCTTGCTAAAGAACAGGAGACAGTTTCCGCCGAGATTTCGGGCAAAACTATCGTAAAAGAACTCTATGTTCCCAAAAAATTGGTAAATTTGGTTGTAAAACCTAACTAATTTTAAAAATAATTGTTGCAAATTGCAAAGTTATATGCTATTATAATTTAAGTTGTTGATTGTATGGAGGTGAAAAAGGTGAACGCCATTCAAATTATTATTGGTATTTTTGTAATAATTGTTTCGCTTATTATTATTGTTGCCGTTCTTTTGCAACCTGGCCGTCGTGCTGGTATCAACGGTGCCATCTCAGGCGGAGCGGATACTTTCCTTTCTAAGAATAAGGCAAGAACCTTTGATGCTTTCCTGGCACGCTGGACAAAGTATGTTGCAATACTTTTCTTTATCCTTGCAATTGTTGCAAATATTATCGCTCTTAGAGGATAATTTCTTTATTAAAATTATAACCCCTGCATTTTGGCGGAGGGAGGGAATGTAAATGAGTCAAGTTAGAATTAAAGAGAATGAATCACTTGATAACGCTTTGCGTCGTTTTAAGAGACAAACTGCTAAAGACGGTGTAATTCAAGAGGTTCGCAAGAGAGAGCATTATGAAAAGCCCTCTGTAAAGCGTAAAAAGAAGTCGGAAGCTGCTCGTAAAAGAAAGTTCCGCTAATAAGTTTAAAAGCGGTTATTTTATAACCGCTTTTTATTTTGGAGAAATTTATGTTACTTAAACCTGAAATCAAGCTTGATAGAGTAACGGATATTACTGTTCCTATCTTGCAAAAATATAATATAAACTCTTTAATCTTAGATGTTGATAACACTCTTTCAACCCATCATGGTCATATTTTAACCGAAGGCCTTCCTGAATGGCTTTCTTATATGAAAGATAATGGAATAAAGCTTATGGTATTATCAAACTCTAAAGAAGCCAGAGTTAAGCCTTTTGCAAAAAAAATAGACCTTGATTTTATTTCTTTAGGCCTTAAACCGCTGCCTTTTGGATTTTTAAGAGCTTTAAAGGCAATGGGATGCAAGCGTAAAACAACCGCTATTGTTGGAGACCAGATTTTCACTGATATTTTGGGCGGAAATCTTGTTGGTCTTCGCACTGTTTTATTAACCCCGATTAAGCTTGAAACCACTTATGGCTTCAGATTTAAGCGTTGGATTGAAAGAATAGTTTATAAGCTTTATAAGATTAAGAATACTGAGGTGTGAAATGTTAGCTAAATTCGGTCCTGCCGGCAATTCGGACAGCTTTGCCAATATGGGATATAAATCAAGTTTACAAGTTCCTGAATATGTTGTTAAAATGGGTCTTGACTGCTTTGAATATCAATGCGGAAGAGGCGTTAATATTGGTCTTGAAAAAGCAGCAGAGCTTGGAAAAATTGCAAAGGAAAAGGGGATATCCCTTTCTCTTCATGCACCTTATTATATTTCAATGTCTTCTATTGAAGAGGAAAAAAGATTAAACTCGGTTAACTATATTTTAGCTTCTGCCAGAGCTGTTAATGCTATGGGTGGGGATAGAATAATTGTGCACACTGGTTCTTGCGGAAAAATCTCCCGTGAAGAAGCATTAAGATTTGCTATTGATACGATGAAGCTTTCATTAGATGCACTCGACAATGAGGGACTCTCTCATATTCATATCTGTCCCGAAACTATGGGCAAGGTTAATCAACTTGGCACTTTACAAGAGGTTATGGAGCTTTGCAAAATTGATGAGAGACTTATTCCTTGCATCGATTTTGGGCATCTTAATGCACGAGATATGGGTATTCTCAGAACAATAGATGATTATGAAAATATTTTCAAAACCATCAAAAATGAGCTTGGTCAGGACAGGCTTAAAACCTTCCACTCTCATTTTTCTAAGATTGAATATACTAACGGTGGCGAAAAACGCCATTTAACCTTTGAGGATAATGTTTTTGGTCCTGATTTTGAGCCAGTTATGGAGTTGACCTTAAAATATGACTGCAGCCCCACCTTTATCTGCGAATCTGCAGGCACTCAGGCAGAGGATGCAAAACAGATGAAAGATTACTATAACAAGATTAGGGGGTTGGAATAATGATTTGGCATAGTGCTTCAAAGGATGAAGTTTTAAAGGAATTAGAGGCAGATGCCTTTAGCGGTCTTGCTAACGGTGTTGCCGATAAACGACTTGAAGAAAACGGAATGAATGTTATTTCAAATGTTGAACAGCCGAAGTTTTTTAAGGTGTTTCTATCTCAGCTTAAAAACAAAACTATTATTGCTTTAATCATAATTTCGTTTCTTTCCTTTATTGTTTCACTTTTATATCAGGATGTTAACAGCTTTGCACCGCTTTTAATAATTGCTATTGTTGTTATAAATGCGGCTGTTAGTGCTTATCATATTATAAATTGCGATAGAACTCTTGAAAATATCAAGAACTTCACCAACCCAACAGTTTCTGTTATGCGAGATGGTATTGTTAAATATCTTAATGCAGCCTTATTGGTGCCAGGGGATATAATACTGCTTGAAGAGGGGGATTATATTCCTGCAGATGCGAGAATTATTGAATCAAATGAATTTCGCTGTAATGAATCAATGATTACGGGTGTTGAAGTTCCCGTTGAAAAAAATGAGGATTTGGTTTTTGAGGATATTACCTCTATTGAATCCCGTTCTAATATGGTGTTTTCGGGCTCTAGTGTTGTTCATGGAAATGCAAAAGCCGTTGTTGTTGCAACCGGTCTTAATACTGAAATTGGAAGAACATCAGCTATTTTACAAGAAAGTGGCGATGATAAGCTCCCACTTCAAATTCAGCTTGACAATATTGGTAAGATAACAAACCTTATAGTTTTGATAGTATGTATTTTGGTTTTTCTAATCGAAATGCTCCAAAACTTTTCTTCGGGTCAGTTTGCGAGTATGACACTTAAAATGCTTATGAATGCTGTAGCTTTAGGTGTTGCGGCTATTCCTGAGGCTTTGCCGACTATTGCTACAATTGTTATTGCTCTTGGAACTCACCGAATTTTGCAGGACAAAATTGTTATTAAAGATGCAAAAGCGGCTGAATTACTTGGCAAAACAAATGTGATTTGTTGCGATAAAACTGGTGTTTTAACCCATAATAAAATGCAAGTTACTAAAATCTTTGATGGCAAAAAGCTGATTGATTTACAAAACGAGGGTGTTGATGAGGCTTCGGCTCTTGTTATTAAAATAGCTACTGCTTCCTCAACCCTTAACAATGACTCAACTGAGAATGCTATTGAAAAGGCTTGTCTTGCATATAATTCAATGAGTAAACAGGATGTTTTAAATCTGTTTCCTCATATAACAGAAATTCCGTTTGATTCTGAGCGGAAGATTATGACAGTTATTACAATGATTAACGAACATCCCTTTGCAATAGTTAAGGGTGCGGTTGAAAATGTTGTTCCAAAATGTATTGGTTGCAACTCCGAGGAAATTTTAGCACTAAACGAGGAGTTGGCTTCTGAGGAGCTGAGAGTGGTTTGTATCGCTATGAAACCGCTTGATAATCTGCCAGCAAACCCGAACCCCGAAGATATTGAAAAGGGACTTAAGTTTGTTGGTCTTATAGGTCTTTCTGACCCCCCAAGAGAGGGAGTTATTGAAGAACTTGAATCTTGTGAAGAAGCTGGCATTAAAACCGTTATGATAACGGGCGATAACCTTACAACAGCTATGACTATTGCAAAAAGAATTGGTATTTTAAAGGAAGGCTCTCTTGCTATTTCGGGTGAGGAATTAAACATCTTGTGCGATGAAGAGTTAACTGCAAATATTGAAAAGTATTCTGTTTTTGCAAGGGTTTATCCGAGTGATAAGGTGCGTATTATTAAGGCTTGGCAAGCAAAAGGTATGACAGTTACTGTTACGGGCGATGGTGTTCAGGATGCTGAAGCCTTGGCTATCGCTGATGTTGGTTGTGCTATCGGCAAGTTCGGTGCCGATGTTGCAAAGGGCAATGCTGATATTATCATTCAAAACAACAGATTTGGCTCAATTGTTCATGCTATTAAGGAAAGCCGTGCTTTATTCAGCAATGTTAAAAAGATTGTGAATTATCTGTTCAGCAGTAACTTTGCCGAAATTTTAACTGTTGTTTTTGGTTTGCTGATATTTAAGGTTATGCCGGTTGCTGCAGTTCAGCTTTTATGGATAAATCTTTTAACCGATTCTGCTCCTGCAATTTCACTTTGTATGGAGGGTGCGGAAAAGGGAGTAATGAAATCCAAGCGTGTTTTCACAAATAAGGTATTTGATAAAACTGCTATTTTCACTGTTTGCACTCAAAGCGTGTTTATAGCTCTTATAACACTTATTGTGTTTGCTATTGGAAAGGGCATTGGAGACAGTGCAACAGCCGCTACAATGGCATTTGCGGCTCTCGGTTTTATGCAGATATTCCATTGCTTCAATAATAAGTTTGAAGGCAGTATCTTTAATAAAGAAATATTTTCAAACAATCTTCTAAATTTTTCTTCTGCAGTTGCATTATTTATTATTCTCTTCCTGATATTCACCCCTGCGGGCTTTGTTTTCGGACTCGAAATATTAAATCTTGCTTCATTTGGTTTTGTTTTACTGTTCTCGGTTTTAATTATACCGTTCAGTGAAATTATAAAGCTGATTGCAAAAAGAATATAAAAAAAGAGGTGTTCTTACGAACACCTCTTTTTCTCATATTACATATCCGCCGTTGATGCCGAGCACCTGACCAGTCATGTAATCAGCTTTATCCGATGCTAAGAATTCAATGGCTGCCGCAATCTCATCAGCACTACCCATTCTGCCTAATGGGATATCATTAACAAAATCTGAGAGCTCTTCAATTGTGAGATTTGAGTTCATGCTAGTTTCTATAAGACCAGGGGCAATGCAGTTAACTGTAATACCGCTTGGTGCTAATTCCTTAGCAAGAGCTTTTGTGAGGCCGATAACACCGGCTTTTGCAGCAGAATAAGCAACCTCGCAGGAAGCTCCGACCTGACCCCACATTGAAGATATGTTGATGATTTTACCGCTTTGGCGGCTGACCATTGAGGGAATAACCGATTTGCAACAATTAAATACACCCTTAAGATTAACATCAATAATATTATCGAAATCAACCTCATCTGTATCAGTGATTAACCCCTCATAAGCAATGCCGGCATTATTGACAAGAATATCAAGGCTTCCAAATTTATAGAGTGTTTCTTTAACCATTAAATCAACCTCTAATTTGTTGGCAACATTTGCCTTGTGTAACATTGCACTGTATCCGTTAGAAACCAAGGATTTGCAGAGAAGGGAAGCAGCTTCATAAGAATTGTTATAATTTATAACAACATTATAACCCTTCTGAGCAAACAAAATTGCAGTGGCGGCTCCGATACCTTTTGAAGAGCCTGTTATTATAACTGTTTTTTTCATTGAAATTCTCTCCGATAGTTTTATTTTATAACAATAGTATATCATATATTTTTTAAAAATAAAAGAGGTATTTTTCACAATAAATTGGGTTTCTTGAAAGGAGTAATAAGCATATATTGTGTGGTTAACATAATAAGTTAACATAATATTTTTTAATTGAAAAATTATGGTTGACATAAAAGTAAAAATGTTGTATAACTATTGTAGTTGGTTTTCATTTGGCGTTTTTCAATAGATTGGCTTGCTTCTTTAAGGGCGGCTGATTTTTTTCGCCCTTATTTTTAGGTTTACATAATGTTTTTAAAAATCAATATTTTGTATTGTTAGCAAAGCAACCAACTAAATATTGAATTTAAAATATAGAATATCTTGTCCTTTTAATTCATATTATTATTTTGAACGGAGTGATAATATGAAAAAGGGAACAGTCCTTAATTTAGGACGCTGCAACAGGGTGTTTGAGTTTTTTAAATTAAACAATATTTTGATAATTTTAACCCTGTTTTTTATCGGTGGGTTATGCTTTGGAATTTATTTTTGCTCTCAAAGAGAAATCTTTTTAAAATTTGCAGAGAGTTTTGTTTCTGATTTTTTTGATAAAAGGATAGACTCAGGCTTTTTTTCGGTTGTTGTTAATTCATTATTTAAATCCCTTTTATTTATTGCAATAACCTTTATTTGCGGCTCTTCAATGCTTGGAGTTATTCTTATTCCCTTTGTTTGCTCTTTGAGCGGTATACTGTATGGTGTTATTGCTGCGTTTCTTTATAACGGGCAGTCCTTAAACGGCGTTGCTTTTTTTGCGGTTATGATTTTACCCTCTGCGGTTATTTCGGTTATAGCTTTGATTTTATCTTCAAGAGAATCAATAAAGTTTTCTCTCCTGCTTGCAAGGCTTACTATTCCGTCAACCGCTCCGCATAACTTATCTTTTGATTTTAAAAGATTTTGTATCAAGTATTTGAGCTTTTCGGTTATTTGTCTGATTGCTTCTATAGTTGATGCAGTTCTTTCTTCTAATTTTATTAAAAACTTTAATTTTTGAGTTGAGGAGGTGCAGTATGAAAGATTATATCGTTAATTTTAAGGCTTATCTTTCAGATGAAAAAAAGTCTTCGAAAAATACAGTTGAATCATATCTTCGTGATATAAATCAGTTGAGTTTATACTGTGCTTCTAATAATATTTTTGATTTAGCCGAATTTTCAAATGCTCAGTTTAAATCATACCTCGAATATCTTTCTGTTTTAGGAAAATCTGAGGCGACAAAAACAAGAATCATTGCTTCTGTTCGTTGCTATTACCGTTTCTTAAATAGCAAAGGAATTGCGAAAATAAATCCCGTTGATGGAATTAAGGTTAAAAAGGCTCAGAAAAAGCTTCCCGGGGTTTTGGATTCGAATGAAATCGTTTTACTTCTTTCTCAGCCGAATAGTTCAGATTACAAGAGTATCAGAGATAAGGCTATGCTCGAACTTTTATACGCAACAGGAATTAAGGTTTCAGAGCTTATCGATTTAAAAATCAGCGATGTTAATCTTGGTATAGGAATTGTTCATTTACATAACGATAAAAAAGAGAGAATAATTCCGCTTTATCCTGCTGCTGTTAAATCTATTGCAGATTATCTTGTTAATGTTCGCCCTGCTATTGTGCTTGATGACGGGGAGGACAGGCTATTTACTAATATGACAGGTCAGCATATGTCCCGTCAGGGCTTCTGGAAAATTATTAAGCATTATGCTGAAATGGCAGGAATAAATAAGGATATAACTCCTCATACACTTCGCCATTCCTTTGCGGCACACTTGCTTGAAAACGGTGCTAAGCTTACCGACATTAAGGAAATGCTTGGCCATTCCGATATTTCTTCAACCCAGATTTATGCACAGCTGATGAAGAGTAAATATACTGCGAACTATGCTAAGTTCCATCCTCTTGCAAAATAATATTTTAACCGCCTTTTTTAAGGCGGTTTTTTTATTTTCTTATTGATAATATTTATTAAATATGGTATTATAAATTGAATAAGTATTTTAAGGAGTTGTTGGAATGGCGGATAATAGGGCTATTGGTGTTTTTGATTCCGGCCTTGGCGGTTTAACGGTTGTTAAAGAGCTTCGCTCAGTTTTACCAAATGAAGATATCGTTTATTTTGGTGATACAGGCCGTGTTCCTTATGGTACTAAAAGCAGAGAAACTATCAGGAAGTATGCACTCGAGGATGAGAAGTTTCTTTTAAAAAAGGATGTTAAGCTGATTATTGCTGCTTGCGGAACGGTTTCTTCTGTGGCATCCGATATAGGAAATGAATTGCCTGTTCCTTATTTTGAGGTTGTTTCTCATTCAGCAGTTGCGGCTGTTAAGGCAACTAATAACAAAAAAATCGGTGTTATTGGTACGGCGGCAACAGTTAAGAGTGGTATGCACGAAAGGCTTATAAAACAAATGTTGCCTGATAGCGAGGTTATATCCTGCAGCTGCTCAATGTTTGTACCCTTAGTTGAAGAGGGTTGGTATGATGAAAACGATACCGTTGTTTTAGAAACAGTTCGCCGATATTTAAAGCCTATGATAGAAAGAAAGGTTGATACCTTAATTCTCGGCTGCACCCACTATCCAATTTTAGAAAGGGCAATCGCTAAGGTTTTAGGTGATGAGGTTAAACTCATAAATATGGGTACTGCTGTTGCAGGCGAGGTTTTAAAATTCTTAAATGAAAAAGAAATAAAGAATAATTCTTGCGATAGCGGTAATTATTCATTTTATGTTTCTGATAAACCTGATAGCTTCAGAAATATAGCTTCAATTCTTCTCGGCGAAGAAATTGATGAAAACAAGGTTGAACAGGTGGATTTGAACGATTTATGATTAAAGATGTTTTAATTAGCATTAAGGGCGTTCAGGGTATAGATGATGAATCGGATACGGTTGAATTTATAACCGATGGACGTTTTGGAATAAAGGACGGAAATTACTATATTACCTATGATGAAAGCGGTATGCTCGATAGCGGTGAAAAGGTTAAGACCCAAATTCATATCAAGGGCGATAACAAGGTTATGCTTAAACGCTCAGGAACTATAAATACAAGAATGCTTATTGAAAAAGATATCAGAAATTCCGCTTTTTACAGCACGCCCATAGGTGAGCTTTCAATAGGTATTTTCGGTGAAGCGGTTGATTTAAACCTAACCGAGCAGGGCGGAGAAATTAAATTAAAATATACTATAGATTCTGATTTAAGGCTTATTAGCCGAAACAGTGTTGATATTTCCATTAGAGAGGTTTAGAAAAATGTCAGTTTTAGTAACAAAAGCAAAGGAACAGATTAAAAACACCCTTATCAGTGCTGCTCAATGTGCTATTCAAAAGGGTTTACTCGAAAATGCAGAGCTTGCTCCGTTTAATGTTGAAGTGCCTGCCAACAGAGAGCACGGTGATTATGCAGTTAATGCGGCTATGGTTTGGGCAAGGACCTTTAAAAAAGCTCCCCGACAGATTGCCGAGATTTTATCTGATAACTTCGATTTTTCAGGAAGTTATATAAAATCCTTTGAAATTGCAGGTCCAGGTTTTATAAATTTCTTTCTTGATGACAGTTATTATGCCGATATAATAACCGATATTAAGGCAAAAGGCGATGATTACGGTAAAAGCGATTTCGGAGAAAACAAAAAAATCCTTGTTGAGTTCGTTTCTGCTAATCCGACAGGTCCTATGCATATAGGTAATGCGAGAGGCGGTGCTTTGGGAGACTGTTTAGCGGCTGTTCTTTCGGCGGCGGGTTATTATACCGAGCGTGAATTTTATATCAACGATGCAGGTAACCAGATAAATAAGTTTGGTTTGTCTCTTGATTTAAGATATCTTGAGCTTTATAAGGATGGCATTGAAATGCCTGAGGATTCTTATCACGGCGAGGATATCATTGCTCATGCTAAGGCTTTTGCTGAAATTCACGGTGAAAGCTATGTTAATAAGAATGAGGTCGAGAGAAGAAAAGCCCTTGTTGAATTTGCTTTGCCTAAAAATATTGAGGGACTTGAAAATGACCTCCTTAAATACCGTATCAAATATGATACCTGGTTTAAGGAAAGCACACTTCACAACAGCGGCGAAACCATGAGAATCATTGAGCTTCTTAAAAAGAGCGGTTACACCTATGAGTTAGAGGGTGCTTTATGGTTTAAAGCAACAGATTTCGGTTGCGATAAGGACTTTGTTTTAGTAAGAGCAAACGGCGTTCCAACCTATGTTGTTCCCGATATTGCTTATCACTACAATAAGCTTGTAACAAGAGGCTTTGATAAGGCAATTGATATTTTAGGTGCCGACCATCACGGATATGTTCCGAGACTCAAGGCTGCTTTAACTGCACTTGGCGTTGATGCTGATAGACTTGATGTTGTTCTTATGCAGATGGTAAGACTTGTAAGGGATGGCGAGGTTATTAAGGCTTCTAAACGCTCGGGTAAGGCTATAACTCTTGTAACCTTACTTGATGAAGTTCCGATAGATGCTGCAAGATTTTTCTTTAATCTTCGTGAGCCGAACAGCCATTTCGATTTCGATTTAGACTTAGCTGTTAATGAATCAAACTCAAACCCTGTTTACTACGTTCAATATGCTTATGCCCGTATTTGCAGTATTTTAAGAAATATTGAAGCTGAGGGCATAGATATAAGAGATTGCACAAGGGAAGAGCTTTGCAAGCTCTCTGCTAAGGAAGAAAGGGAACTAATTATTCATCTTTCAGCTTTAACTGATGAGATTATTGCTTCTGCGAAGTCTTATGACCCTGCAAAGATTACCCACTATGTTGAAGAGGTTGCAACTAAATTCCATAAATTCTATTCTGCTTGCAGAGTTAAGGGTGAGGATGAATCACTTATGATGGCAAGACTCTCTCTTTGCAAGGCAACAGGAATTGTTATTAAAAATGTTTTGGAACTTATGAAGATTTCCGCTCCCGAAAAGATGTAAAAGGTGATACTATGAAAAACAGCAAACTTAATTTAACAATGATTATGGACCTCTATGAGCTTACTATGGCAAACGGTATTTTTACAAGCGATATGAGGGATACAGTTACCTATTTTGATATGTTCTTCCGCCGAGTTCCTGATAAGGGCGGTTTTGCTATAATGGCAGGTCTTGAGCAGTTGATAGATTATATGAACAATCTTGAGTTCACAAGAGAAGATATTGAATATCTGAAAGGGCTTAATCTTTTCTGCGATGAGTTTATTGATTATCTTAAAAACTTTAAATTCTGCTGTGATGTCTGGGCAGTTCCTGAGGGTACTGTTATTTTCCCTCACGAGCCGATTGTAACCGTTAGAGGCCCTGCAATGCAGGCTTTAATGCTTGAAACAATGCTTTTGGTTACTATTAACCATCAGTCGCTTATTGCCACTAAATCAAACAGAATTGTCCGTGCGGCACAGGGAAGACCTGTTATGGAATTCGGTGCCCGCAGAGCTCACGGCCACGGTGCTGCATATTACGGTGCAAGGGCTGCTATTATTGGCGGTTGCACAGGAACATCATGTTTGCTTACGGGCAAAGACTTTGAGGTTAAAACTTCGGGCACCATGGCTCATAGCTGGGTTCAGTTATTTGATGATGAATATACGGCATTTAAAACCTATGCTGAAAAGTATCCCGACAGTTGTATGCTTCTTGTTGATACATATAATGTTCTTAAATCGGGTATTCCTAATGCAATAAAAGTTTTTGATGAGGTTTTAAAACCGCTTGGAAAGCGTCCTGTTGGAATCAGAATCGATAGCGGTGATATCACTTATATCACTAAAAAAGCCCGTAAAATGCTTGATGAGGCGGGTTATAGCGACTGTAAAATATGCGTTTCCAACTCTTTGGACGAATATCTTATCCGTGATATGATTTTCCAGGGTGCCAAAGTAGATACCTATGGCGTTGGCGAAAGACTTATAACTGCATCGAGTGAAGCTGTTTTCGGCGGTGTTTATAAGCTTTCGGCTGTCGAGAAAAACGGCGAGATAATTCCTAAAATAAAAATCAGCGAAAATGCTGCTAAAATTACCATCCCCGGTGTTAAAATTCCTTGGAGACTTTATGATAGAGAAACAGGTAAGGCAATAGCGGATGTTATAACAACGGGAAGTGAAAAAATCTCAAGCGATGAGCCTTATGAGATTTTCGACCCTAATCATACATGGAAAAGAAAAGTTGTTGATAACTTTATAGCCCGTAAGCTTCAGGTTAAGATTTTTGAAAACGGAAAACAGGTTTATGAGATTCCTTCTGTAAAGGAAATTGCTGATTTTTGCAAAGAACAGGTTGACTCCTTATGGGATGAGGTTACAAGATTTGAAAATCCGCATACCTATTATGTTGACCTTTCTGAAGATTTATGGCAGTTAAGACATTCTCTTTTAAACAAACTCAGAATTAAGGAGTAAAAAATGAAAAGACTTTTAAGTTTAGTTTTAGCCTTTGTTATGATTTTCATCTTTGCTGCCTGCAAGGATAACGAGGGTAAAAAGGATTTTAATTCTATCGATATTGAATATTATGCTAACTTAGGTCAGATGCCTGAGTGTGAATATTCCTTAGGAGAAAGTGTTTCTAAAATTAACGATGAGTTATCAAAACAGTTTGAATCCTCAGATATTGAAGAAATGGTTTATAATGTTTCTGAAAATGGTAACAGAGTTTTAATTGATAACGGTCAGTTTAAATATTATTATCTAAAGGAAAATGAGGCTGACGGTATTTCATATATTGTGAGTTTCGATACTGCGTTTGGCTTTGAAATTGGCACTTTAATAGTTGAAGTTAAAGATGCTTTATCGGACTTTGAATATAAAACTGCAGAAATTTCCAAGGATAATGTTTTCTTCCTGTTTGGAAGTCCCGATGGTAGCGTTATAACCTGCGAGTTTGAAGAAAACACAGTTATGTTTGTCTTCGAAAACAACGCTCTTTGTGCTACTGCTTTATATAAAACTTCTGATTGGATAGGAGAATAGTTTTGGAAGATTTCCCAATGAATTATTGTCATATTCCGCTTTTAGCATTAAGAGGTATGGTTATTTTCCCGAAAACAACAGCTTCCTTTGATGTTGCAAGAACGAAATCAATTAACGCTTTAAATATGGCCATGAAACAAAGCCGTGTTATGTTGGTTGTTACTCAGAAAGACTTTTATTGTGAAGAACCTACTGCGAACGATTTATACAGTATGGGTTGTCTCGTTCAGGTTAAACAGATTTTAAAGGTTTCTGATAATCTTGTTAAGGTTTTAGTTGAGGGTGTTTCAAGAGCGGAATACACAAATTTTAGAATTGAAAATGATTGCTTTGTTGTTGATACAATATACTGCCCCGATAAGGTTGTTACTAACCGACAGGTTTATATAGAAAGTCTTATCCGCCGAATAAAGCTTCAATTCCGCAAATATATTTCTGTTTTACCCGGAATTGCTCCCGATATTGTTAAATCATTGGACGATATTATAGGTCTTAGTAAGTTATGTGATTTTATTGCCTTTAATATCCCTGCTCCTTTTGATGACAAGCAGTATATTTTAGAACAGCGTTCTCCTGTTAAAAAAGCTAAAATTTTATTAGAGCTTTTGGATAAGGAAAGAGAAATCGGTGAAATAGACCGCAAAATTAACGAGAGAACCAAGGCGGCTATTGATGATAATCAGCGCGAATATTATCTGAGAGAACAGATTAAGGTTTTAAGCTCTGAACTTTATGGTGATGAAGCTGATGAGTTAGAAAATTACCGTGCAAAGGTAAATGCTTTAAAGGCTCCTGAAAAGGTTAAGGAAAAACTTATATCCCATATTAACAAGCTTTCAAAAATGCCTCAGGGCTCGCATGAGGGCACTGTTGAGAGAAATTATCTTGATACCTGTCTTGAGCTTCCTTGGGAAGAGGCAACTTCGGTTAATCACGATATCAAGAAAGCAGAAAAAATTCTTAACCGTGATATTTACGGTATGGATAAGGTTAAGGAACGCATATTGGAGCTTTTATCTGTTTATGCCTTAGCACCTGATATTAAGGGGCAGATTATTTGCCTTGTTGGACCTCCTGGAGTTGGTAAAACTTCAATTGGTAAAACTATTGCCGAATGTATGAACAGAAGGTTTGCAAGAATTTCGCTTGGCGGTATTCATGACGAAGCAGAAATCAGGGGACACAGAAAAACCTATGTTGGCTCAATGCCGGGAAAAATAATTAACGCCTTAAAGACTTCCGGAAGTTCAAATCCTCTTATTCTTCTTGATGAGGTTGATAAGCTTGGAAATAGTATAAAAGGCGACCCTTCATCTGCATTACTTGAAGTTTTAGACCCCGAGCAAAACGCCACCTTTGTTGACCACTATATTGAAATACCTTATGATTTAAGTAAAACGGTATTTATTGCAACTGCTAATAACCTTGATACCATTCCTGCACCTTTGAGAGACAGAATGGAGATTATCGACCTTACGGGTTATACAAGAGAAGAAAAGTTTAATATTGCAAAGCTTCATTTAGTGCCACGTCAGATAGAAAGACACGGGCTTAAAAAATCGCAACTTAGATTTAATGATGCTATTATTTATGAGCTAATCGATTTCTATACAAGAGAAGCGGGCGTTAGAAAATTAGAGCAAAAAATAGCTGCTTTATGCCGTAAATCTGCTAAAATCATTGCTTCTGGTGAGAAAGCAAGAGTGATTTTAAAGGCAGAAGACGCTGTAAAAATGCTCGGGAAACACCGTTATCTACCCGAAGTAATTTTAGAAAATGACGAGGTCGGTATAATCAACGGTCTTGCCTGGACTCAGGTTGGCGGAACAATTATGCAGCTTGAAATAACTAAAATGCTCGGAACAGGTAAGGTTGAAATTACCGGCTCTCTCGGTAATGTTATGAAAGAATCGGCTTTAGCGGCAGTCAGCTTTGTCAGATCAAATGCCGAAAAATACGGTATTGATGCCTCCTTTTACAAGGATATGGATATACATATTCATGCAACTGAGGCTGCTGTTCCAAAGGATGGCCCGTCTGCAGGTGTTACTATTACTACAGGCTTAGTTTCTGCTCTTACAGGAAAACCTATCAGAAGAGATATTGCTATGACCGGCGAGGTTACTATTAGAGGTCGAGTTCTAGCTATCGGCGGACTGAAAGAAAAGGCGATGGCGGCATATACCGGCGGAGTTAAAACCGTTTTTATTCCAAAAGATAATGTTGCTGACCTTGATGAAGTTGACGAGGTTGTAAAGCAGAATATCGAATTTATACCCGTTTCCTATGTTGATGAAATTATTTCTAAGGCTTTGGTTGATAAAAGTTCTGAAAAGCAGACGGAGAATTGGGTTATGGAAAATAATCTGTTAAATTCAAAATCTCATGTAAGGGTTGGCCAATAAGGAGAAAATATGAATTTTAATAATGCACAGTTTGAGCGTGCTTTTGGCTCATTTTCGCAATTAACTGAATCAGATTTGCCCGAAATTTGTTTTTCGGGTAGGTCTAATGTTGGCAAATCCTCCTTAATCAATAAAGTTCTCGGCAGAAAGTCTATTGCAAGGGTTTCTTCAAAACCGGGTAAAACTGTTACGATTAACTTTTATAAATTAGATAATCTTCGCCTTGTTGATTTGCCAGGTTACGGCTATGCTAAGGTTGCTTTTTCCGAAAAGGAAAGATGGAGTGAATTGATGGAGGGGTATTTTAACTCGGGCAGAAACATAAAAAGAGTGTTTCAACTTGTTGATATGCGTCATCCTGCAACCGAGTTTGATTTATCAATGCTTGAGTTTTTAAATAGTGCAGGGCTTCCTTTTACGGTGATTTTAACCAAGTCTGATAAGCTCAATAAAACCGAGTATAACAACCGACTCCTTAAAATTAAGGAAGAATTAGGCTCATTTGCAGAAAATTGTGAAATTATTCCTTTTTCTATTCAGAATGCGGATGGTGTCGAAAAAGTTCGAGAAATTATTGAGAACTCTGCTATTTGAGTTGTTGACATTTGATTTACATAATGTTATAATGTTTTTAATAACGGCTATGATGAAGAGAAGTAGTGTTGCTTTGGCTTTAAGAGAGCTGCAGTAAGGTGCGAGTGCAGTAAGTGCGGCAATATGAATAACACTTCGGAGCTGCAATCTGAAAACCGTTTGGTTAGTAGGTGCGTCGTAATGTATGCGTTAAATCTTTTGAGAGACTGTTTTTTACAAACAGTAATTTAGGTGGCACCGCGAATGCGTCTATTCGTCCTAATGATAGGATAATAGACGCTTTTTATTTTACTCCAAAAGGGGAATTGTTATGAAACATATTGATATTATTGATATTTTCGAAAAGAAGGAGCTTATTGGCACTAAGGCTACCGTTTGCGGTTGGGTTAGAACATCGAGAGATTCTAAGAATATGGCTTTTATTGAGCTTAATGACGGAACCTCGCTTAAACATCTTCAAATTGTTATTGATAAGGCTAATATGAACGACATAGCTGATTTTATGAAGCTTGGAACATCTCTTAAGGTTGTTGGTGAGGTTGTTAAATCTGCTGTTGCTGCTGATTCTGTTGAAATCAATGCAGAGGAGATTTCGGTGCTTGGCGAATGTCCGCCTGAATATCCGCTTCAGAAAAAACGCCATACACTTGAATATTTAAGAACCATTCCGCACTTGAGGGTTAGAACAAATACCTTTAATGCAGTTTTCAGAGTTCGCTCTGTCGTTTCTGCTGCCATCCACGAGTTCTTTCAGGCAAGAAGATATGTTTATATTCATACCCCACTTATCACCGCATCTGACTGTGAGGGTGCAGGAGAGATGTTTAAGGTAACCACGATTGGTTACAGTAATGATTATAAATCTGAAGAAGACTATAATGCTGATGATTTCTTCGGCAAGCGTGCAGCTCTAAGCGTTTCCGGTCAGCTTGAGGGTGAGGTTGCCGCAATGGCAATGGGTAAGATTTATACCTTCGGTCCTTCATTCAGGGCTGAAAAGAGTAATACTCCTCGCCATGTTGCAGAGTTCTGGCATGTTGAACCTGAGGTTGCTTTTGCAGAGCTTGACGATATCATCGAAATCGCAGAAGATTTAATTAAGCATATAATCAATGCCGTTTTAGAAAAATGTCCTGATGAGCTTAAATTCTTTAATCAGCATTTTGAAAAAGGTCTTATTGAGAAGCTCGAAAGTGTTGTTAATAACGATTTCGCTGTTATGACCTATACTGAGGCTATTGAGCATTTGCTTAAGGCGGATAAAGAGTTCCAGTATCCTGTTGAATGGGGCTCAGACCTTATGACAGAGCATGAGAGATATATCTCTGAAGAAATCTGCAAGAGACCTGTATTCTTAACGAATTATCCTAAAGAGATTAAGTCTTTCTATATGAAACAGAATGCCGATGGCAAAACCGTTGCCGCTACCGACCTTTTAGTTCCCGGTGTTGGTGAGATAATCGGCTGCAGTGAGAGAGAGGCAGACCTTGATAAGTTACTCGAGGCTATGAAGGTTCGCGGTATGTCTATCGAAGAATATGAGCATTATATCGCTCTTCGTAGATTTGGCTCTGTTCCTCACAGCGGTTTCGGTTTAGGTCTTGAAAGAATAATTATGTATGTAACCGGTGTTCAGAACATCAGAGATGTTATTCTTTACCCCAGAACTGTTGGCAGTATTTATTGATTTTGGAGTGATTTAATGGATAAGTATGTATCCTTGCTTAACGAGTTTGATACACAAAGTGCTATTGCACTCGTTAAGGATAAATTTGCCGCTGAGCTTTGTGATTGTCTCGATTTATCCCGAGTTTCTGCACCGCTTTTTGTAAAGAAGAACAGTGGACTTAATGATGATTTGAACGGAGTTGAGCGACCTGTTTCCTTTGATATATTGGAAACAGGGGAGATGGCAGAGGTTGTTCATAGCCTTGCAAAATGGAAACGAATGGCACTGCTTAAATATGGATTTTCTCTTCATACCGGACTTTATACTGATATGAACGCTATTAGAAGAGATGAAGTATGCGATAATATTCATTCTATCTATGTTGACCAATGGGATTGGGAGAAAATTATCTCTGCAGAGGATAGGACGGAAGATTATCTGAAAGCCACAGTTCGCAGTATCTACGGTGCGGTTTTAAGAACGGCAAAGGCAGTCAGCGAAAAATTTCCAGTTATTGAATGTTATTTACCAAATCAAATTGCCTTTGTTACTACATATCAGCTTGAGGAAGAATACCCTGAGCTTACTCCTAAGCAAAGGGAATATGAAGCGGCTAAAAAGTTTGGAGCTGTTTTCATTATGAAAATAGGCGGCAAGCTTAAATGCGGTGAAAAGCACGATGGCAGAGCCCCTGATTATGATGACTGGGATTTGAACGGCGATATTATTATCTACAACAGGGTTATAGACTGTGCCTTTGAAATTTCCTCAATGGGAATCAGGGTTGACAGAGAGAGCCTTTTAAAACAGCTCAAGGCTGAAAATAAAGAGGAACGGCTCGAATACGAGTTCCATAAGCTTTTGCTCTCAGGTGCTCTACCGCTTACTGTGGGCGGAGGAATTGGTCAGTCTAGACTTTGTATGCTTTTACTTCATAAAGCCCATGTGGGTGAAGTACAGGTGTCTATCTGGCCTGAAAAAGAAATAAAAAAATGTAAAGCTAAAGGTATAAATTTATTATAAAGTTGAGGACTATTTAATGAAAAACCGTTATTTAACGTTACTCTTTTTTATAGGGTTTGATTTTCTATCGGCAATAGTTTCATTAGCACTTTCCTTTGTTGTTATCGGTCAACCTGTCTATACCGATGATTTAAGTATTACTAATTTTTCCTATATTGTTTGGCCAACTATTTTGGTGATGATTTTTTATCTGTTTAAGATTTACAATATTCTATGGCGTTATTCGAAATTTGCCGAGCTTTTAAGAATTATCGGTGCATCTTTTATTTCGCTTGGAATACTTTTTGTAACACAGATGGCAGTTTTCGGAAAGAGTTTTCCCTTATCAAACTTTCTTTTTTCTTTCTTCGTTATTGCATCCTTGGTAATTATTCAGCGAATGCTTTTTAAAGAGTTTGCTGTTAATACCAAAAATGCTATGAAGCAAAATAAGGAAATGGATAATGGTTTAATTCTTTCGGGCAATATAATGCTTATTGGAGCAGGCTCTGCGGGTGAGATTATAATTAACGAGATGCTTCATAAGAGAGAATATTCCCGTTGCCGAATTAAATGTGTTATCGATGATGACCGCTATAAGCAAGGTCAATATATTTCGGGAATAAAAATAGTTGGCGGCAGAGAAAAAATAATTGAAGCGGCGGAGAAATTTGATATTTCCCATATTATATTTGCAATTCCTAATTGCAAACCCTCTGAAAAATCAGAAATTCTTAATATCTGCCAGCAAACCAATTGCAAGTTAAAGATTGTTCCTTCTATTTGCAAAATGTATAACCCAACCGAGCTTTCTGCACAGATTAGAACAGTTGAGATTGAAGACCTCTTAGGCAGAGACCCGATAGATATTAACTCTGAGCTTACTATGAGCTATGTTGAAAACAAGGTGGTTTTAGTTACGGGCGGCGGCGGAACTATAGGCTCTGAGCTTTGCCGACAGATTTCTTCGCATAACCCTAAACAACTCATTATTTTCGATATTTATGAGAACACCGCTTATGAAATCCAGAACGAATTAAAGCATTATTATCCAAATCTTAATCTTGTTACTTTAATCGGTTCTGTCAGAGATTCTTTGAGACTCGACCAGTTGTTTTCTGATTATAAACCTGATATTATCTTCCATGCGGCTGCTCATAAGCATGTACCCTTGATGGAGGACAGTCCTAACGAATCAATTAAGAATAACGTCATCGGAACATTAAAAACCGTTCAGTGTGCTGATAAATACGGTGCAGAGAAGTTTGTTTTGATTTCTACAGATAAAGCCGTTAACCCAACAAATATTATGGGTGCTACAAAACGTATCTGCGAAATGATTATTCAAACCTTTAACAAGCATTCGGATACAGATTTTGTTGCTGTTCGTTTTGGTAATGTTCTCGGCAGTAACGGAAGTGTTATACCGCTCTTTAAAAATCAGATTAAGCATGGCGGTCCTGTTACTGTTACTGACCCGAATATTATAAGATACTTTATGACCATTCCTGAAGCTGTTTCGCTCGTTTTGCAGGCGGGTGCAAAAGCTGAGGGCGGCGAAATCTTTGTTCTCGATATGGGCAAGCCTGTAAAGATTTTAACACTTGCAGAAAATCTTATTAAGCTTTCAGGTTTTACACCATATAAGGATATTCAAATTGAGTTTACAGGTCTTCGCCCAGGTGAAAAGCTTTATGAGGAATTACTTATGTCTGAAGAGGGACTGACAGCAACCGAAAATTCACTTATTCATATCGGCAAGCCTTTAGAAATTGATGAAGAAGTTTTCTTTAAAACCCTTGATGAGATGAAGGCTGTTATGTATGATGAGAGCGTAAATGTCAGAGAACTTGTAAAACGTATTGTTCCTACATATTTACCGAAGCCAAACGAAAATCTACCGCTCAATAAATAATTAAAAAAATTAAAAAAAAGTGTTGCATTTCATCACGTTTTGTGATATTATAATTTGGCATGAGTTATATGTACCGTTATTTTGAGGTACTAAGTGTTGGGAGGTGTCATGATGCCGAATATTAAATCTGCTAAAAAGCGCGTGCTCGTAAGCAAAGCTAATTATGAACATAATAAAGCTTATCGTTCTGCTTTAAGAACTGCTGTTAAAAAGGCTGATGCTGCTATTGATGCTAAATCTGAGGATATGGCAGTAGCTGTAACTGCAGCTGTTAAGAAGATTGACCAGGCAGCTTCCAAGGGTATTCTTCATAAGAACAATGCCGCAAGAAAGAAATCTGCATTGGTAACAAAGTTTAACAAAGCTAACGCTTAAATTTAAAAGAGCCTATCTTTTGATAGGCTCTTAAAATTTGTAGAAAAAGGATGTTGAAAGACATCCTTTTTCTTTTTAGAATAAACCGGTAATTTTACCGTTTTCATCAATATCAATTCTCTCAGCAGCTGGGCGTTTAGGAAGTCCAGGCATGGTCATAATGTCGCCTGTGAGAACAACTATAAAGCCTGCACCTGCAGAAATCTTAACATTTCTAACAGTAACCTTAAAGCCGTCTGGAGCACCAAGCTTTGTTGGGTCATCTGAGAAGCTATACTGAGTTTTAGCAACACAAATCGGGCATTTTGTAAAACCTAATTCTGCGAGCTTATCAATTTGCTTCTGAGCAGCAGGAGTGATTATAATACCGTCTCCGCCGTAAACCTTTTTAACAACGGCCTCGATTTTTTCTACGATGGAAAGGTCATCTTCATAGGAGAAGGTGAAATCGCCTTTTTCTTCGTTGCAAAGGCGAACAACTTCTTTAGCGAGCTCTTCGCCTCCTTTTCCGCCCTCAGCCCATACATTTGAAAGAACAACATTAACACCGAGTTCTTTGCACTTATCAATAATGAATTCTATCTCGTTATCTGTATCGGTTGGGAAACGGTTAACAGCTACGACACAAGGAAGCTTATAAACATTTTTAATGTTGGAAACATGGCGAAGAAGATTAGGAATACCTTTTTCAAGGGCTACTAAGTTTTCTTCACCCAAAGATTTTTTATCAAGACCTCCGTGCATCTTAAGAGCACGGACAGTTGCAACAACAACAACTGCAGAGGGAGTAAGACCTGCCATACGGCATTTTATATCAAGGAACTTTTCAGCTCCTAAATCAGCACCGAAGCCTGCTTCAGTAATAGCATAGTCGGCAAGTTTCATAGCCATTTTGGTTGCAGTAACAGAGTTACAACCGTGAGCTATATTCGCAAAGGGACCGCCATGAACAAGGGCGGGAGTGCCCTCAAGGGTTTGAACAAGGTTTGGCTTTAATGCATCTTTTAAAAGTGCTGCCATTGCTCCTGCAGCGTTTAATTGTCCGGCAGTTACAGGCTCATCATTGTAGGTATAACCTACAATGATTTTTGAAAGACGCTCTTTAAGGTCTGTAACAGAGCCTGAGAGACAGAGAACAGCCATTATCTCACTTGCAACGGTTATATCAAAACCGTCTTCCCTCGGAACACCGTTAACTCTGCCGCCTAAACCATCTGTAACATATCTAAGCTGGCGGTCATTCATATCAACACAGCGTTTCCAACTTATCTTGCGAACATCGATGCCTAACTCATTGCCCTGATGGATATGGTTATCGAGCATAGCGGCAAGAAGGTTATTAGCAGCTCCAATAGCGTGAAAATCACCTGTAAAATGAAGGTTGATATCTTCCATTGGAACAACCTGAGCGTAACCGCCGCCTGCAGCTCCGCCTTTAACTCCAAAAACGGGGCCTAAAGAAGGTTCACGAAGAGCAACGCAAACATTCTCTCCGATTCTTGCCATACCGTCTGCAAGACCTATAGTGGTTGTTGTTTTACCTTCGCCTGCAGGGGTAGGTGTAATCGCTGTTACAAGAATTAACTTTCCTTCCTTTTTATCACTTTCTTTTAAAAGTGATAAATCGATTTTAGCCTTGTATTTACCGTACTGCTCAAGATATTTATCATCAATACCTGCTTTATTTGCAATATCGGTAATAGGTTTCATTTCGCATTGTTGAGCAATTTCAATATCAGTTAAATAAGCCATTCTTAATTCCTTCCTTATTTAAAGTATTTAACAGCAGATTCAAACATTTTTATATCATAATCGCCTGGAACATTCTTATAAAGACCGTTTCCTTTTCGCTCAGAATGTCCCATCTTACCGAATACTCGGCCATCAGGAGAGGTGATACCCTCAATTGCAAACATAGAATCGTTTGGATTAAAATGAACATCGCTTGTTGCATTGTCATTGAGGTCAACATACTGTGTTGCAATCTGTCCGTTCTTTGCAAGTTCACGAATAAGCTCTTCGCTTGCCAAGAATCTACCCTCACCGTGAGAAATCGGAACAGAATATACATCGCCAACATTAGTGTTACTGAGCCAAGGAGACTTATTAGAAGCAATTCTGGTTCTAACGATTCTTGACTGATGGCGTCCAATAGTGTTAAAGGTTAAGGTTGGGCAGTTTTCATCTGTATCGATAATCTTACCGAAGGGAACAAGACCTAACTTGATAAGTGCCTGGAAGCCGTTGCAGATACCGCAGATAAGACCGTCTCTATTATCAAGCAAATCGGTTACCTGTTCTTTAATAGCACCGTTGCGGAAGAATGCAGTAATAAATTTACCGCTTCCATCAGGCTCATCACCGCCCGAGAAACCACCTGGAACAAAAATCATCTGAGCAGATTTTAACTTCTCGGCAAAGGTTTCAACGGAACGGGAAATTCCCGAAGAAGAAAGGTTGTTGATAACGAAAATTTCAGGGTCTGCACCCGCATCGCTCATAGCCTTCGCGGAATCAAATTCGCAGTTAGTTCCTGGGAATACAGGAATCAAAACCTTAGGTTTAGCAACCTTAATTGCAGGAGCTATGCGTTCTTTGGCCTCAAAAGAGAAGTTCTCCATCTTAGAATTTGAATCCTTGATGTTGCATTTATAAACGCTTTCGAGTTTATCCTCGTAAATTCCGAGAAGCTTATCAAGGTCGATTTCTTCAGCACCATAGGTGATTTTCTTATCATCTGTAACAGAACCGATAACTCTTTCACCAATATCCTCAGTCACCTCTAAAATAAAGGAAGCATAGTTATAACCGAAAATTTCTTCGAGAGATAAATTGTCATTAAATTCAAAGCCAAATCCGTTACCAAAGCACATTTTCATAACTGCCTCTGCGATACCGCCAAGACCTGGGGTATAGCAAGCAACGGCTGTACCTTTACGCATAAGTTCGGTTACACGAGCGAACACCTTGAGAAGTGAATCGGTTTTGGGCAGATTGTTTTCATCAAACTCAGGCTTAATGATAACAACCTTGTTATTTGCGTTTTTAAATTCAGGAGAAACTATATTTTGGGTTTTATTTGTTGTAACGGCAAAGGAAACAAGGGTAGGGGGAACATCAAGATTTTCAAATGTCCCGCTCATTGAGTCCTTACCGCCGATAGAGCCAATCTGCAACTCTTTCTGAGCTTTAAATGCACCGAGAAGAGCGGCTAATGGCTTACCCCAACGTTTACCGTCTTTTCCGGGACGTTCAAAGTATTCCTGGAATGTAAGATAAACATCCTTAAATTCAGCACCTGTTGCTATAAGCTTTGAAACAGATTCAATTACTGCAAGATAAGCACCGTGATAAGGGCTTTTTTCAGTAACAAACGGATTATAACCCCAAGCCATTAAGGAACAGTCATCAGTATGCTTTTTCTCAACTGAAATTTTCTGTACCATAGCCTGAATAGGTGTTAACTGATGCTTACCGCCAAAGGGCATAAGAACTGTTCCGGCACCGATGGTTGAGTCAAACTGTTCAGAAAGGCCACGCTTTGAGCAGATATTAAGGTCATCAGCCAAAGCGGTGATATTATCGGTAAAGCTTCCGCTAATATCTTTTCTGTAATCCTCAGGTTTTGCAGGGGTGATATCAATATGCTTTTCAGCACCGTTTGAATTTAAGAATTCACGGCTGATATTAACTATTGTATTGCCATTCCAGTTCATAACAAGTCTGGGCTCTTCGGTGATATCAGCAACCTTAACAGCCTGAAGATTTTCTTTTTTAGCAAGTTCTAAGAAACGGTTGATATTTTCTTTTTCAATAACAACAGCCATTCTCTCCTGAGACTCACTTATTGCAAGCTCAGTACCATCAAGACCATCATATTTCTTAGGAACAGCATTAAGGTCAATTAAAAGACCGTCTGCAAGCTCACCGATAGCAACCGAAACACCGCCAGCACCGAAGTCATTACAACGTTTAATCATACGGCAGGCTTCATAGTTTCTGAAAAGTCTTTGAAGCTTTCTTTCCTCGGGAGCATTACCTTTCTGAACCTCAGCACCGCAGGTTTCAAGAGATTCTAAGGTATGCGATTTCGAAGAGCCTGTTGCACCGCCGCAACCATCTCTTCCTGTGCTTCCGCCGAGAAGAATTACAACATCACCGGGCTCTGGGCGTTCTCTTCTTACATTTTCAGCGGGAGCAGCCGCAATAACTGCACCGATTTCCATACGCTTTGCGGCATATCCATCGTGATAAATTTCATCAACAATACCGGTTGCAAGACCTATCTGGTTACCATAGGAAGAATAACCGTCAGCCGCAGTTGTTACAAGCTTTCTCTGGGGGAGCTTACCGGGCATTGTTTCTGCAACACTCTTCAAGGGGTTAGCGGCACCCGTTACACGCATAGCACCATAAACATAGCTTCTGCCTGAAAGTGGGTCTCTGATAGCACCGCCGATACAGGTAGCAGCACCGCCGAAGGGCTCGATTTCGGTTGGGTGGTTATGTGTTTCATTCTTAAAAAGAAGAAGCCAAGGCTCAGTTTTGCCATCTATCTCAACATCAATTTTAACTGTGCAAGCATTGATTTCTTCAGATTCATCTAATTTTTCAAGCTTACCGTTCTTTTTAAGGTATTTAACAGCAATAGTTGCAAGGTCCATAAGGCAAATCGGTTTTGTTCTGCCGAGTTCCTTACGGGTTTTAATATATTCCTCATAAGCTGATTGCAAAAGAGTGTCCTCAAAAGTAACATTATCAATGTTAGTTAAGAAGGTTGTATGGCGGCAATGGTCAGACCAATATGTATCTATCATACGAATTTCGGTGATAGTTGGGTCCCTGTCCTCAGATTTAAAGTAGTTCTGGCAGAACTCAATATCATCGGCATCCATTGCAAGACCATAGGTTTTAACAAACTCCTCAAGTCCTTTTCTATCGAGCTTAATAAAGCCATCAAGTGTTGCAACTGTTGTTGGAATATCATAGTTAATCTTGAGAGTTGCAGGTTTTTCAAGGGTTGCTTCTCTTGCTTCAACAGGGTTAATTACATACTTTTTAATTGAAGCAAGCTCAGTTTCAGTTACATCGCCGTAGAGAAGATAAACCTTAGCTGTTTTAACAGTAGGTCTATCTTTCTGTGATATAATCTGAATACACTGAGCAGCAGAGTCTGCTCTCTGGTCGAACTGACCGGGAAGATATTCGGTTGCAAAAACAGTAGCACCGTTAAAATCTATATCATCATAGGTCAAATCAAGCTGAGGCTCTGAAAAAACAGTGCCAACAGCATATTTGAAGAGGTCTTCTTCAATATTTTCAACATCATATCTGTTGATAACACGAACATCCTTTACAGAGGAAATCTGCAAAAGTCCGTTAATATCTTTTAAAAGAGATTTGGCTTCATTAGCAAGTTCTTTTTTCTTTTCAACAAAAATTCTAAAAACCATTAAACTTCCTCCTTAAGCCTTTAAGGCCTTTGCACCGATATCTTTACGATAATAGGCATTTCTGAATTCAACCTTATTTACCTTTTTATAGGCGTTTTCTATTGCTGATTTTAAATCATCGCCAATAGCAGTTACACCCAAAACTCTGCCACCTGCAGTTTTAAGAACATCGTTTTCAAGCTTCGCACCTGCAACATAAACGCTATCCTTAACGCTATCATCAATAGAAAGCTCAAAACCGCTTTCATATTTTTGCGGATATCCCTTTGAAGCCATAACAACACAAGCAGCACTTTTATCGCTGAATTTAACATCACAATTTTCGAGTGTGCCATTAGTTACAGCTTTCATAACTGTAAACAAATCACTTTCAAGCAGAGGTAAAACAACCTGAGTTTCGGGGTCGCCGAAACGACAGTTATATTCTATAACCTTTGGTCCTTTCTCGGTAAGCATAAGACCAAAATAAAGACAACCCTTAAAAGTTCTGCCTTCACTGTTCATAGCGTTAACAGTTGGAAGGAAAATGGTATCCATACAAACTTTAGCAATATCCTCAGTGTAATATGGGTTGGGAGCAATAGTTCCCATACCTCCTGTATTAAGTCCCATATCTCCGTCTAGCGCTCTCTTATGGTCCATAGAGGAAATCATCGGAACAACGGTTTTACCATCTGTAAAAGAAAGCACGGAAACCTCAGGACCTGTTAAAAACTCCTCGATAACAATATTGTTTCCGCTTTCTCCAAAGATTTTATCTTCCATCATAGAAGTTACAGCGGCTTTTGCATCTTCTCTGGTTTCTGCAATAATAACACCCTTACCGAGAGCCAAGCCGTCTGCTTTAATAACAGTTGGAATGGGGGCGTTTTCAAGATATTTCAAGGCTTCATCCTTATCATTAAAAACCTCATATTCAGCCGTTGGAATTGAATATTTTTTCATAAGATTTTTAGAGAAAACCTTACTGCCTTCAATTATTGCTGCTTTTTTATTAGGTCCAAAACAGGGAATACCAACCTCATTTAAAGCATCAACCAC
Source organism: Acutalibacteraceae bacterium (assembly GCA_045531855.1). GTDB lineage: Bacteria > Bacillota > Clostridia > Oscillospirales > Acutalibacteraceae > UBA737. The sequence goes on from JAZSEU010000052.1 coordinate 53,011, forward strand.
ACCTAAAACCAGCGGGTCATCAGGAGCAACAACGGCATAGTCGATTTTATTATTTATCGCAAATTCAACCTGTTTTTTAATATCCTTTGCACCGATGTCAACGCAAACTGCATCATCTGCCATACCGCCGTTACCTGGTAATGCAAAAATTTCAGTTATTTCTTTGCTTTCTTTTAATTTTTTAATTATGGCGTGCTCACGGCCTCCGCCGCCGATTACCATTACCTTCATATTAAATCTCCTTAATTATATATCGGGAATTTAGCACAAAGCTCTTTAACTTCCTCAGCAATTCTATCCTTAGAATTTTCAAAATCGTTAACAACATCACTAATCCATTTGGCGATTTTCACCATTTCTGCCTCTTTGAAACCACGAGAGGTAACTGCGGGTGTGCCTATTCTGAGACCACTAGTAATAAAGGGACTTAAAGGCTCATTTGGAATAGTGTTCTTATTAGCAGTAATATGAACCTCATCAAGTCTCTGCTCAAGCTCTTTACCTGTAATACCCATATTTGTTAATTTCAAAAGCATAAGATGGTTATCTGTACCGCCTGAAACAATATCAAAACCCTCTTTAATGAGTGCATCGCAAAGTGCAGCAGCATTTTTAACAATCTGCTTCTGATATTCTTTAAATTCATCAGTTAGTGCTTCGCCGAGTGCAACTGCCTTTGCAGCGATTATATGCATCAAAGGACCGCCCTGAGTGCCGGGGAAAACAGCTTTATCGATTTGTTTAGCAAATTCCTCTCTGCAAAGAATAAGACCGCCACGAGGACCTCTGAGGGTTTTATGAGTGGTAGTAGTAACAACATCAGCATAAGGCACAGGGGAGGGATGAACGCCAGCAGCTACCAGACCTGCAATATGAGCCATATCAACCATAAAGTATGCACCAACTTCATCAGCAATTTCTCTGCAACGCTTGAAGTCGATAGTTCTTGAATAGGCACTTGCTCCAACAAGTAATAGCTTTGGTTTACATTCAAGTGCCTTTTCACGCATTTTATCATAATCGATAGTTTCGGTTTCGCTATTAACACCGTAAGGCACGATATTAAAATATTTACCCGAAATATTAACTGGTGAGCCATGGGACAAATGGCCGCCCTCCGAAAGATTCATGCCCATAACAGTATCACCGGGGTTTAAAAGGGCAAAGAAGACTGCTAAGTTGGCGTTAGCACCGCTATGGGGCTGAACATTAGCGTGCTCAGCACCAAATAACTTTTTAGCTCTTTCTCTTGCTATATCCTCAACGATATCAACAAATTGACATCCGCCATAATATCTTTTGCCGGGATATCCTTCGGCATATTTATTAGTAAGAACACCGCCTGCAGCTAATAAAACAGCCTTTGAAACGATATTTTCAGAAGCAATAAGCTCAATATTGTGTTGCTGACGCTCAAGTTCTAATTTGCAAGCATCAGCTACTTCGGTATCAAAGTTTTTAAGTTCTTCGAAAAAGTTCATTTTTTTTGCTCCTTAAAATTAGTGATGGAATAGACGCATTCCTGTGAATGCCATTGCGATATTATATTTGTTGCAGCAATCTATAACTGCATCATCTCTAATAGAACCGCCAGGCTCAGCAATATAGGAAACACCGCTTCTATAAGCTCTCTCAATATTATCATCAAAGGGGAAGAAAGCATCAGAGCCTAAAGCTACACCGCTGATTGTTGAAAGATATTCTTTAATCTCTTCATCAGTTAAAGGTGAAGGCTGAGATTTAAAGTATTTCTGCCAGTTACCATCGGCACAAACATCTTCTTCGTTGCGGTTGATATATCCGTCAATAACATTATCTCTTGTAGGTCTTGAAATCTCATCAAGGAAGGGGAGATTTAATACCTTATCGTGTTGGCGTAAAAACCAAGTATCAGCTTTACTTCCTGCAAGTCTTGTGCAGTGAATTCTAGACTGCTGACCGGCACCTACGCCAATTGCCTGTCCGTCAGTTGCAAAGCAAACCGAGTTAGACTGAGTATATTTAAGGGTAATCAAAGAAATGATAAGGTCTCTTTTAGCACTATCGGGTAACTCCTTATTCTCGGTTACGAGATTGGAAAGAAGAGCCTCATCAATTTTGAAGTTGTTTCTGCCTTGCTCAAATGTGATACCATAAACCTGTTTGGTTTCCTGAGCGGCAGGAACATAATCAGGGTCGATTTTAACTATATTATAGTTGCCGTTTCTTTTAGATTTTAAAATTTCAAGTGCTTCAGGTTCATAACCTGGTGCAATAACACCGTCAGAAACTTCTCTTTTAATAAGAAGAGCAGTTGTTACATCGCAAACATCGGAAAGTGCTACCCAGTCGCCAAAAGAGCACATTCTATCGGTTCCTCTGGCTCTCGCATAGGCACAAGCTAAGGGAGATTTATCTAAATCTACAATATCATCAACAAAGCAAGCTTTTTTAAGCTTTTCGGGAAGAATAGTTCCAACAGCGGCACTTGTTGGACTTACGTGCTTAAAGGAAGTAACTGCAGGAAGTCCTAAAGCCTCTTTAAGTTCTTTTACCAACTGCCAAGAGTTAAAAGCATCAAGGAAGTTTATATAACCAGGTCTTCCGCAAAGTATTTCAATCGGAAGCTCACTCCCATCCGCCATATAGATTTTAGAGGGTTTTTGGTTGGGGTTACAACCGTATTTAAGTTCAAATTCTTTCATTTTAGTATCTCCTTAGTTATTTTTGTTAACTATTCTCGATTCATATTTTCCGCTTTTAATATCAATGTATCTTACAAAAAGGGAAACTTTATTATCCTCGTTAAGATTGCTCCAAATTAAATTGGTTAATTCATCAATATCGCAGTCAGGAAGCTTTAAGGTTTTAGGCTCACCCTCAAAACTTGGTAGGGGATTGCCATCGCATTTATAAGTATGAATAAACTTTGCTTTACCTGCAATTGGATTACTATAAGCAAAGGTATATCTTTGACAAGAAGAATCATCACCATCAGCTGATTTTAAAATAGACATCGCAAAATTCATATCCTCTTTTTCTAGGCGGATAATTCCCGAGATACGAGGAGTGAAATTGGGAGCATCATCCTCAAATTCACGAGTTCTAAGGGACTGCTCAAAGGTCATTTGTTTATCCATAAGGTCATAAATTGTATCGGTTTGGTCTCCGTTTGTAACAATGGTTTTATTGCCAAGAACACGAACCGGAGCATAGATAATAAGATGGGGGTCGGTCATTTTTGATTCATCAAATGCCTGAGTGCGAATACCATCGCCATCTTCAACAAAAACTCTGTTTCGGCTGTTTTCACTGCGTCCCATAATAAAGTATGCAGTTATAGCTTTGGTTCCATCAGCACTTTTTCCGATTATAATACCTCTGCCATGGTA
>JAZSEU010000054.1:0-2119 GCA_045531855.1 Acutalibacteraceae bacterium
TTTTTGCAATGCTTTTTCAGCAGACTTTTAGTCTGTCTTTTCGTTATGCCCTTCTTTGCAAAAAAAGAACTCGAACCAACTTCACTTGCTGATTCAAATTCTTTTTTCTACTCATTAATTTCTTAACTTAATGGTATTGCCTTTCGGACAGTCTTTTTTTATTTCTTAATTTCTTTTAAAAACTCTTCAATACGTTTTAAAGCTTCGGTTATGTGTTCAACAGAATAGCAATAAGAAGCTCTGATAAAGCCTTCGCCGCTTTCTCCGAAAGCGTTACCCGGAACAACGGCTACCTTTTTTGATTCCAAAAGCTTTTCGCAAAATTCATCACTTGTCATCCCTGTTGATTTAATCGAGGGAAAAGCATAGAAAGCACCTTTTGGCTCACGGCATTCAAGACCTATTTTATTAAAGCCTGCAACCATCATTCTGCGACGCATATTATATTCTTTAAGCATATATTCAACATCATCATCACAGCTTTTTAGAGCCTCGATAGCAGCATGCTGAGAGGTTGTTGGAGCACACATAATAGCGTATTGATGAATTTTAAGAGCCTGTTTTATAATCTCTTTTGGTCCGCAAGCAAAACCTAAACGCCAGCCTGTCATAGAAAAAGCCTTCGAAAATCCGTTAATTGTAACGGTTCTTTCGAACATACCGTCAATTGATGCAGCTGCTGCATGCGGCTTGCCCGAGAATGTAAGCTCTGAATAGATTTCATCTGAAAGAACGATTATGTTAGTATCCTTTAGAACCTCGGCTAAAGCCTCGATATCCTCTCTTTCCATAATGGCACCCGTTGGGTTGCAGGGATAGGGGAGAATCAAAGCCTTGGTTTTATCGGTTATTGCGTTTTTAAGCTCTTCTGCAGTAACCTTGAAATCGTTTTCAGCCTTAGTATTTATAATAACAGGAACACCGCCTGCAAGGCGAGTTATAGGCTCATAGCAAACATAGCTCGGCAGAGGGATAATTACCTCATCACCAGGGGCTATAATTGCTCTGATGCAAGCATCAATAGCCTCACTTCCGCCAACAGTTACAAAAATTTCATCTTTGGGAGAATAAGAAAGGGAATATTTACGCTTCATATAGCTTGAAATCTCTCTTATGAGCTTATCAAGACCTTTGTTTGAAGTGTATTTCGTTCTGCCTCTCTGAAGAGAGTTTATTCCTGCTTTTCTGATTTGCCAAGGGGTTTGGAAATCGGGCTCTCCGACTCCAAGCGAAATAACATCATCCATAGTTGCAGCGATATCGAAAAACTTTCTTATTCCTGAAGGTTTTATATCAGTAACCGTTTTGTTTAAAACCTTGGAATAATCTATCATATCCAGATTTGCCCCCTATCATCCTCATCCTCGGATACTAATTCAACATCCATATCCTTGTAACGACGCATAACGAAATGGGTTGAGGTTGAGGTTACGGAATCAATAGTTGCAAGCTCCTTTGCAACAAATTTAGCAATATCCTGAAGGGTTTTGCCCTTAACAACAACATTAAGGTCGTAAACACCCGACATAAGATAAACTGATTCAACCTGAGGATAGCTCATAATCTTTTTAGCAACCTCTTCAAAGCCAAGACCTGCAGTTGGGACAACATTGAGTTCAATTATTGCTGAAACATAGGCACCGTCAATTTTATCCCAGTCAACAATAGCCTTATAGCCTCTGAGCAGTCCTTCCTTTTCGAGTTCTTTAATATTATTTTCAACCTCAGTCTTATCGGCAGCTAACATTGTTGCTATTTCATCTGCTGTGTAACGTGCATTTCGGGCTAATAATTTCAAAATTTCCAATTTCATAGTTTCCATCTCCTTAAAAAAATAACGCCCTGAAAAAATCAGGGCGAAAATAATCCGCGGTACCACCTAAATTCAGGGAAGACCCTGCACTCGAAACCGATAACGGCGGTTTGCCGATGCACCTTTCGGGCATAACTCAGGGAGAGCTTCTCAAAACTTCCGCTTAAGGATTTGCACCATCCATCCTCTCTCTGAAAGCATTAGTTAAGTTACTAATTCCCATCAAAGCCTTTTCTATTTATTTAATCATACTATTTTAGAAAGGATATGTCAAGGAAAATTTGCTTGGGAGTGAAAAGGTAAAAA
>JAZSEU010000044.1:0-13617 GCA_045531855.1 Acutalibacteraceae bacterium
TGAAAAGGTTAGTAAGTTTATGATGCCTATTCTCGCTTTGATTACTGTTTTCATTGCGATTTACGGTTTATTTATGCCTGGAGCTATAGATGGTTTAATCTATTACATAACCCCCGATTTTTCTAAATTCTCGGCAACAACCGTGCTTGCAGCTTTAGGTCAGCTTTTCTACTCAATGTCGCTTGCGATGGGTATTATGATTACCTATGGCTCATATATGAAAAAGGAAGTTAACCTTGAATCCTCAGTTCGTCAGATTGAGATTTTTGATACAGGTATTGCCTTTATGGCAGGTCTTATGATTATCCCCGCAGTATTCAGCTTCTCGGGCGGTAGTGAGGAAGCTCTCGGTCAAGGCCCAGGCCTTATGTTTGTTACACTTCCTAAGGTTTTTGAGAGTATGACAGGCGGAGCTATAATCGGTGCTTTATTCTTCCTTTTAGTTCTCTTTGCAGCGCTCACCTCTTCCATCTCTCTTATGGAAACGGTTGTTTCTATTGTAAGAGATAAGCTTGGTTGGAATAGAAAGGTTGTTTGTGCGATTGTTTTCGTTTTCTGTTTAGCTATTGGAATTCCTGTGTCTTTGGGTAACGGAATCTGGAGCGGCTTTACTATTATAGGTATGGCTTTGCTTGATTTCTTCGATTTCATAAGCAATAGCGTGCTTATGCCGATAGTAGCTCTTCTTACTTGCATTTTCGTTGGCTATATCATTAAGCCGAAAGCAATTATTGAAGAGATTGAAATCGGCGCTCCCTTTAAGGCAAAGACTTTGTTTACCATTGTTATTAAATATATCGCTCCGATTTGTATAGTGCTTATTCTTGTTTCCTCAGTGCTTAGTGCATTTGGAATTATGAAAATCTAATTTTAGAACCGTTGCTAATAGCAACGGTTTTTTTATTTATAAAAGGGGAATATATTTAATAGGTGATAAGTTTGAAAAACATAAGAAAAACAGTTTTTGATATAATATGGTTTTTTATTGGAGCCTTTATATATTCCTCAGCGGTTACAATGTTTATAACTGCAAATGAAATCTCGCCCGGGGGGTTTACAGGTATCGCAACCTTAATAAACTATCTGTTTTCACTGCCGAGTGGTATAATTCTTCTTTTGCTTAATATTCCTGTTTTGATTTTAGGCTTTCTAAAGTTTGGCGGAATATTTATAGTTAAAACTGCTATAGCAACGGGTATTGTTTCCTTTGCTCTTACGGTTACCGATGCTATATTACCCTCTTTTCATATCGATAAAATTTTGGCTTCTCTCTTTGGCGGAACACTTATGGGGCTGGGGCTAAGTCTTATCCTGCTCAGAGGTGCAACAACAGGCGGAGTTGATATTTTAGCAAAGATTATCAACTGCCGTTTCAGGCATTTAACCGTAGGTAGAGTAATTCTTATAATGGATGCGGCGGTTGTAGCCTTAGCGGCTTTTGTTTATGGAAATATAGAAAGTGCGTTATATTCCTCGGTATCGCTTTATGCTTCTTCGGTTATAATGGATAAAATGCTCTATGGCGGCGATAAGGGAAAACTCATATATATTGTGTCCTTAAAATATAAAGAAATCTGCAAGGAAATAAATTCAACCCTTAAAAGAGGAGTAACTGTACTTTCTGCAAAGGGCGGATATACTGATGAAAAAAGACAACTTCTTCTTTGCGTTGTAAGAGTACACGAGGTTTCGGCGGTTTATTCTATCCTCGATAAAATTGATAAAAAAGCCTTTATAGTAGTTGCAGATGCAGGGGAAATAGTTGGCGAGGGCTTTAAGGCTTTTGGTTAGAATTATGATAATTCTTGCATCTCTCTGTGATACTTCTCTTGGTGAATAAACCTGACCTTAACAAAAAATCTTCGCAAACGGCATCCTCGCTGTTTACACCCTTATTTTTTAAACTGCAACAATCTTTTATACCGTGTATCAATTTGTAAAATGGGTCTGAGATTTCTGAAAGTTCAAAATATTCACAACACCAACAAACTACTTCTCTCATAAAAAAACACTCCTTAAAAAATATTTTAGTATACTTAAATTGAGTATATCAATAACATTATAACACAAAATAATCTTAAAATAAACTTAAAATAAGATTGTTTTAGGTGAGTTTATGAGAAACAAGGATAATAAGCATTTAGGAATTGAAATAGACAAGGATTTGCATTATAAGTTGCATTATGTAGCAAAATATGAGGGCCGTTCAGGGAACGGGCAAGTTCTTTATGTATTAAACAAATATATCAGAGAATTTGAAAAAGAAAACGGAGAAATCAAGATACCGCAATAATATTTAGTTCAAGAGCGATAATTTGTCGCTCTTTTTTATTTTAAAATATAAGAGTGAAAATTTACTTCTTTGTCGCTCATGCCGCGACCGGCACGCCCTTTCTTGTGTGGGCGAAAAGAAAGGGCGGAAAGATTCGCCTTTTAAAAGGGGGATTTCGATTCCCCCTTTAGATGTCGGGTTGCAGCTATGATAAAAGAGCCTTTCAGGAGTGAGAGCAAGCTCTCAACTGAAAGGCAAGAAAGATATGTTTTTTAATTTTGCACGCCGACATCGTAAACCCCCTAAACGACAAGGGCTTCGCCCTTGACCCTTTTTGATAACTCAAATTTAAATTGTTTGAAAAATATAAAAGGGATGTAAAAATTTGTGGGAAATAACAAAAAAGAGAAAAAAGAAATCTTTTTAAAATTCCCACTTGATTTTTCTATTTATTGTGTTATAATAATACTTGCACTACACAATATATTGTGTTAAATTAAAAACAGAAATAGAATATTTTGGGGAAGTAAAGCTATGAAAATTATTAAGAGAAGCGGAGCAGAGGTTGAATTTGACCCTAAAAAAATCGTTATAGCGGTTTCTAAGGCTAATGATACTGTTGTTCCAAGCGAAAGAATGAGCGAAATCCAGATAAAGAGAATTGCGGAGGATGTTGAGAGTGCGGCTCTTAATATGAACCGCTCTTTAAGCGTTGAAGAAATTCAGGATATGGTTGAGGACCAGATTATGAATCAGCGTGCATTTGATGTTGCCCGCCGTTACATAACCTACCGTTATACCAGAGCATTGGTTCGTAAGTCCAACACAACCGATGAGCAGATTTTAAGCCTTATTGAATGCAACAATGAGGAAGTAAAACAGGAGAACTCTAACAAAAATCCTACCGTTAACAGCGTTCAGCGTGATTATATGGCAGGCGAGGTTAGTAAGGATATAACCAAGCGTATTCTTTTAGAGCCCGATATTGTTGATGCTCACGAAAGAGGTCTTATCCACTTTCACGATGCTGACTATTTTGCTCAGCATATGCATAACTGCGACCTCGTAAATCTTGAGGATATGCTTCAGAACGGTACTGTTATCAGCGGTACATATATAGAAAAACCCCATACATTCTCAACCGCTTGCAATATAGCAACTCAAATTATCGCTCAGGTTGCTTCTTGTCAGTATGGCGGTCAGAGTATCAGCCTTACCCATTTAGCCCCCTTTGTTGATATCAGTCGTAAAAAGCTTCTCAAAGAGGTTGAGGCAGAGCTTTCGGGTATTGAGGGTATAACCGAAGAGAAGATTAAGGATATTGCCGAAAAGAGACTCAGAGATGAAATCCGCAAGGGTGTTCAGACCATTCAGTATCAGGTTGTAACTTTGATGACAACTAACGGTCAGGCTCCTTTTGTAACCGTATTTATGTATCTTAACGAAGCTAAGGATGAGCAGGAAAAAGCAGACCTCGCTATGATTATTGAGGAAGTTTTAAAACAGCGTTATCAGGGCGTTAAGAACGAAAAGGGTGTTTGGGTTACTCCCGCATTCCCCAAACTTATCTATGTTCTTGAAGAGGATAATATACGTGAGGGCACTAAGTATTGGTACTTAACTCAGCTTTCTGCTAAGTGTACTGCTAAGCGTATGGTTCCCGATTATATTTCAGAGAAAATGATGCTCGAGAATAAGATTGATAAAAACGGCGAGGGTCATTGTTATACCTGTATGGGTTGCCGCAGTTTCTTAACTCCCTATGTTGATGAAAACGGCAAGCCTAAGTATTATGGCCGCTTCAATCAGGGCGTTGTTACCGTTAACCTTGTTGATATCGGGCTTTCTGCCGGTGGCGATAAAGAAAAATTCTGGAAGATTTTCGATGAGAGAATGGAGCTTTGCCATAGAGCACTTCAGGCTCGCCATGAAAGACTGACTGGAACAGTTTCTGATGCCGCTCCTATTCTCTGGCAGTACGGTGCATTATTGAGACTCAAGAAGGGTGAAACCATTGATAAATATCTCCATGGCGGTTATTCAACCTTGTCTCTCGGTTATGCAGGTCTTTGGGAATGTGTTTATAGCATGAACGGCAAGAAGCTTACCGAGCCTGAGGGCGAGGAATTCGGCCTTGAGATTATGAGAAAGCTCAATGAGTATACTGCTAAATGGAAAGCAGCCGAGAATATCGATTATTCACTTTACGGTACACCGCTTGAAAGCACCACCTATAAGTTTGCTAAATGCTTGCAGAAGCGTTTTGGTGTTGTCAAGGGCGTAACCGATAGAAACTATATCACCAACAGCTATCATGTTCATGTTGGTGAGGAAATCGATGCATTCGATAAGTTAGCACTTGAGGCTAAGTTCCAGTTGCTTTCTCCAGGTGGAGCTATTTCCTATGTTGAAGTTCCGAATATGCAGAACAACTTAGAGGCTGTTATCTCGGTTATTCAGTTTATCTATGATAACATTATGTATGCCGAGCTCAACACCAAGAGCGATTATTGCCATAACTGCGGTTATGATGGTGAAATCGGCATTGAAGAGGATGAACACGGTAAGCTCGTTTGGAAATGTCCCGTTTGCGGAAATACCGACCAGGATAAGATGAATGTTGCGAGACGTACTTGCGGATATATCGGTACTCAGTATTGGAATCAGGGCAGAACTCAGGAAATTAAGGAAAGAGTATTGCATCTCTAATAAAATTAGGGGCAGGTTATCCTGCCCCTTAATTAAAGGATATAACTATGAATTATGCAGTTATCAAAAAATTTGATATTGCCAATGGGCCTGGTGTCAGGGTATCGCTTTTCGTAAGCGGGTGCAGACACCGCTGTAAAAACTGTTTTAACAGCGAGGCTTGGGATTTTAGCTTTGGCAAACCCTTTACACAAGACACTATTGAAGAGATAATAACCGCTTTAAGTCCAAAGCATATTGAGGGTTTTTCACTTCTTGGAGGCGAGCCGTTTGAGCCCGAAAACCAAGAGGGAATACTTAGCGTTTTAAAGGAAATCAAGAAAAGGCTTCCTGAAAAAACGGTTTGGTGCTATACAGGCTTTGATTTTGACCGACAGTTGCTTGAGGGTAAGGTTGGAAATAAAGAAACGGTTTTGGAAATACTCTCTAATATTGATGTTTTGGTTGACGGAAAGTTTGTTGAGGAGCTTAAAAGCCCCGATCTTATTTTCAGAGGCTCATCAAATCAAAGGATTATAGATGTTAAAAAATCGCTTGAATCGGGTCGGGTTATCTGGCTTGACGGTGTTTGGCAGAGAAAAATGGGCTCAGGCGATATTTATGAAAGGTGATAAAAATGATTAAGGTTAACTTTGTAAAACTTAATGAGAAGGCTCATACTCCCACCTATGGCTCAGAGTTTGCCGCAGGAGCAGATTTATATTCTGCAGAAGAGGAAATCACAATAGAGGCAGGGGAAACAAGACTTGTTCACACAGGTATTGCTATGGAAATTCCCGAAGGATATGCAGGACTTATATATGCGAGAAGCGGTATTGCAACCAAGAGAGGCCTCGCTCCCGCAAATAAGGTTGGCGTTATTGACAGTGATTACAGAGGCGAGATTATGGTAGCTCTCCATAACCACTCAAACACTGCTCAGACTATTGCTGCAGGTGAAAGAATTGCTCAGATGGTAATCGCTCCGTTCTTAGCGGTTGAATATACCGAAACAGAGGCTCTTAACGATACCGAAAGAGGTGCGGGCGGTTTCGGCTCGACAGGTAAAAAATAAAGGAAAGCACCTCGAAAGAGGTGCTTTTAATTTCTTCCTTTAGATAATCTAAGAACGGTATCGGCGAGGGTATCGGAAAGGTCGGTTTCCAAATATCGCCATTCCCAGTTGCCGTTTTCGGTGCCTGGGGTGTTCATTCTGTCCTTAGAGGGAAGCTCTAAATAGTCTTGAAGCGGTATTATAACCGTTTTGGCTTTTGATTTCATAGCAAAGGAAATAAGGTTTAACGATACCGAGTCATAGGCTTTAGGCACAAGCTTATCAAAAAGCAGTTTTTCCTTTTTTTCAGCCTTTTCATACCAACCGATAGTTGTATCATTATCGTGGGTGCCTGTGTAACAAACACAGTTTCTTGAAAAATTTCGGGGTAAAAACCTATCCTTTAAATCGGAATCAAAGGCAAACTGCAAAACCTTCATATTAGGAAAGCCGGTTCTGTTTATAAGCTCATCAACCTCAATGCTTTCTTCTCCTAAATCTTCGGCTATGATTTCGGTGTTTTTAAGAATATCCTTAAGAGAAGAAAAGAACTGAAAGCCTATACCTTTTTCCCATTTGCCCGACCTTGCATCAGGGGCAGAAGAGGGGATAGCATAGTAATTTGCAAAGGCTCTGAAATGGTCAATTCTAACGGCATGATAAAGCCTTGAATAATGGAAAAGCCTCTCTTTCCAAAAGGGGTAGTTGTTTTTCCTTAAATGCTCCCAGTCATAAATCGGATTGCCCCAGAGCTGACCGGTACTTGAAAACAAATCAGGCGGCACACCTGCAACCAAGAGGGGTTTCATATCTCGCCCTAATTTGAAGCAGTCGGGATTACTCCAGACATCCGCACTATCAAGTGAAACATAAAAGGGGATATCCCCGATAAGCTTTATAAAGCACCTTTCAGCATAATTTTTAACCCTTAAAAACTGCGAAAAGAAAAGAAACTGGGTTATTTCATAAAAGAGAATTTCTTCTCTATGGGTATCCTCAAAAGCCTTTAGAGCATCGGGCAGACGGTATTTAAGACTATCCTCCCAATTATAAAAGGGGGCACCCGAAAAGCTATCTTTTATAGCCATAAACAAAGCAAAATCCTTAAGCCAGAAAGCATTTTCTCTTTTAAAAGCCTTGAAATCTCGGTTTTCATCATCAAAGTTAGCTGCCGCTTTTTTTAAAAGCGGCAGTTTGAATTTGCGTACCTTTTGATAGTCAACGTTTTGTTGAAAGTCGGTCTTTGGGATATCCTCTTCTCTTAAAAGACCTGAATTTACAAGAAGAGGAATATCAATGAGCAAAATTTCCCCTGCGAAAGAAGAATACGAGCTATAGGGGGAATTGCCTTTACCAAAAGGGCATAAGGGCAGAAGTTGCCAATAGCTTTGTCGGGTTTTCCTTAAAAAATCAAGAAAAGAAAAGCATTCTTCACCGAGTGAGCCTATACCATAGGGCGAGGGAAGCGAGGTTACGGAAAGCAAAATTCCGCTTTTAAGCTTCCCCTTTTGTTCTTTATCCTTTAACAGCACCCGAAGCTACTCCTTTTATGATATATTTTTGGCTTGTAAGATAGAAAATAACAACCGGAACGATTGAAAGCACAAGCATTGCCATCATAGCTCCCATATCAACCGAGCCATATCCGCCCTTTAAATACTGAACTGCTATCGGTATTGTTTTATAATCGTTTCCAATAACGAGATAGGGGAGCAGATAATCGTTCCAAATCCACATTGTGTTAAGGATTGCAACGGTTATTGCAGTCGGCTTTAAAATAGGGAAAACAACCTTCCAGAAAACCTGAAGAGTGTTGCAGCCGTCAATAGTTGCTGCCTCTTCAATTCCTAAGGGAACAGTTTTAATAAAGCCCGAAAACATAAACACAGATAGTCCCGCCCCGAAGCCTAAATAAATAAGAATTATTCCAAGAGGATTATCAAGTCTTAGAACATTAGCTGTTTTGGACATTGTGAACATAACCATCTGAAAGGGAACTATCATTGAAAAGACAAGGGCATAGTAAAGTATAGAATTAAAGGCGTTCTTAACCCTTATTATATACCAAGCCGTCATAGAGGTGAAAACAACGATTGCCGCAACCGAAAAAACAGTTATAAAAAGGGACCACCCAAAAGCTGAAAAAAAGCCCGTATTGCGAATACCCTCGGTATAGTTTTCAAAGCCTGTAAAGGTATCGGCAGTTGGTAAAGCAAAAGGGTTTGAGGCAATAGAAAACTTCAGCTTGAAGGAGTTCATAAGAACTATGAAAACGGGGAAGATAAAAACTATTGCCGCAAAGGATAATATTATAAAAAATATTCTGTTGAGTATTTTTTCTTTCACTAATGCTCCACCTCTTTTGAACGGGTAAATTTAAGCTGAGCCAAGGCTATAATGGCAACGATAATAAAGAAGATAACCGCCTTTGCCTGTCCAACACCCTCAAAGCCTGTTCTTGAATAAAAGGTGTTATAGATATCAAGAGCTACCATCTGAGTGCGGTTGGCGGGGGCTCCTGCAGTAAGGCTTAGGTTCTGGTCGAAAAGCTTAAAGGAATTTGTTATCGTTAGAAACAAACAAATGGTAATTGAGGGCATAACCGATGGGATTATAATTTTGCGAAGTGTGGTAAATGCACCCGCACCATCAACCTTGGATGCCTCAATTATATCGGTTGGGATATTCTGAATTCCTGCGATATAAATAATCATCATATATCCTATCATTTGCCAGTTCATAAGAATAACCATTCCCCAGAAGCCAAAGGCTGAATTTGAGGTTATTGAATAATTGAAGCGGTAAAGAACTCCGTTGATTATAACCTGCCAGATATAGCCAAGAACTATTCCGCCGATAAGATTTGGCATAAAGAATACTGTTCTGAAAAACTTAGTTCCGGGAACTGTTCTGGTTAGCATTAAAGCCAACAGAAATGCTATAACATTTATGCTTATAACCGACATAACGGCAAATCTCACAGTAAACCAAAGGGCAGTTAAAAAGGAGTTATCCTCACTGAAAGCTCTTATATAGTTGGAAAAGCCAACAAAGGAGGCATCGCTTACGGTCCTGAACTCTGTAAAGGATAGGAAAAGTCCCAAAACAAATGGAATTACAAAGGCAATAAGAAAGGCTATAAGGGTTGGAAGAACGAAGATTGGGAAATAGCGTTTAACAGAGTTATTCATTATCCTCGTTCACTCTTCCATTTATCCGCAACTGTTTTCTTGAATTCATCCCATTTCTTTTCGCCCTGAACATAGTCAAGCAAGGCACTTCCAACTTCTCTTTTAAATGCATCACTCGGGAAAGCACTGAAAGCCCAAGGGATATTTTTTAATGAATCATCGTTCATATATTTTGCAATTTCCTTTGCTAAGGGGTCGTTGGGAAGCTCGTTTTCAGAGAATGTGTTAAATGGGGTTATAAAGCCTAATTTTTCGGTTACATATTTTTTACCTGTTTCGCTTGAGAATAGCCATTCAAGAAATGCGAGAGAAGCCTTTTGACTTTCTTCATCAACATTTTTATTTATTGCAAAATAGTTTTCTGTGCCGATACAAATGCCTTGTCCCTTTTCACCCTCAACACCGATATAAATGGGAAGCATTTTGATATCCTCTTCTTTTACTGTGTTGCCCTGAACACCCGAAATCTGCGACCAAGCCCAGTTTCCGTTCTGCACCATCGCTGCTTCTCCTAAAGCAAACTCTGCCATAGAATCGGCAACCGATTTCGAGCCGAGCAAGGTTTTAGCGGTTACAGAGTTATCTATATAAAGGTCGAAAAGTCGGCTGAAATTATCAACATATTTAAACTCAATTTCGTTTGCCTCTAAAAGTGAAAGGGTTGCATCAAGCTCTTCACCCATTTCTGAAATCTCATAATAAATCGGAACATTCAAAAGATGGGTTTGCCATCGCCAGTCCTCGCCTGTTGACAGTGAGGTTGAAGCAAAAACACCCTTGATTCCCAATGCTTCTTTGTTAGCGGTCATATCCTCAACAACCGTCTTTAATTTATCAAAGCTATCAATTTCCTCGGCGGAGGAAAGAGGGGACTTTTTATTTTTAAGTGCAAAATATTTCTTCATAATAGCATCATTATAAATAATGCCGTAGCCCTCAACAACATAAGGAATAGCATAAACGCCGTCATCTTCCTTTATGGCTAAATCCTTATCGGAAAGGAAAGAATAAAGCTTGCTGTCTTTAATATCAAGGCAATAGTCTTTCCAGGCATCGTATCCTACAGGGCCGTTAACCTGAAAAATGGTTGGGGCTGCAGTTTTAGCGATTTCAGATTTTAAGGTTTGCTCATAGTTATTGGCAGCCGCAGTTACAACCTTAACCTTAACGCCTGTTTCTTCCTCATATTTTTTTGCAAGCTCTTCATAAACGCTTGCCGATTCAGGCTTGAAGTTTAAAAAATAAACCTGAGATTTGTCCTTTTCTCCGCAGGAAGCGAGGCTAAGACAGGAAATGGAACAAACAAATGCGATTAAAAGGGATAAAAGTTTTCGTTTCATATAAAAACCTCCAAATAATATTTCTTTTTATACTTTTCCGCAAAATGCACAAAATATCAGAAAATTTTTATATGAAAATAAAAAAAGAGGGAAGAGTTGCCTCTTCCCTCATAAAGCTTTTAAAAATTAGTATGCAACACCCTGAGCTATCATAGCATCTGCAACCTTTTCGAAGCCTGCAATGTTAGCACCTGCAATGAGGTCGCCCTCCATACCGTACTTCTTAGCAGCCTCCCAGGAGTTCTTATAAATATCAGACATAATCTGATGAAGCTTAGCGTCAACCTCTTCAGCTGTCCAGCTGTAACGCATAGAGTTCTGGCTCATCTCAAGACCTGAAACTGCAACGCCGCCGGCATTAACTGCCTTAGAGGGAGCAATAACAACCTTGTTTGCCTTAAGATAAGAAACAGCCTCATCGGTTGTAGGCATATTAGCAACCTCAACATAGTATTTAACGCCATTATTAACGATGTTCTTAGCGTCCTCGATACCAACCTCGTTCTGAGTAGCACAAGGCATAACAACATCAACCTTAACTTCCCAAGGTCTCTTGCCCTCAAAGTAAGGAACACCGAACTTATCAGCATAGTCCTTAACCTTATCACGTCCCGAAGCTCTCATCTCAAGCATGAAGTTAATCTTTTCTTCGGTGCAGATACCCTCTTCATCATATATGTATCCGTCAGGGCCAGAAATGGTAACAACCTTACCGCCAAGCTCGTTAACCTTTTTAACAGTACCCCAAGCAACGTTACCGAAGCCTGAAACTGCAAAGGTTTTGCCCTTGATATCCTCACCAAAGGTCTTAAGCATTTCAACTGCATAGTAAACAGCACCAAAGCCTGTAGCCTCAGGGCGAATCAAGGAACCGCCGAATGAACGGCCTTTACCTGTGAGAACACCAGTAAATTCATTGCGAAGTCTCTTATACTGACCGTAAAGGTAGCCTACCTCACGGGCACCAACACCGATATCACCTGCGGGAACGTCAGTATCAGCACCGATATGCTTTGAAAGCTCGGTCATAAAGCTCTGGCAGAAACGCATAATTTCGCCATCGGAACGGCCACGGGGGTCAAAGTCCGAACCGCCCTTACCGCCGCCCATAGGAAGACCTGTAAGGCTGTTTTTGAAGGTCTGCTCAAAGCCTAAGAACTTCATAATAGAAGCGTTAACTGAGGGATGGAAACGAAGACCGCCCTTATAAGGACCAATAGCAGAATTAAACTGAACTCTGAAGCCCCTGTTAACCTGAACCTGACCGTTATCATCAACCCATGAAACACGGAAGCTAATCATACGCTCGGGCTCAACCATACGCTCGATAATGCCGTTCTTTTCAAACTTATCATCCTGCATTACAACAGGCTCTAATGATTCGAGAACATCACGAACTGCCTGCAAAAATTCATTTTCGCCAGGGTTTCTAGCTTCAACCGAAGCATAAACTCTCTGCAAATACTCTGATTTAAACATAATAGTTTTCCTCCTAATTTTCTCTATTTTATAAGAATACTACTATTTTTTATTCCAGTCAATAAAAAATTTGATTTTTTTCAACTTTTTTCGTGGTAAATCAAGCCAAGACTTGACTTTTCCTTAAATTTTCACTAAAATGGGGCTTGCAGTATTCAGAATATTAAAACAAGAGGAAAATTATGAAAAATAAATTTTTTGCTTTATTAGGTCTTATTTATGCACATAAAATCATATCTGCCGTTATAGCACTTTGCCTTGTGGTTAGTATCACTGTCGGCACAGTTCTGATTGCAAACTCTAAAAGGCAGGAAGATGAACCGGAGGTTTCTTCTTCAAGCGAAGAGGAAGTATCAAGCGAAGAGGTTTCGAGTGAGGAAATAGTATCCTCTGAGGTTTCTTCACAGCCTGTTGTAAGCAGCAAGCCTGTTTCTTCTGCTCCTGCTCCCTCGACACCTACACAGACTATAACCTCGGGATATAAATATAATACCAACACCAATATTGAAAACAATATCTTTATGGACTCGTTGGTTTATACGGGGTATAAGCTTGATTACCATCGCTCACTTGGAAAAATGTGGACCTATATCCCAGCGGCTAGCAAGAGAGGAATGGGAATACTTTCCAATATCAGCTATGACTATGATGGCGGCACTTCGGGTTATGAAACCGATGCTAACGGAAAGCCTGATATTGCTTTCTTCGAAAAGGGCGATTTGGTTTGTGCTTCCTATGTTACCTATGTTTATTTCAACTATCTTCCCAATGTTGCGGGAATTGATACTTCTTCTCTTACAAGACCCAATAAATCTTATAGTGCTAATGACTGGTATATTGCCGCTAAGGACTGGATAAATAAAGGTTATTCTTCTGCAATTCCTTTCACAGCCTCTAAGGATTCAACCGGTTGGATACATTATAAAAGCTCTGCAGATATCCCGATAGGCTCGGTTGTTTTCTTTAAGAATTATGGCTCTTCTGCCGATTATGCAAGCCATGTTGCAATATATGCCGGATATAAGAACGGTTATAACTGGCTTTTCCATGTTGGAAATGATAACGGACCTGAAATGTGTGCTATTGAGCGTATGTGGTACGGTCCTGACCCGCAGTGGCCCTTGATGGTGGTTTCAACTCCATCAAATATCAGAATGGCGGCAGCCTTAGAGGTTACTGTTAAGGATGAGGCGGGAAATGCTATTGCAAATGTTGAAACCTCTATCGGTAAAACAAATGCAAGCGGGGTTGTTTTAAAGGAAGATTTATCCTATGGGGATTATAATTTAACCTATACCGTTCCAAAGGGATATTATAGCGATAAAAATTCTGTTTCAGTGAAGCTTGATACTAAGAACAATAGCTTAAATAAGGTTAGCATAACCCTTAAAAAACAGAAAGCAGTTACCTCTTCAAAGGAAACGGCTAGTGAATAAAAAAAGCACCCTACAGGGCAATACCATTAAGTTAAGAAATTAATGAGTAGAAAAAAGAATTTGAATCAGCAAGTGAAGTTGGTTCGAGTTCTTTTTTTGCAAAGAAGGGCATAACGAAAAGACAGACTAAAAGTCTGCTGAAAAAGCATTGCAAAAA
>JAZSEU010000064.1:0-39475 GCA_045531855.1 Acutalibacteraceae bacterium
ACCTGAGGCTGTTCAACAGTATATTATCGCTGAAATTCAGAATGCATATAGAACTCAGGGTGTTGATATCAACGATAAACACATTGAGGTTATCGTTCGTCAGATGATGAAGAAGCTTAAGATTACTGATTCAGGCTCAACAGACCTTATTCAGAATGCAAGCTATGAATATAAGGAAATTTCTGATGCTAATAAGGCTGTTCAGGCTCGCATTGATGCAGGCGAAGAGGGACTCAGTAAGGCTCAGTACCAGGTAACATTGCTCGGTATTACCAAGGCTTCCTTGGCAACAGAGTCATTCCTTTCTGCCGCTTCCTTCCAGGAAACCACACGTGTTCTCACTGAGGCCGCTATTAAGGGTAAGGTTGACCCGTTGTTTGGTCTTAAGGAAAATGTTATTATTGGTAAGCTTGTTCCTGCGGGAACAGGTATGAAATGCGAAGAGATTAACCCCTCGGTTTATGATGAACCCGAAGAGGAAAATGAATTCGCAGAATAATTGAATTACAAAAAAACCGCTCGAAAGAGCGGTTTTTTTAATGCCCAATTAAAAAATGTTTGACATATTTGAAATTTTGTGATAAACTATTTTAGCATGCCGAATTATGCGAAAATGTATGGTTCGGACGAAAATTTAAGGGAGGTGTAATTAGTGCCTACGTTTAACCAGTTGGTTCGCAGCGGTCGTGAAACTGTTGAGAAGAAAGCCAAGGCTCCCGCTCTTTTAAAGGGTTATAACTCTATGAAGCGCAAGCCTACTGACAATGATTCTCCCCAGAAGCGCGGCGTTTGCACAGCCGTTAAGACTTCCACACCTAAGAAGCCTAACTCAGCTCTTCGTAAGATTGCCAGAGTTCGTCTTTCCAACGGAATTGAAGTATCTGCTTATATTCCCGGAATCGGACACAATTTGCAGGAGCACAGCGTTGTTCTTATTCGTGGCGGACGTGTTAAGGACTTACCAGGTGTGCGTTATCACATCGTAAGAGGTACCCTTGATACCCAGGGCGTTGCAAACAGAATGCAGAGCCGTTCCAAATACGGAGCTAAGCGTCCGAAACAAGGTGCAAAGTAATTAAAATTTGAGAATATCTCTGCTGCAAAACAAGCAGCGGTCTATATATAATATATATGTATAAGCCGTGCTTGGTGCAAACGGGAAGTTACTCGAGTACCTATGATATCATTATAATGCTTATAGTTAGGAGAAACCGCACGGAGTGCGTTTTCACCGCCAAATCAAAGATTTGGCAACAAGTTTTCTTAGAAAACTTGACTATAACCATTGAAATGATTGTCGTGCAAAATTAAAACATATTTAATTTTGCCAAAGCCGATAAAATCGGCTTAACGAAACGATTCATATCGTTTCGACAGACTACAATCATTATTATGAAGGAGGGAAGCAAAGTGCCAAGAAGAGGCTTTATTGCTAAACGTGATGTATTGCCGGACCCGATGTACAATTCTAAGGTAGTTACCCGTCTTATCAACAACATTATGCTTGACGGTAAGAAGGGCGTTGCTCAGAAGATTGTATACGGCGCTTTCGACATTATTACTGAAAAAACAGGCAAAGACCCGATTGAAGTATTTGAAGCTGCAATGGAAAATGTTATGCCGCAGCTCGAGGTTAAGGCTGTCCGCAAGGGCGGTGCAACCTATCAGGTACCTTTTGAGGTTAGAGCCGAAAGAAAGCAGACCTTAGGTTTGCGTTGGTTAACAGCTTATAGCCGTAAGCGTTCCGAGAGAACTATGAAGGAGCGTCTCGCAGGCGAGATTTTAGATGCTGTTAACGGTTTGGGTGGCGCTGCTAAGAAGCGTGAAGACACTCACAAGATGGCAGAAGCAAACAGAGCTTTTGCTCATTACAGATGGTAATTTAAAACAATTTGTATTGTTAACCGCTATATTGCGGTATGGAGGATTATATGCCAAGAAAAGTATCTCTTGAAATGACAAGAAATATTGGTATTATGGCACATATTGACGCCGGAAAAACCACCACCACCGAGCGTATCCTTTTCTATACAGGTATTAACCGTAAGATGGGTGAAACTCACGATGGCGGCGCAACTATGGACTGGATGGAGCAGGAGCAGGAGAGAGGTATTACCATTACCTCCGCTGCTACCACTTGCTTCTGGAAAGACCATCGTATCAATATTATCGACACTCCCGGACACGTTGACTTCACCGTTGAAGTTCAGCGTTCTCTCCGTGTACTTGACGGTTCTGTATCCGTTCTTTGGGCTAAGGGCGGTGTTGAGCCTCAGTCTGAGACCGTTTGGCGTCAGGCTGGTGAATACAAAGTACCCCGTATGATTTATGTTAATAAGATGGACATTATGGGTGCTGATTTCTACCGAGTTCTCGGTATGATTAAAGAAAGATTTAACTGCAATGCAGTTCCAATTCAGCTTCCTATCGGAAGTGAAGATACCTTCAAGGGTATCATCGACCTTCTTAACAACAATGCTTTGGTTTATTATGATGACCTCGGCAAAGATGTTAGAGTTGAAGAAATCCCTGAGGATATGAAAGAGCTTGCAGAGAAATATCGTACTGAGCTTGTTGAGTCTATCGTTGAGATGGATGAAGAGCTTATGGAAAAATATTTCGAAGGCGAAGAGCCCAGCGTTGATGAGATGAAGAAAATTATCCGCAAGGCAACTATCGCTAACGAGATGGTTCCGATTTGCTGCGGTACTTCTTACAGAAATAAGGGTGTTCAGCCTTTGCTTGATGCAATTGTTGAGTATATGCCCGCTCCGACTGATATTGAGGCTATCAAGGGTGTTAACCCCGATACCGAAGAGGAAGAGGTTAGACATTCTTCCGATTCTGAGCCTTTCTCAGCTCTCGCATTTAAGATTGCTACCGACCCCTTTGTTGGTAAGATTTGCTTCTTCCGTGTTTATTC
The DNA here is from genome assembly GCA_045531855.1 of Acutalibacteraceae bacterium. Lineage (GTDB taxonomy): Bacteria > Bacillota > Clostridia > Oscillospirales > Acutalibacteraceae > UBA737. The sequence continues at coordinate 2,924 of JAZSEU010000064.1, forward strand.
GGGTAGTGTTGACTCCGGTTCAGGTGTTTACAACTCGGTTAAGCAGAACAAAGAGAGAATCGGTCGTATTCTTCAGATGCACGCTAACCACAGAGAAGATATCGAGACCTGCTATGCAGGTGATATCGCAGCTGCTGTAGGTCTTAAGAACACTACAACAGGTGATACCCTCTGTGATGACAAGCATCCGATTATCTTAGAGTCCATGAACTTCCCCGAGCCTGTTATTCGTGTTGCTATTGAGCCGAAGACCAAGGCTGGTCAGGAGAAGATGGGACTTGCTCTTGCTAAGCTCGCTGAAGAAGACCCGACCTTCAAGGCTTACACCGATGAAGAAACAGGACAGACCATTATCGCTGGTATGGGTGAGTTGCACCTCGAAATCATCGTTGACCGTTTGCTCCGTGAATTCAAGGTTGAGGCTAACGTTGGTGCTCCTCAGGTTGCTTACAAAGAGAGCATTCGTTCTAAGGTTGACCACGAGACCAAGTATAAGCGTCAGTCCGGTGGTTCCGGTCAGTACGGTCATGTTAAGATTATTCTTGAACCCAACGAGTCAGGTAAGGGCTATGAGTTCATCAATAACGTTTCCGGTGGTACCGTTCCGAAGGAATATATCCCTGCTGTTGATGCAGGTATCAGAGGTGCTTTACAGGCCGGTGTTCTTGCTAACTATCCGGTTGTTGACGTTAAGGTTACTCTTTATGACGGTTCTTATCACGAGGTTGACTCTTCTGAAATGGCATTTAAGATTGCCGGTTCTATGGCATTCAAAGAGGCTTGCCGTAAGGCAGACCCCGTTCTCTTAGAGCCTATCATGAAGGTTACTGTTATCGTTCCTGAGGAATATATGGGCGATGTTATCGGAGACCTCAACTCTCGCCGCGGTGAGATTCAGGGCTTTGAGGACCGTTCAGGTGTTAAGCAGATTAACGCAAGAGTTCCTCTCGGTGATATGTTCGGTTACGCTACCGACCTCCGCTCTAAAACACAGGGCCGCGGTCAGTATGTAATGGAGCCGGATGGCTATAAGGAAGTGCCCAAGAGCATTTCTGAGAAGATTATTTCTGCAAGAGCAAAGAAAGATTAATTTTGCATAAATAATACTTGAAATTATATAAAATTTTTGGTAAACTAAATTTAAACAATATGTTTAGTATTTAAGGAGGAAATTCACAATGGCAAAGGCAAAATTTGAAAGAAACAAGCCCCATGTAAACATTGGTACCATTGGCCACGTTGACCATGGTAAGACCACATTAACCGCAGCAATCACAAAGTACCTCTCCCTTAAGGGTCAGGCATCTTTCGAGGATTATGCAAACATCGATAAGGCACCCGAAGAGAGAGAGCGTGGTATTACAATCAATACCGCTCACGTTGAGTACGAGACTGACAACCGTCACTATGCACACGTTGACTGCCCCGGACACGCTGACTATGTTAAGAACATGATTACCGGTGCTGCTCAGATGGACGGTGCTATCCTCGTTATCGCTTCTACTGATGGTCCTATGGCTCAGACCAAGGAGCACTTACTCCTCGCTCGTCAGGTTGGCGTTCCTTACATTGTTGTATTCATGAACAAGACCGACTTGGTTGACGATGAAGAGCTTCTCGAGCTCGTTGAGATGGAAATCCGTGAGACTCTTGATAAGTATGAGTTCCCCGGCGATGATACTCCTATTATTAAGGGTTCTGCTTTCCAGGCTCTTGACAGTGCTTCTACTGACCCTGCTGACCCCATCTATGCTCCTATCGCTGAGCTTATGGATGCTGTTGACAGCTATATCCCCACTCCTGACCGTAAGGCAGACCTTCCCTTGCTTATGCCTGTTGAGGACGTTATGACCATTTCCGGTCGTGGTACCGTTGTTACCGGCCGTGTTGAGCGTGGTCAGCTTAACGCAGGTGATGAGGTTGAAATCGTTGGTCTTACCGATGAGAGAAAGAAGACCGTTGTTACTTCTATGGAAATGTTCCGCAAGACTCTTGATTACTGTGAGGCTGGCGATAACGTTGGTGCTCTTCTCCGTGGCGTAGGCCGTGATGAAGTTGAGCGTGGTCAGGTTCTCTGCAAACCCGGCACCATCAACCCCCATACTAAGTTCCATGGTCAGGTTTACGTTCTTAGCAAAGAAGAGGGTGGACGTCATACTCCTTTCTTCAACAACTATCGTCCTCAGTTCTATTTCAGAACTACTGACGTTACCGGTGTTATCACTCTTCCCGCTGGCACTGAGATGTGCATGCCTGGCGATAACGTAGAGATGGATGTTGAGCTTATCACTCCTATCGCTATCGAAGAGGGTCTTCGCTTCGCTATCCGTGAGGGTGGCCGTACCGTTGGTTCAGGCGTTGTTACTAAGATTAACGACTAATCTTAAACCCTTAAATTTAAAGGAGCCACTGCAAAGCGGCTCCTTTTTTTAATACATAATTTCTAAGGAGCAATTTCAATGAACAATATTATAAATAATGCTATTGAAACTGTCCTCCCTTATATAATTTCAATTCTTGAAATTATGGGAATTTTAGTTGTCGCTTTTAGCGGAGGCAGAGCCTTTGTTCAATATATCGGCAATACCTTCTTTAAAAAGCATTATGATTTGCAGTATCTTTTTGCAACGGGACTTGCTACAGGTCTTGAATTCAAGATGGCGGCAGAGATTTTAAAAACCGTGCTTATAAGAGAGATGAGCGAGCTTGTGATGCTCGGTGCAATAATAGTTCTCAGAGCCCTTGTAACCATTCTTCTACGTTTTGAAATCAGAGGAGCAAGAGCTAAAAGAACCTTTTTAGAAGAAGTCGATAAAAGCAAAGAAAAATAAAAACGGTGCTTAGCACCGTTTTTTTATATTGTTAGAAATAATTGAACCCAATGAGTGCCGTTATATCCAATAATTATATGGGTGAAATCGGGGTCAAGAATATTTGCCCTATGGCCTGGGGAGTTCATCCAACCATCCATAACAGCCGAGGGGATTGTGTAACCGTAGGAAATATTTTCGCCTATTTTCGAATATGAAATTCCTGCATCATCAATTACTGTTGAAAAAGTTTTTCCGTTTGGTCTGGTATGGGAAAAAGAGTTTTTAATCTCATCAACTCTTATTTTGGCTGCATTTTGAGCTGCAGAGTAATATTTTAGGGGGCTAAGATTAAGTTTTGCACGTTCTTGATTAACCAGACGAAATACTTCGTTTTGATATTCTGTTGGGTCGAGTGTCAACTTTTCAGTATCTCGTTCTTCTAGCAAACCACAACGAACGCAGCGACGATATTCAGAACCCCTTGCTGTATATGAAGCGGGTTGATTTACTATCCATTCACTCCAATTATGTCCGAGAGGTTGAGTGATATCGGTTGTTCTAACTTTGCCGCATGAACAGGTTTCAAGCGTGTATCCACCCGTTCTGCATTTTGCGGGTGTGGTTTCACCTTTCCATGAATGGGTGTGTTCAGAAGATGGTTCGCTATAGACTTCGTTGGCAGTGGTGGGAGAACTGTTTTTAATAGTAATTTCCGATTCAATGCGGGTTTCACTATTTATTAAACTTTCGTCTTTTTCTGGAGCCGAGTTATCTATTGAAGTATTAACATTTTCTGAAACTACACTTTCAGGAACAGAACTTGTTTGAGGAGTGTTGGTTTTGCAACCTGATAGCGATATAAGTAATGTTGTAAGCAATAATAGAAAACCATATAAATATTTATTCATAACCTAACTCCGCTTTTATTTTTTATGATTATTTTTTGGCTCATCTTTATAAGGAATATAACGAACTCGGCGTTTTTTAAGCCTTGCTAAATTCAGTTTTATACAAAGCGCGATAAATATCACAATTCCGATAACAACTGCTATTAAAAGCACCTTCATAAAGGAAGAAGTAAAGAAGTTTTTAATATAATTTGCAACAACCAAAATTCCGCTTGGATTAACATCGTTGCCTGCAACAAGGTCAACCTTGCCGATAACCTTTTCGGCATAGATTACCTCGGCGTATCCCAAAACCTCTCCCTTTTTAATCGGAGCGTCATAGCTTTCAGATTTGAGGTGGGTTTCAACAACAATGGTTGAATTATCTGCCTCGTTCGGAAGCACCGAAACGAAGGGCTCTTTAAAATATAAGGGAACGAAATCGGTATCCATTGATAAATTTACAGGCATTTCGCAAACGGGCTCGTCCGATTTAGCGATTTCCTTATATGAGAAATTATTGAATGCCCAGCGATAGAGATTAGCACTTTCGGTAAATCTCTTGGTCGATTTATCGCAGTTCATAAGGATACACATATAATTATATCCATTGTATGAAGCGGTACTTACAAGGCAGTAACCCGCTTGGTCGGTAAATCCCGTTTTAACACCCTTTGCATACTGATAAAAATAATTGGTATTTTTATCTTGCAAGAGATTTGTGGTCGAAAGGGTGCGGGAGCCACGGCTTGTTGTAACGTTATGGCGGCTTGTTTCGCAAACCGTTTTAAAGGTTTCGTTTTTAAGGGCGTATTTTGTTAAAGTACAGATATCACGAACGGTTGTATAGGTTTCCTCATCGTGAAGACCTATCGGGTTGCCGTAATGAGTGCCCGTAAGCCCTAATTCTTTAGCCTTTGAATTCATCATAGCAACAAAGTTTTCAACACTTCCGCCATAGTGGATAGCAGCAAGCAGGGTTGAGTCGCCGTATGAGGACATAAGAACCATATATAAAAGGTCTTCTTCGGTCATTTCTTCCCCTTCAACCATCAAAGAAACCGAGCTTCCCGTTCCTAAAATCATATCAAGAACTTCTTTGGTCATAGCAATCTTGGCTTGGGGGTTATATTTCTCGTTTTCGAGAATTAAGATACCTGTCATAATCTTGGTAATTGAGGCAGGATAAACCTTTTTATCAATGTTGTTTTCATATAGCATTTCATCTGTATCCAAGGATACAAGCATACCTGCCTTGGCAGAGATATCAACCCCTGTAACCTCAAAGGCAGAAACGGCTAAAGGCGACAAAAAAACGCCGAAAATTATAAAAATAGCAAAAATAATGGAAAAAATCCTTTTTAGCATAGAAATCTCTCCGATAATGTGTTATTATATATATAATATCATATAACATTTAAAAATAAAAGAGTTATTTGTCTTGAGAGGTGATATTTATGGTATATATAACAGGCGATATGCACGGCGATTTAGAGCGACTCTATGATAAGAATTTCAGAAAGCTCAAAAGCGGCGATGTTCTTATTGTATGCGGAGATTTCGGATATATATGGGATGGCTCAAAAACTGAAAAACAGGTTATAGATTTTTTATCTTCAAGACGCTTTGTAACTGCTTTTATTGACGGAACTCACGATAATATGGATACCATAAACAAAGCCCGAACAACCTATTGGCACGGCGGAATGGTGCATAGAATAAAGGGCAACCTCATTCACCTTATGCGAGGTCAGATATTTGAAATCGAGGGCAAAAGCTTCTTCACCTTTGGCGGAGGAGAAAGCACTGATAAGGATATGAGGCTTGAAAAAGGCAAGTGGTGGAGAGAGGAAGAGCCAACGCCTATCGAGATGGCAGAGGGTGCTAAAAGACTTGATGAGGCTGGTTGTCAGGTTGATTACATAATTACCCACGAGCCGCCATCTTTGGTTAAAAGTGCAATTTTACTTAGGAGAGAAAGCAGCGACAGGGTTAACAAGCTCAACGGCTATCTCGAGGAAATCGGCCGTTCCTGTGAATTTAAGCATTGGTATTTCGGCTCACTTCATGAAGATAGGGTTATAACCCCCCGTCATACCTGTGTTTTTAAAAAGATGATAAGCATATAATGATTATATATAAAAGCAGTCGGAAGACTGCTTTTATCTTTGTCTAAAATAACACTTTACATTGAGGCAAAAGTATGTTAAAATATTAACAATCCTTGTGGATGATTATTTTTAAGGAGACTTACTATGGAAAACAGATACCCTTTGGTTGACAGCGTTGAAGCTTTGGAACAGGCTATTCTAAGAGTAAGAGCTGCTCAGGAGAAGTTTGCATCATTTTCTCAGGAGCAGGTTGATAAAATCTTTTTTGCAGCTGCTTCTGCCGCAAATAAGGCAAGAATTTCTTTAGCAAAATTAGCTGTTGAAGAAACAGGAATGGGAATAGTTGAGGATAAGGTTATTAAAAACCATTATGCCTCTGAGTATATTTATAATGCTTACCGTGATACAAAAACTTGCGGAGTTATCGAAGAGGATAAGCAATACGGTATTCAGAAAATTGCTGAGCCGATAGGTGTTATAGCGGCGGTTATTCCGACAACTAACCCTACCTCAACTGCAATTTTCAAAACACTTTTAGCTTTAAAAACTCGAAACGGAATTGTTATAAGTCCTCACCCAAGAGCCAAAAATGCAACTATTGCTGCGGCAAAATTAGTGCTTGAAGCGGCAGTTGAGGCGGGAGCACCTGAGGGAATAATTTCCTGGATAGACCTTCCTTCTCTTGAGATGACAAATCTTGTTATGAAGGAAGCCGATATTATTCTTGCAACGGGCGGTCCCGGAATGGTTAAAGCGGCGTATTCAAGCGGAAAGCCCGCTTTAGGTGTTGGAGCAGGTAACACCCCTGCTATTATTGATGATACAGCTGATATTCTTTTGGCAGTTAACTCGATTATCCATTCTAAAACCTTTGATAACGGTATGATATGTGCGTCCGAGCAGTCGGTTATAGTTATGGAAAGCATTTATGATGAGGTAAAGAAAGAGTTTGCAAACAGAGGCTGCTATTTCTTAAACCCCGAAGAAACCGAAAAGGTTAGAAAAACAATTATTATAAACGGTGCCCTTAATGCTAAAATTGTTGGTCAAAAGGCGGCAACTATTGCAAGCCTTGCCGATGTAAAAGTTCCTGAGAACACAAAGATTTTAATTGGTGAGGTTGAGAGTGTAGATATATCTGAAGAATTTGCCCACGAAAAATTATCACCTGTACTCGCTATGTATAAAGCAAAGGATATTGAGGATGCCTTTGATAAGGCGGCTCAGCTTGTTGCCGATGGCGGATATGGACACACCTCTTCAATCTATCTTAATGCTGTTACCGAGAGGGAAAAATTAGACCGCTTTGCAAGCAGAATGAAAACCTGCCGTATAGTTGTTAATACCCCCTCTTCGCACGGCGGTATCGGAGACCTTTACAACTTTAAGCTTCCCCCATCATTAACTCTGGGCTGCGGCTCTTGGGGCGGAAACTCGGTTTCTGAAAATGTTGGAGTTAAACACTTACTTAATATTAAAACTGTTGCCGAAAGGAGAGAGAATATGCTTTGGTTCAGAGCCCCTGAAAAGATTTATATTAAAAAGGGTTGCTTGCCTGTAGCTCTCAGTGAGCTTAAAACCGTTATGGATAAGAAAAGGGCATTTATTGTAACCGACCGTTTCCTCTTCGAAAACGGATATACAAAGACAATTACTCAGAAGCTTGAGGAAATGGGTATTCTTCATGCAACATTCTTTGATGTTGAGCCCGACCCGACATTGCAGTGTGCCCGCATGGGTGCTGAGCAGATGAAGGCATTCAGCCCCGATGTTATTATAGCTATCGGCGGCGGCTCTGCTATGGATGCGGCTAAGATAATGTGGGTACTTTATGAGCATCCCGATGCCGATTTTATGGATATGGCAATGCGTTTTTCGGATATCAGAAAGCGTGTTTACACCTTTCCAAAAATGGGCGAAAAGGCATATTTTGTTGCAATACCAACCTCTGCAGGAACAGGCTCGGAGGTTACTCCCTTTGCGGTTATAACCGATGCTGACACAGGCATTAAATATCCGCTTGCCGATTATGAGCTGCTTCCGAATATGGCTATTGTTGATACCGATTTGCATATGAGTGCTCCCAAGGGACTTACCGCCGCTTCGGGTATAGATGCCGTTACTCACAGTATGGAGGCTTATGCTTCGATGCTCGCTACTGATTATACCGATAGCTTAGCTATCAGAAGTCTTCAGATGATATTCAAATATCTGCCGAGAGCCTATGAAAACGGTCAGACCGATATTGAAGCACGTGAGAAAATGGCAAATGCTGCAACAATGGCAGGTATGGCTTTTGCAAATGCTTTTCTTGGTGTTTGTCATTCAATGGCTCATAAATTAGGTGCTTTCCATCACTTGCCTCACGGCATTGCAAACGCTCTTATGATTAACGAGGTTATAAGATTTAATGCTTCCGAAACCCCCGTTAAAATGGGAACATTCTCTCAGTACGACCATCCGCATACCCTCGCTCGTTACGCAGAGATTGCCGATGCATTGGGTCTTGGCGGTAAAACCGATGAGGAGAAGCTAGAAAATCTTATTGCTAAGATTGACGAGCTTAAAGAAACGGTTGGAATTAAGAAAACTATTAAGGAATATGTTCCTGATGAAAAGGATTTCTTACTAAGACTTGATGAAATGGTAGAGCAAGCTTTTGATGACCAGTGCACAGGTGCCAATCCGAGATATCCGCTTATGAGCGAGATTAAACAGATGTATCTCAACGCTTATTATGGTAAGGAGGAGAGAATATGAAACTTGAAAAAGTTATAGCAAAAAGAGCTCAAAAAACTGTTTATAGGGATGAGGATAAGGTTATCAAGGTTTTTGATAACGGCTTTTCAAAATCCGATATTCTCAATGAAGCACTTAATCAAGCAAGAATTGAGGAAACAGGTCTTAATATTCCGAAGCTTTTGGGCGTTAATATGATAGACGGCAAATGGGCTATTATAAGCGAATTTATAGAGGGTAAAACAATGGCTCAGCTTATGGAGGAAAATCCTGAAAAGGAAGAAGAATATCTTGAGCTTTTTGTTGATATTCAGATGGAGATTCATAGCAAAAAGGCTCCTTTACTTAACAAATTAAAGGATAAAATGAACAGAAAAATCAGCGAGGCTGATATTGATGCTACAACCCGTTATGAGCTTCATACCCGCCTTGAAGGAATGCCTAAGCATAACAAGGTATGCCATGGCGACTTCAACCCCTCAAATATAATTATAACAACTGACGGTAAGCCCTATATTCTTGACTGGTCCCACGCAACTCAGGGCAACGCCTCTGCTGATGTTGCAAGAACATATCTTTTGTTTTTCCTTGCAGGCAGAGAGGATATGGCTAAGAAATATATGGAAATATTCTGTAAAAAGAGTGATACTGCAAGGCAGTATATTGAAAAATGGCTACCCATCGTTGCGGCTTCGCAGTCGGTTAAGGGAAATGCCGAGGAAAGAGAGTTCTTGCTTTCCTGGACAAATGTTGTTGACTATGAATAATCTAAAAAATCCACCTGAAAAGGTGGATTTTTTGTGCTTAAGTTTGACAAAGAACCGACTCTGTGATATACTTAAAAACAGCAAAATTTGGAGGAATTAAAATGCTGGATATTAAGTTTATATGCGATAATCCCGAACTCGTTAAGGAGAATATCAAAAGAAAGTTTAAGGATAACAAGCTTCCTTTGGTCGATGAGGTTATCGCTCTTTATAATGAAAAATGTGCCGCTAATAACCGTGCTAATGAGCTTCGTGCAAACCGCAATAAAATTAGTAAGCAGATAGGTATGCTTATGGGACAGGGCAAGCGTGAAGAGGCTGAAGAGATGAAGCGTCTTGTTAACGAGCAGGCGGCTGAGCTTAAGGCTCTTGAGGAAAAGGAAACTGAGCTTCAGAAAAAGGTTACTGAAATTCAGATGAAGATACCGAATATCGTAGATGAAAGCGTTCCTGTTGGTAAGGATGACAGTGAGAATGTTGAGGTCCTACAGTTTGGCGAGAAAACCGTAGCCGACTTTGAAATCCCTTATCACACAGATATTATGCAGCTTTTTGACGGTATTGATAAGGAATCTGCTGGCAGAGTTGCGGGTGAGGGCTTCTATTATCTTATGGGCGATATTGCCCGTCTTCATTCTGCGGTTACGGCTTATGCCCGTGATTTTATGATAGACAAGGGCTTTACCTACTGCATTCCACCCTTTATGATTAGAAGTAATGTTGTTACAGGCGTGATGAGCTTTGAGGAAATGGACGCTATGATGTATAAGATTGAGGGCGAGGACCTTTATCTTATCGGTACAAGCGAACATTCTATGATAGGTAAATTTATAGATACCATCACTAATGAAGAAAAGCTTCCCTTAACCCTAACAAGCTATTCTCCCTGCTTCCGTAAGGAAAAGGGTGCTCACGGAATTGAGGAAAGAGGAATTTACCGTATTCATCAGTTCGAAAAGCAGGAAATGATAGTTATTTGCAAGCCTGAGGAGAGTATGGACTGGTTCCATAAAATGTGGAGCTATTCTGTTGAGCTTTTCAGAAGTCTTGATATTCCTGTCAGAACACTTGAGTGCTGCACGGGAGACCTTGCAGACTTAAAGGTTAAGTCTTATGACGTTGAGGCTTGGAGTCCCAAACAGCAGAAATATTTTGAGGTTTGCTCTTGTTCAAACCTTGGAGATGCTCAGGCTCGCCGCCTTGGTATCAGAGTTAAGGGTGAGGACGGAAAGAAATACCTCGCTCATACCCTTAATAACACCGTTGTTGCTCCCCCCAGAATGCTTATTGCATTCCTTGAAAACAATCTTCGTTTTGACGGCGAGCATTACAGTGTGCTTATCCCCGAGGCTTTGCGTCCTTATATGGGCGGTAAATCCGTTATCACAGACAAGAAATAATTTAAAACCCCTAAGCAAAACGCGTAGGGGTTTTATTGTATGCATTCTTTTGGGCTGACGCCATATTCTGCCTTGAAATTGCGGAAAAAGTTTGTATAGTCCTTAAATCCGCAAAGGTGGCTGACCTCGGTTGGAGAAATACCGTTATTAAGCATAGAATATGCAATGTTAAGCCTTTTTAAAATTATATATCTATGAATACCCGTTCCAACCGATTTTTTAAATTCGTGGGAAAGATAATATTTGCTGACAAAGAAATGAGCGGCTAAGTCATCAAGTGAAAGGCTTTCACTGTAATGCTCGCCGATATAGGATAAAACCTCGGAAATAAAGGTTGAGGTTATATATTTTTCGCTCGATGCGGAATTTCGGGAGATTGATAGGCGGTTAAGCTGAGTTAAAAGCTGCAGAAGAATACCGTAAGCACAAGGCTTAGCGGCAAAATCCTCCTTATGATATTCGCTTACAAGTCTATCGAAAAGGGGCAGAATTTCGTTGCGTTCAGCGGAGGTTAAGCGGTAAAGCTTTTTATCCTCTTGGAAACATTTTTCGAGCATTCCGTTTTCAATGCTTGCAAGATATGCCTTATCTATCCAAAGAACAATTCTTTCGTAGGTGTTGGTTTCTTCCTTTGGGAGCGGTTTATGAAGCTCGGTTGGGTTAATCAGCAAAATATCGCCCGATTTCAAATGGTAAACACTACCCTCAACCCAATAATCAACATCGCCATCTAAAAAAAGGAAAACCTCATAGAAGTTATGAAAATGCACCTCCATATGCCTTGTTTTGATATCTAAATAATGGAAAATTTCAAAGGAATCGCAGTTCATATCTTGTCTTGGGTCAAAACCCTGCGGTCTTTTTTGCATTTTCATCACCTCAAGATTATTTTACAGCAATTTTTGCAATATGTCAAACAATTTTCGCAATTAACATTGTAAAAAGAATATGATATACTGCAAATTAGAGTGATAAATCTTAATTGCTTGGAGGCGAATATATTGGATATGAAATTATCTTTCCGTTGGTACGGAGAAAGCGACCCCATTTCTTTAGAGTATATCTCTCAAATCCCCGGTATGCGTTCAATAGTTTCGGCGGTTTATGATGTTAAACCAGGCGAAGTTTGGCCCGAGGAAAGCCTTGCTAAAATGAAAGAACAATGCGAGGAGAACGGTCTTGTTTTTGATGTTGTTGAGTCGATTCCTGTTTGCGAGGATATCAAGCTCGGCAGAGGCGAGGTTGATAATCTTTTAGAGGTTTACTGCGAGAACATCAGAAGATGCGCAAAATATGGCATTAAGTGTGTTACCTATAACTTTATGCCCGTTTTTGACTGGACCAGAACTCAGCTTGATAAAAAAGCTAAGGATGGTTCAACAAGTCTTGTTATGTATTGGGAGCAGATGAAGGGTCTTGACCCCTTGAAAGATGATATCCATCTTCCCGGTTGGGATTCAAGCTATACTCAGGAAGAGGTTAGAGAGCTAATTTCTGCCTATGCTGAAATCGGCGAAGAGGGTCTTTGGAAAAACCTTGAAAGGTTCCTTAAAAAAGTTATTCCTGTAGCCGAAGAATGCGGTGTTAGAATGGCAATTCACCCCGATGACCCGCCATATCCGATTTTTGGTATTCCAAGAATTATCACTAATGAAGAAAATCTCGATAGATTTTTGAATATCGTTGATAGCCCTGCAAACAGCCTCTGCTTCTGTACAGGAAGTCTTGGCTGTGCAAAGTTTAACGATATTCCCCGCCTTGTCAGAAAATATGCAGAAATGGATAGAATTGCATTTATGCATATAAGAAATGTTAAGGTAATGGAGGATGGCTCGTTCGAAGAAAGAGCCCATCTTTCCTCTTGCGGAAGCCTTGATATGCATAAAATAGTTAAGGCACTTGTTGATAATAATTATAGCGGTTATGTTCGCCCTGACCATGGCAGAATGGTTTGGGGAGAAGAGGGCAAACCAGGTTACGGCCTTTTTGACAGAGCCTTAGGTGCCGCTTATATCAACGGACTTTTCGAGGCCTTGGAAAAGGAGAAGGAAAATGATTAAAAATGTTTTAAACACAGACCTTTCGGGCAAGGTTGCAGTTGTAACCGGAGCCGGCGGGGTGCTTTGCAGTCATTTTGCTAAGGTTTTAGCCCGTGCCGGTGCAAAGGTAGCCCTTTTAGACCTTAACCTTGAGGCTGCCGAGGCTTATGCCAAGGAAATCGCCGATGAGGGCGGAATTGCTAAGGCTTATTCCTGTAATGTTTTAGAAAAGGATATTTGCGAAAAGGTAGCCGAAGAGGTTAAAAAGGACTTTGGCAACTGCGATATTCTTATAAACGGTGCGGGCGGTAACAACCCAAGAGCCACAACTGATAAGGAATACTTTGAGCTTGGCGATATCGATGCCGAAACAAAGAGCTTTTTCGATTTAGAGGCTTCGGGTGTTGGCTTTGTTTTCAATCTTAACTTCCTTGGAACTTTAATTCCAACCCAGTGCTTTGCAAAGCAGATGGTTGGAAGAGAGGGTTGCAATATCCTTAATATCTCTTCGATGAACGCTTATACACCCCTTACCAAAATCCCCGCTTATTCGGGAGCAAAGGCGGCTATATCCAACTTCACTCAGTGGTTAGCAGTTCATTTTTCAAAGGTTGGTATCCGTGTTAATGCAATAGCACCGGGATTTTTCTCAACTAAGCAAAATGCCAAGCTTCTCTTTAATGAGGACGGCACACCTACTGCCAGAACAGGCAAAATCTTAGCCGCAACTCCTATGAACCGTTTCGGCGAGTCAGAGGAATTAGAGGGCGGACTTTTATTCTTATTAAACAATGAGGCAGCAAGCTTTATAACAGGCGTTGTTTTGCCGATAGACGGCGGATTTTCCGCTTATTCAGGAGTGTGATTTAAATGGAAAAATTTATACCAGTTGTTGTAATCAAAGAAATCGGCGAGACCGATAAAATTTTAACTGCACTTAAAAACAACGGAATAAACTGTGCAGAAATAACATTCAGAACTGCTTGTGCTGCAGAGGCTATTGAATATGCAAGCAAGAACTATCCCGATATGAGCATAGGTGCAGGTACTGTTATCAATGCAGAGCAGTGCGAGGCGGCTTTGGCTGCAGGTGCTGAGTTTATCGTTTCTCCCGGTCTTTCTGTTCCTGTTGCTAAAATCTGCAACGAGAGAAATATTCCTTATTATCCGGGATGTGTAACACCTACCGAGATTATGCAGGCTTTAGAGCTTGGGATTACAACAGTTAAATTCTTCCCTGCAAATATCTATGGCGGACTTAAGGCTCTTAAGGCTTTATCTGCTCCGTTCCCGCAGGTTAAATTTATCCCAACAGGTGGGGTTGACAGAAGCAATATCGATGAATTTTTAGCATTTGATAAAATTGCTGCTATCGGCGGCAGCTTCTTCGTTAAAGAAGCACTTGAAAAAATGGAGGGCTAAGAAATGAAAAGAGTTGTAACTTTCGGCGAGTTAATGTTAAGACTTGCTCCTAACGGATATTATAGATTTTTCCAGAATGACCAGATGCAAGCCACATTTGGCGGCGGCGAGGCTAATGTTGCAGTAAGCCTTGCAAATTACGGACTTGATAGTGTTTATGTTACTAAATTACCTAAGCATGCTATCGGTCAGGCTGCAGTTGATAGCCTTCGTTATTTTGGTGTTGATACTTCGAAAATAACCAGAGGCGGCGAGAGAGTTGGTATATATTACCTTGAAAAAGGCGCTTCTCAGCGTGGTTCTGTTTGTATTTATGATCGTAAATACTCGGCTATTCAGCAGGCTTCAACTGCTGACTTTAACTGGGACGATATTTTTGAGGGAGCTGACTGGTTCCATTTTACAGGTATCACCCCCGCTTTAGGTGCAAATGTTGTTGAAATCTGCAAAGAGGCTTGCAAAGCTGCAAAGGCAAGGGGTGTTAAGATTTCTTGCGACTTAAACTATAGAGGTAAGCTCTGGACCAGAGAAGAAGCAAGAGAAGCTATGAGCGAGCTTTGTAAATATGTTGATGTTTGCATTTCTAATGAAGAAGATGCAAAGGATGTTTTCGGCATTGAGGCTGAGGGCAGTGATATCTATGGCGGCAAGCTTAACCACGAGGGCTATAAGAGCGTTGCTAAGCAGCTTGCTGATAAATTCGGATTTGAAAAGGTTGCAATAACCCTTCGTTCTTCAATTTCTGCTAACGATAATGATTGGGCAGGAATGCTTTATGACGGCGAGGATTATTATTTCTCTAAGTCCTATCATCTCCATATTGTTGACCGTGTTGGCGGCGGCGATAGCTTCGGCGGCGGACTTATCTATGCTTTACTTAGCGGTAAATCCTCTAAGGATGCTATCGAGTTTGCTGTTGCAGCATCTGCACTTAAGCACTCTATTGAGGGCGACTATAATAGAGTAGGTGTAGCCGAGGTTGAAAAGCTCGCCGGCGGCGATGGCTCAGGAAGAGTTCAAAGATAATAAAAATAAAAAAGACCTTGTCTTTCTGACAAGGTCTTTTTTATTAGTTATGATAAAGTTTTTTGGTTTGGTATTTTGGCTCGAAGGTTATATTAACTCCAAGTTTTCTGAAAACATTTTCATCAACTCGGGAAAGTATAACACTCGAATGAGCCTCAAGTCCTTTAAGCTTAAACGCCTGGTCGAGAGCTGTTTTCGCAACATCGCTTGTTGCGGCACAGATTGATAAGGCAATTAAGATTTCATCGGTATGAAGTCTAGGATTATGGTTGCCCATAATATCAGTTTTGAGGCGTTGGATGGGCTCGATAATGGTGGGGGAAATAAGGTTAATCTCATCTGGTATTCCGGCAAGCACCTTTAAGCAGTTAAGAAGAAGTGCGGCTGAGGCACCTAAAAGGCTTGAGGTTTTGCCTGTAATAATTCTTCCGTCTGCAAGCTCAAGTGCTACAGCAGGGCTGCCACTTTCCTCGCTCTTTTTGCGAGCGGCTTCAACAACAGGTCGGTCTTTCACCGAAACCGAAGCCTGTTTCATAAGAAGCTCAATCTTAGAAACATCCGATTGCTCGCCCATACCCTGACGGACATTAACTAAGGAAGCAAAATATCTGCGGATAATCTCTTGTTTTGCGGCGTCTCTCACCGCCTCATCATCGCTTATAGCAAAGCCTGCCATATTAACACCCATATCGGTTGGACTCTTATAGGGTGATTCGCCGAGAATTGCCTCAAGCATAGCGTTCAAAACGGGGAAGATTTCGATATCTCGGTTATAGTTAACCGCCATCTCGTTATATGCTTCAAGATGGAAGGGGTCTATCATATTAGCGTCATTAAGGTCGGCAGTTGCAGCCTCATAAGCAATATTAACGGGATGTTTAAGCGGAATACTCCATATAGGGAAGGTTTCAAATTTAGCATAGCCCGCCTTAACGCCTCGCTTGTTTTCGTGATAAAGCTGAGAAAGACAGGTTGCCATTTTTCCGCTTCCGGGGCCCGGGGCAGTTATAACAACAAGACCTCTTGAGGTTTCGATATAGTCGTTCTTGCCAAAGCCCTCTTCACTTATGATATGAGGAATATTTGAGGGGTAATCTTCTATCGGATAGTGGCGGTAAACCTTGATGCCTAAAGAAGTGAGTCTCTTTTCAAAGACTATTGCAGAGGGTTGACCTGTAAATCTTGTTATAACAACACTTCCAACAAAAAGACCGATTTCCCTGAAAGCATCAATAAGTCTTAAGGTTTCAAGGTCATAGGTAATTCCAAGGTCGCCTCTGCGTTTGTTCTTCTCAATCGCATCAGCGTTTATAACGATAACAACCTCAGCCTCATCCTTAAGCTCCATAAGCATTCTAACCTTAGCATCGGGCTTGAAGCCTGGAAGCACTCGTGCGGCATGGAAATCATCAAAGAGCTTGCCGCCAAACTCCATATAAAGCTTTCCGCCGAATTTTTCAATTCTATCTCTGATATTCTGAGACTGAAGTTTTATATATTTTTCATTATCGAAACCGATTTTACTCATTTTAACTCCTCAATTTTGTTATTCATCAAGCTTTAAAACCGCCATAAATGCCTCTTGCGGAACCTCCACAGAGCCTAAACGACGCATACGCTTTTTACCTTCTTTTTGCTTTTCAAGTAGCTTTTTCTTTCGGGTTATATCGCCGCCATAGCACTTAGCAAGAACATCCTTTCTGAGTGCCTTAACAGTTTCTCTTGCTATAATCTTACCTGAAACCGCAACCTGAATCGGTACCTCGAAAAGCTGACGGGGGATATAGTCCTTTAATTTTTCTGCAATTTTGCGAGCCCTTGTATATGCATTATCGGTATGAACGATAAAGGAAAGAGCATCAACAACATCGCCCGCAAGCATAACATCAAGCTTTACAAGCTTTGATTTTTCATACCCCTTAGTCTCATAATCATAACTTGCATATCCTTTTGTTCTTGATTTCAAAGCATCAAAGAAATCATAAACAATTTCGCCCATCGGCAAAATATAGTGGATATCAACACGGTCGCCCATATATTTCATATCGGTATAAACTCCGCGTCTTTCCTCGCAAAGCTGCATTATAGTTCCAACATAATCGCTCGGACTATAGATATGAACATCGGCAACCGGCTCTAAAGCCTCTGCTATAAGGGCGGGGTCGGGGTAGTTGGTTGGGTTATCAACCGTTATAGTCTCTCCCGAGGTCAAGGTGAATTTATATTCAACGCTCGGAGCAGTTGTTACAAGGTCAAGATTATATTCTCTTTCAAGTCTTTCCTGAATAATTTCCATATGAAGAAGGCCTAAAAATCCGCAACGGAAGCCAAAGCCTAAGGCATTTGAGCTTTCGGGCTCAAATAAAAGAGAAGCATCGTTGAGCTGCAATTTGTCGAGAGCGTCTCTGAGGTCGGGGTACTTCGCACCGTCAGCAGGGTAGATACCGCAGAAAACAACCGGATTAACCTTTCTGTATCCCTCAAGAGCTGTGTCTACTGGGGCATCGGCTAAGGTTATAGTGTCTCCAACCCGGGCTTCACTAACTGTTTTAATTGATGCAGAAAGATATCCAACCTCGCCTGCCTCCAAAACATCACATGGCTCAAGGTGGGTGGCTCTTTTTCTGCCAAGCTCAACAATATCAAAATTAGCACCTGTTGCCATCATTTTGATACAGTCCCCACTCTTTATTTTACCGCTCATAACTCTGAAATAAACAACAACACCTTTATAAGGGTCATAGTAAGAATCAAAAATAAGGGCAGAAAGGGGAGCATTTCTATCTCCCTTAGGGGCAGGGATTTCGGTTACGATTTTTTCAAGCACCTCTTCAACATTGATGCCTGTTTTTGCAGAAATCAAGGGAGCATTATCGGCAGGAATACCGATTATATCCTCAATTTCGTTCTTTATTCTCTCAGGCTCTGCTGAGGGCAAATCGATTTTATTTATAACGGGTAAAATTTCAAGCCCGTGGTCAACGGCTAAATAGGTGTTTGCAAGGGTCTGAGCCTCGATTCCTTGCGAAGCATCAACAATCAGCACTGCTCCCTCGCAAGCTGCAAGCGAACGGGAAACCTCGTAGTTGAAGTCAACGTGTCCCGGTGTGTCTATTAAATTAAGCTCGTACTCATTGCCATCCTTGGCGGTATAGTAAAGGGTAACGGCGTGAGCCTTGATGGTTATTCCTCGCTCACGCTCTAAATCCATACTATCAAGGATTTGCTCTTCCATATCACGCTGAGCAACCGACTGGGTAAGCTCTAAAAGTCGGTCTGCCAAGGTGGACTTACCGTGGTCGATATGAGCTACGATGCAAAAGTTTCGTATTCTATCAAGTGGGAACGACATATACTGCTCCTTATAAAATATTTACATTGTATTGTAACATAAAATAAGGTATAATGTAAAGCATAAAGTTCGCTATTTGCAAATTTTAAAATTATATGTTATTATGTTTAAAAAATCTTGGAGGAAAACTTTGAAAAGATATCTTGAAACGGGAAAAATTGTTGGAACTCATGGTGTCAGGGGAATGGTGCGTGTTCAACCCTGGTCTGATTCGGGCGAGTTTTTAAAACAGTTTAAATATATTTATGCTGATGCTAACGGAAATAAGAAAATTAAAATAAATTCTGTAATGCCTCATGGGAATGTTGTTCTTCTTTCTCTTAATGGAGTTTCAAGCATTGAAGATGCTGAGAAACTTCGAGGAACGGTTATCTATATTGATAGAAATGATGTTTCTCTTCCAAAGGGCAGATATTTTATTGATGACCTTATCGGCTGTCAGGTTTTTGACGCTGATACAGACGAAAATTTAGGTATTTTATCCGATGTTTCCGCAACGGGTGCTAATGATGTATGGCATATAAAGAGGAATGATAAGGAATATTTAGTTCCTGCTATCGATGAGGTTATTGTTTCGGTTGAAATAGAGGAAGCAAGGATAGTTATAAGACCTTTAAAGGGGATTTTTGATGATGAGGATTGATATTTTAACCCTTTTCCCTGAGATGTGCGAGGCGGTTATGAGCGAAAGTATAATCGGCAGAGCAAGGAAAGCGGGCAAGGTGGAAATAGTTTGCACCAATATTCGTGATTTTTCAGGAAATAAGCATAATAAGGTTGACGATATGCCCTATGGCGGCGGTATGGGTATGATTATGGCGGCATCACCTATTTATGACTGCTATAAAAGTCTCTATAAAGAGGGCGAAGAAAAGCCAAGGCTTATTTATATGTCGCCAAAGGGAAAAACCTTTACTCAGAAAAAGGCGGTTGAGCTTTCAAAGCTTGATAGAATTGTCCTCCTTTGCGGACACTATGAGGGCATCGACCAGCGTGTTATAGATGAGATTGTTGATGAGGAAATATCGCTTGGCGATTATGTTTTAACAGGTGGCGAGCTTCCCGCATTAACTGTTGCCGATGCGGTTTGCAGAATGCTCCCAGGTGTGCTTTCGGATGATATATGCTTTGAGGAAGAAAGCCATTTTGCAGGGCTTCTTGAGTATCCTCAGTATACAAGGCCTGCCGAATGGATGGGCAGAGAGGTGCCCGAGGTCTTGCTTTCGGGAAATCATAAAAGAATTGAAGAATGGCGTAAGGTTGAGGCTATAAAAACAACCCTTGAGCGCCGCCCCGATATGCTAAAAGAGGAAGATATTTCCGAAAAGGATAAAAAGCTTATCAAAAAATATGAAGAGGAATAAAAATAATATAAATTTTGCACAAATTAAGGGGTTTTAAATTTAGGTTTGTTGGATAAATATTAGAACTTTTTCACAAATAATTGACTAAATCATTAAATGTGGTATAATATAAACATCCTAATTTTGTTGTGAGGAGTTTTTTGTAATGTGCGTTAAAGATGTTGTTATTCAGAATCAGGTTGGTTTACATGCTCGTCCTGCAACCTTTTTTATTCAGAAAGCTAACGAATTCAAGAGTGCTATCTGGGTTGAAAAGGATGACAGAAAGGTTAACGCAAAGAGCCTTTTGGGCGTTTTAAGCCTCGGAATCGTTGGCGGAACTTCTATCAAAATTATTGTAGACGGTTCTGATGAGAAAGAAGCTCTCGAGGGCCTTGTAGCATTAGTTGAGTCTGGTTTTGCTGACTAATTTATTTGATTTTCAGTTGGAGCCGATAATTTTTATATCGGCTCCAAATTTTTTGTTGACAAATAAAATTTTCTTGGTATAATAATATTTGCACCTTTGAGGTGCAACTTACTTATTGCTTTAAATTATCCGGGTGTGGCGCAGCTGGTAGCGCGCTTGACTGGGGGTCAAGAGGCCGCAGGTTCAAGTCCTGTCACTCGGACCAAAAATCCAAATTCGACCTAAAGGTTGGGTTTGGTTTTTTCTTTTTTGATTTACAGGACTTGAACCTGAGAAGGTCTAACGTTAAGAAAAACAGTACAGTGTACTGTTTTTTAGTTAGAGCGGGCAGTCGGGTACCGAAGGCGAAGCCTTGGGTCGACAAGCGGATAGTATGCAAGGCGTAAGCCGCAGCAGACGGTCAAGTCCTGTCACTCGTACCAAAAATCCCAACAAAGCATTTGCTTTGTTGGGACTTTTTATTTGAATAATAGAATTTTAATTTGTTGCCTTTTAACCATAGGTCTTGCTATTATGCTTAAGAGATGATATAATTTCCTTGCGGATTAAATTTTAAATTAAGAGGTTTAATATGAAGGAGTTTTTAAAATATTTCTTCGGCAAAGGCGAGGAGATAGAATTCACTAATTTCTCACTTGCACATTTTATTCCCATTATTATTATGCTTGCGGTTATTTTTTCTTTTTATTTATTTAAAGATAAAATAAGGGGCTTTAAGAACGAGAGAATATTCCGTTATATCATAGCCTTTGGCTTGATAATTTCAGAAATGTCTTATTATTGGCGTTTGATTGCGGTACCCTCTTTAGGACCAAACCCTATCGACCATCTGCCTATAACTGTTTGCGGATGGGCGGTTGTTTTCTGCAGCTATATGGTTATTGGGAAAAGCCAGACCTTATTTGATATTTCATATTTCTGGCTGCTTTCGGGAACGGTTTTTGCCCTTCTAACACCAACCGTTATTTCTTACACGGGAATTACCCGCTTCCGTTATTATCAATTCTGGGCAGAACATACTTTGGGTTACATTGCAATTTTCTATATGATTTTCATACATAAAATGAGACCGACTATTAAATCAGCCTTGAAATCATACATAGCCCTTATAATTCTTGCGGTTATAGCTTACTTTTCCAACAGAATGCTTGGAAAGGGTGCTAACTATCTCTTTATGGCAAGACCTGAGGATACTCCCTCAGTGCTCGATATTTTACCGCCTAACTTCGTTTTGAGACTTTTTATAATGGCAGCGGCTATAACCCTTATGTTCTTTATTGCTTATCTTCCTTGGCTTATTAAGGATATAAGAGCAAAGAAAAAAGTGAACATAGAAGAAAAAGAAGTAGTTACTGTATAAAAAATAGACCTACCTTTTGGTAGGTCTTTAATTTTTGTTTCAGGGTCCCGCACTGCCGTAATGCGCTTAAAATAACCTGACTTTTGTCAGGTGGGTGCCGACCGTCTGGCTTCGAGCTCCCTTCTTCCGAACTCGGCACAGCCGCGGGAGGTCTGCATACCTGCCAAACGAGTTTTGGCCCCAAATAATAGGTTGTAGGGTTATATAAGTCGCGGTCCGCGAACAGCGCAGGACAAAATTTAATTATTTATTATCAATTTCAAAGAAATCTTCAAGGCGGTCAACGAAAGCATCGGCAACGGTTTCATATTCATCGTCATCTTCGATTTCATAGTAATATTCATCGCCGTCCTCTTCGCCAACCTTAACGATAACAAGCTCGCCGCTGTCCTCAAGCATTTTCTTGGGGTCCTCAAATGTTGGAAGAAGTGCTAAATATCTTCCCATATCGGTTTCAATTGCATCTAAAACCTCAAAGGTATATTCCTTACCGTCATCATCAGCAAGGGTGATGAGGTCGGGATTATAATCATTGATTTGTTCACTCATAATAAAATCTCCTTTAATATTATTTCTTAATTTAATTGTAATATGAAAAGACTTTTAAGTCAATTACAAATTATAGTATTTGCCATATTTGTTTGTAAAAATGTTACTAAAATACGAGTAAAGTTTTGTTTATTTGTTAAAAAATACAAAAGTTATTAACTTTTGCTTGACAAACTGTGTAAAAGTGATTATAATAAAGACAGAAACAGAAAGGAGGACTCATAAAAATGAGAATAGAAACTCCACCGGCTGTTGATAAAAATTAAAAGAAAGCGGTGATTCCGATGAAGTAAGAAGGCTCTTCAAAATAAAGAATAGGTGAAGGACCAATGAACAGTTAATTAAATTTTAAAATTGATAGTAAAAATTCTCGCAAGAGATTTATATAACCCAAAGTGGTGAGAAAGATGAAAGTGAGAAAACTGTTTATCAAATAAAATGATAAGGGTGATTCCAATGTACTCATCTAAGAAAACTCAATTTTATTAAACTTTAAAAAGTGCGTATTAAAGATTGCAAATCCAAAATAGCAATGTAAAATATCAATTTAACCGCGGTAGCGGAAGAAAGTGTGAAAGAAAAGATTGAGTGAAGAAAGTAAAATAGAATAACGGCGGTTGTGAAAATTTAGTTTCGCAACCGCTTTTTTTATGCAAAAGGCTTGATTTATCTTGAGAAGAGGGGTATAATGTAGCGGTTGTTAATTTTATCCCTAAAAGAAGGTTTTTTTATGCAAGCATTATTAAGTTTATCGGTAGCTATTTTTGTGGGGCTGATGTTATCCCGCCTCGCTAAAAAGGTGAAGCTCCCTGCGGTTACGGCTTACCTCGTAGCAGGTATTCTGGTTGGGCCTTATCTGCTCGGTGCTTTTGGAGTTAAAGGGCTTGGTTTTATAAGCCATGCTGATATTAAGTCCTATAGTATTTTGTCTGATGTTGCTCTTGGCTTCATTGCCTTTTCAATCGGTAATGAGTTCAGAGTATCTCAGCTTAAAAAGATAGGAAAACAAGCAACTGTTATCGGAATTGTTCAGGCGGTTATGGCAACTGTTCTCGTTGATGCGGCTTTAATAGGAATTCATTTTATAATACCCGATGTTTTGCCGCTGCCTTCTGCGATAGTTTTAGGCGCTGTGGCGTCTGCAACTGCTCCTGCGGCAACCCTTATGGTTGTTCGCCAATATAAATCTAAAGGACCGCTTACTGATATTTTGCTTCCGATAGTTGCCCTTGACGATGCGGTTGGACTTATACTGTTTGCAGTTTCGTTTGGTGTTGCAAAGGCAATGATTTCGGGAAGCGTTGATATTCTCTCGGTTGTTTTAGAGCCGCTTTTAGAGGTTGCGTTATCCCTTTTGTTAGGTCTTGTTATGGGGCTTTTGTTCAGCTTCTTCGAAAGATTTTTCCATTCCCGTTCAAAGCGTCTTTCAATGTCGGTTACATTTGTTCTTCTAACCGTTGCACTTTCTATGGTGAAGTTTGAAATCGGCGGAATACATATTGCATTTTCTTCGCTTCTTGTTTGTATGATGCTTGGAACAGTTTTCTGCAATATATGCGATTTCTCCGAAGAGCTTATGGACAGAATTGACCGTTGGACTGCTCCGTTATTCATCCTTTTCTTTGTTATAAGCGGTGCTGAGCTTGAGCTTTCAATATTTAAAGAGCTCCCCGTTGTTTTAATCGGCGTTGTTTATATCCTCGTTCGCTCATTTGGAAAATATATCGGCTCCTATGCTTCTTCAAAGGCTGTAGGGTGCGATAAGAATATTGTTAAATATTTAGGTATCACCCTTTTGCCTCAGGCGGGTGTTGCTCTGGGTATGGCTATTAAGGCTGAGGAGCTTGGGGATATCGGAACAATAGTTGCTAATATAACCCTTTTCTCAGTACTTATTTATGAGCTTGTAGGCCCTTATCTTACAAAAATTGCCCTAACTAAAGCGGGCGAAATCAAGCCCGAGGGTGCGGTTAGTGCCAGAAAAAAATAAATCTTCAAAATTAAACCCCCGAAATTTCGGGGGTTTGATTTTTATTTTATTGTGCCTGTTGCGTTCTTTTGGATAACATCGTGGGCACCGCCCTCAATGATACTTGTTGAGGAAACAAGTGTGAGCTTTGCTTTTTGCTGAAGCTCGGGGATGGTAAGTGCTCCGCAGTTGCACATAGTAGATTTAACCTTGCTTAAGGAAAGGTTAACATTGTCTTTAAGAGTTCCGGCATAGGGAACATAAGAATCAACACCCTCTTCAAAGGATAACTTCTTATCTCCGCCGAGGTCGTATCTCTGCCAGTTTCTTGCACGGTTTGAGCCTTCGCCCCAGTACTCTTTATAATAGTTGCCGTTGATAGCAATTTTATTGGTTGGGCTTTCTTCAAAACGAGCGAAGTAGCGACCGAGCATCATAAAGTCAGCACCCATAGCAAGAGCTAAGGTTATATGATGGTCGTGAACAATACCACCATCCGAGCAAACGGGAACGTAAATGCCGGTCTTCTCGAAATATTCGTCTCTTGCTTTGCAAACCTCGATAAGAGCGGTTGCCTGACCTCTACCGATACCCTTTGTTTCACGGGTGATACAAATCGACCCGCCGCCGATACCAACCTTAACAAAATCTGCACCTGCTTCTGCGAGGAAGAGGAAGCCCTCCTTATCAACAACGTTACCGGCACCTACCTTAACGGTATCACCGTATTTTCCGCGGATAAATGCGATAGTTCTTGACTGCCACTCGCTAAATCCCTCAGAAGAGTCGATACAAAGAACATCGGCACCTGCATTAACTAAAGCCGGAACGCGCTCCTCATAATCACGGGTGTTAATGCCTGCACCAACAACATAACGCTTGTCCTTGTCAAGAAGCTCGTTGGGGTTTTCTTTATGAGCATCATAGTCCTTACGGAATACAAAATATTTAAGCCTCTGCTCCTTATCAATAATCGGGAGAGAGTTAAGCTTATTATCCCAGATAATATCGTTTGCCTGTTTTAAGGTTGTTGTTTCATCGGCGGTGATTAGCTTTTCAAAGGGAGTCATAAAGTCTTTTACCTTTGTATCGGTAGTCATACGGCTAACCCTGTAATCTCTGCTTGTAACAATACCTAAAAGCTTGCCGTTCTGTGTACCATCCGAAGTAACAGCAACGGTTGAATAGCCGTTTTTCTCCTTGAGGGCTAAGATATCTGCAAGTGTGCTTTCAGGAGTAACGTTAGAGTCGCTCACAACAAAGCCTGCCTTATAGGACTTTGCCTTTGCTACCATTGCGGCCTCATCTTCAATAGACTGAGAGCCATATATAAAAGAAACACCGCCTTCACGGGCTAAGGCTACTGCTAAACGGTCTCCCGAAACCGACTGCATTATAGCAGAGGTCATAGGAATGTTCATAGAAATAGCAGGCTCTTCACCCTTTTTGAATTTAACAAGCGGGGTTTTAAGGCTAACATTAGCGGGAACACATTCAGATGATGAATAACCCGGAACTAATAAATACTCATTAAAAGTGTGCGACATTTCTTCAAAATAATATGCCATTTTTCATTACTCCTTTTTGAAATTTATATTTATACTATTATAATGGAGTAGGTTAGGCGAAACAATTTTGTTTCGCCGCAAAATTAAACATTTTGCGACAAATTTTATTAAAAATTTGTCCTATTCCATTGAAATGAATGTCGTGCAAAATTAAATACTAGAATTTAATTTTGCCGAAGCCACTCTAAAAGTGGCTAGTCGAAACGCTTTTTAAGCGTTTCGACTAACTACAATCATTATAATAAATCGCTTCCTTAAAGTCAATAAAAACCTAAGTTTTCGAAATAAAAATCGGTAGAATTTAATATTATTGATTATCGGGGGGTTTATAATGGCTTATATTGAAAATCTGATTTCGGGTATGCTTCCTTTTTGTTTGCTTATTTTTTGCGGAATTTTAATTTCGGTATACGGAAAATTCTTTCAGTTTACAAAGCTTTTTGCTTCCTTTAAGCTGTGTGTTAAAGCCTTCAGAGAAAAGGGAAATAACAAAAAGGGAATAAGCTCCTTTCAGTCGGCTTGTACTGCTCTTTCAGCAACGGTTGGAACTGGGAATATTGCAGGTGTTGCGGGAGCGGTTGCACTTGGCGGAGCGGGTGCTGTTTTCTGGATGTGGGTGAGTGCATTTTTAGGGATGGCGATAAAGTTTGCCGAGGTTAAATTTTCAGTTATATACAGAGAAAAACAGGGCGAGGAATATATGGGCGGCCCTATGTATTACATAAAAAACGGTCTGCCAAGAGTTTTTGGTATTTTATCCTTGTTATTCTGCTTTTTTTGTATCCCCGCGGTGTTTTTTACTGGCAATATAACTCAGGTTAATGCGGCAGCCTCTTTACTTAGCGAAAATAAGATAACTCATATTCTTTTTGGAGTAGTTTTTGCCATTTTGACCGCTATCGTGATATGGGGAGGCAATAAAAGAATAGGGCTTGTAACCGAAAAGGTAGTTCCTATAATGTCAGTCATATATATTCTTTTATCCTTTGGGGTTATAATCAAAAATTTCGAGGCTTTGCCTGAGGCTTTCGGTATGATTTTTAAAGGTGCATTTTCGCCAAAAGCGGTTACTGGCGGAGCGGTTGGCTCCTGCTTTACGGCTATGTTTATAGGTGCTTCAAGGGGTGTTTTTTCAAATGAGGCAGGGCTTGGTACCTCGGCTATGGCACACTCTGCTGCTTATGATGCAAAGGCTGATACTCAAGGTCTATTTGGCATATTCGAGGTTTTTGTTGATACGGTGGTTATATGCACGATTACTGCATTGACAATTCTTTGCAGTGGGGTTAATATAGAATATGGAAGAATTGCTTCGAGCGAGCTTGTGTCATCAGCGCTTTCTTTTGTTTACGGTGATATGGCTAGTATTCTTTTAATCTTTATGATGAGCATTTTCGCTTTTTCTAGTGTTATAGGCTGGGCTTTTTATGGAAATATATGCTCAAAATTCCTTTTCGGCAAAAAGGGAGTTGTTATTTTTAAGGTGATATATCCCGTTTTTTGCCTGCTTGGTGCAGTTTTAAGCTCGGAAATCCCTTGGAGAACGTCTTCTTTTTTAAACGGCTTGATGCTTATTATAAATTTACCTGTGCTTTTAATTTTATGGAATAAAAAAGGTGAAAAAAGTGATAGAAAAATTACAGGAAAAACTGAACATCGGTGAGTCGGCTATTATAACCAACCCCAAAAACCGATTTTATTTTACGAGGTTTCCCTCATCTGCGGGAATTCTTATAGTTTCAAGAAAACAAGCCCTTTTCCTTGTTGATTTCAGATATTTTGAAAAGGCGAAAAAAGAGATTAAGGGCATAACCGTTTGTCTTCTTAAAAATACTTTTGCTCAGATTAAGGAAGTTCTTGAAAGAGTTGAAACCAAACGGGTTTTGCTTGAAAACGAAAGCCTTACATTTTCTGAATTTAACAGATATAAAAAAGAGCTTAAGGGATATGAAATCGAGGAAGAAAATATACTATCTAAAGAAATAAGGGATTTAAGAAGTATTAAAAACGCCGAAGAAGTATCCTTTATTAAAGAAGCCCAAAGGCTTACAGATGAAACCTTTGGGCACTTACTTTCCTTTATAACTCCTGATATGAGCGAAAAAGAAGTTGCACTCGAGATGGAGTTCTTTATGCGGAAGATTGGGAGTGAGGGAGTATCCTTTGATTTTATAGTGGTTTCAGGCAAAAACTCCTCTTTGCCTCACGGAATACCCACAGATAAGAAAATACAAAACGGCGATTTTATAACTATGGATTTCGGTGCGGTTGTAAATGGTTACCGTTCTGATATGACAAGGACTATAGCGGTAGGCTCTGCAAATGATAAGCAGAGGGAAGTTTACCAAACTGTGCTAAAAGCACAAGCAGAAGCACTAAAAGCCATAAAGCCTGATGTTAAGTGTTGCGATATAGATAAAATTGCAAGAGATATAATAAATGATGCAGGCTTTGAAAACTGCTTTGGGCATGGGCTTGGGCATAGCTTGGGGCTTGACATTCACGAAAGTCCCGCCTGTAATACAAGGGACGAAACCCTACTCAAAAAGGGAATGTTAATGACAGTTGAGCCGGGAATTTATCTTGAAAATGAATTCGGTGTCAGAATAGAGGATATGGTTTTAGTAACCGATAAAGGCTGTGAGAATTTAACCAAAAGCCCAAAAGAGCTAATTATAATATAAAAACTCGAGGATTACTCCTCGAGTTTTTTCTTTTGTCTTATTTCTATTGCTTCTTTTAAAAGAATGAATATAACTGCACTTGTTGGAACGGCGAGAAGTGCACCTAAAACTCCGCCTATATTTCCGCCTGTTAAAACCGCACTTACAACGATAATTCCCGGAAGACCGACCGCTTTACCTACAACCTTTGGATAAATGAGGTTGCCCTCAATCTGTTGTAGGATAATTATAAACAAAACGAAGAAAACTGCCTTTACAGGACTTGAAATTACAATGAGTAAGAAACCTATAATGACGCCCACCAAAGCACCTACAACAGGAACTAAAGAGGTAACGCAAATAAACACCGAAATAACAAGGGCGTTTGGCATGCCAAAAATCAGCATTCCGATAAAGCAGAGAGTACCTAAAATCAAGGACTCGGCAAGCTGACCGCCGATAAAACGGGAAAAGGATTCGTGAGTTCTGGAAGATATATGATAAATAACCTTTGTTGCTTTTTCGGGAATAAAGGCATTTATGAGGCGTTTAACAAATCTTCCGATTCTTTCCTTTTGAGCTAAAACATAAACAGATATAACAAAACTGAAAATAGTATCAAAAAATCCTGAGAAAACCGAGGTTGTAATTCCAACTGCATCGCCAACGATTTTTCCTGAATAGCCTGAAAGCCAGTCGGTTATAGTTTTTGCAACTGCCGACCAATCAATCTTGATTTCGGGAAGCCCCTCCTGAGCAAGATTGAATTTCTGAAGCAGATTTTCAGCCCAGTCCCTCGCACTTACAACAAAAGAGGGAAGCTTTTCAGCAAGGTAGGTGATAGTATCAATAATATCAGGAATGATAACCAGGATTAAAAGACTTATAATGCCGAGTGCGATTAAATAGGTCAGCACTAAGCAAATAGGTCTCTTAAGCTTTTTGACAAACTTTTTCTTTGCATTATCTAAAAAGGAAAAAACTTTAGTTTCAAGTGCCGTTAGCAAAACATTTAAAACAAATGCAATACAAAGAGCCGCAATAACGGGGGAGAAAACCGAATAAATCTTAGAAATAGCTCCCATAACACTTCCTAAATTCTGGAAAGCGGCAAAAATAATAGCACCGCAAAAGATGATAAATATTATTTTTTTAATGTTTTTTGAATTGAGTTCCATAAAACCACCATAAATAAAAAAATAAGCTTACGGAAAACTGACCGTAAGCTTATTATATATCATTTCCTTAATTTAGTAAACAAAAAATATGTTAATTTTTTATTTAGCAGAAAAAATCTTGTTAAGAAGAACGGTTACGAGAATGATAGCACCCATAACAATGAGTATTCCTATCATACCCTTTCCCATATAGGGAAGATTAGCAATAAAATTTTCGAAATTCATAAGTCAAACTCCTTTATCCGAAGAATTTAAGAATTAAGCCGCCGGCAATAACCGAAGCTATCTGGCCCGAAACATTTACGCCCATAGAATGCATAAGCAAGAAGTTCTGAGGATCTTCTTTGAGTCCCATCTTATGAACAATTCTGCCGGACATCGGGAATGCGGAAATTCCTGCAGCACCAATCATAGGATTGATTTTCTTGTCTTTGGGAAGGAATATATTAAGAATCTTTGCAAAGATAACACCGCCTGCGGTATCAAAGATGAATGCGATAAGTCCAAGTCCTAAAATCATAAGGGTTTCGGGCTTTAAGAACTGAGCATAGAACATCTTGGAAGCGATTGTTATACCAAGGAAAATGGTGATAAGGTTTGCAAGAACATTTTGAGCTGTATCCGAAAGGGAATTTAAAACTCCGCATTCACGGATAAGGTTACCGAACATTAAGAAGCCTACGAGGTATACCGATTCGGGAGCAACGAGGCCTGCAATAGCGGTAATGATAATCGGGAATAAAATCTTTGTCATCTTAGAAACGCTCTTAGCGGTATAGGGCATACGGATAAGGCGTTCCTTCTTAGAGGTTAAAAGCTTGATAACAGGGGGCTGGATAATGGGAACTAATGCCATATAGGAATAAGCCGCAACCATTATAGCTCCAACATACTGAGAATTAAGCTTCTGAGCAACAACGATAGAGGTAGGACCGTCCGCCGCACCAATAATACCGATAGAAGCTGCATCCTTTATATCGAAGAACATAGATGCCATGCAGAAGGTGAAGAAGATACCGAACTGAGCAGCGGCACCGAAAATCATAAGCTTGGGGTTGGAAAGCAGAGGGCCGAAGTCAATCATAGCACCGATACCGATGAAGAGAATGAGGGGGAACAGCTCATTCGCAATACCTGCCTCGAAAAGTGTTGTGAGCGGGCCTGCACTGTATTGCTCGTTGCCGAAGGCATCGAGAATAGGCTTACCTGCCTCATCAACAACTAACTGCATAACGCCTGGGAGGTTAACTAAAATTGCACCAAAACCTATTGGTAAGAGAAGGGTGGGCTCCATATCCTTCTTGATAGCAAGAAAAATGAGGATTCCGCCAATTGCCCACATAACGAGCATTTGCCATGAGAAATTGTTGACAACGTTTTCATAGAGAAACTCAATAAAATCCATTTTTTAACAACCTTTCTTTAATTTTTAAGGAATAAAAAAAGACTTTCACCGTGGGGAAAACACGGTAAAAGTCTTGCCGTTTAATGCAAAAGCGGGTTTTTAAAAACCGTATTGACGCAAATTGCAGCGAAACCGCCGGCTACTCCCTTAAACCAAGGAAATAATACCACATTTTTTATATCTTTGCAAGTAAAAAATTAAAAAAAGGTGTGTTCCGAAGAACACACCTTTTAGAGTATTACTGTTTACCGTAAAGCTCAACAAGCTTCTCAAGGTGAGCACGGCGAGCCTTAGCAGCTTCAGCTGCCTGGTCGAAGAGCTCTTCAGCACGCTCGGGGAAGGAGCGGGTGAGAGAAGAATAACGAGCTTCGTTAAGGATAAACTCTTTATAATCTGCAGTAGCGGGCTTGCTGTCAAGACTGAAGGGGTTCTTGCCTTCTGCTTTAAGAGCAGGGTTATAACGGAACATATCCCAATAACCAGCGGCTACAGCCTTCTTCATTTCGTTCTGGCAGTTAACCATACCGCCCTTAATAGAATGCATCTCGCAAGGAGCATAGCAGATAACGATTGAAGGACCGTCATAAGCCTCAGCCTCTTTGATAGCTTTAAGGGTCTGGTTCATATCAGCACCCATAGCAATCTGAGCTACATATACATAACCGTAAGACATAGCGATTTCAGCAAGGCTCTTCTTGTTGATTGCTTTACCTGCAGCAGCAAACTGAGCAACCTGTCCAATGTTAGAAGCCTTAGAAGCCTGACCGCCTGTGTTAGAGTAAACCTCGGTATCGAATACCATAATGTTTACATTGTCGCCGGTAGCGAGAACGTGGTCAACACCGCCGAAGCCGATATCGTAAGCCCAACCGTCTCCGCCGAAAATCCAAACGGACTTCTTATTGAGGTACTCGCCGTTAGCGATAACATCTTCGCAGAGCTCGCAAGTAGCGTTCTGAGCCTTAAGAGCAGCAACAAGAGCTTTAGAAGCCTTGGTGTTCTTTGTACCATCGTTAAGGGTTGCGAGGTATTCCTCAGCAGCAGCCTTAGCCTCAGCAGAGCACTTATCAGACTCGGCGATTAACTGAACCTTAGCGATAAGGCGGTCTCTGATAGCTTTCTGACCTAAGTACATACCGTAACCGTGCTCAGCATTGTCCTCAAAGAGAGAGTTAGCCCAAGCAGGTCCCTGACCCTCAGCATTTACAGTATAGGGTGATGTTGCAGCAGGGCCGCCCCAGATAGAAGAACAACCTGTTGCGTTGGAGATATACATTCTGTCACCAAACAACTGAGTAACCAAGCGAGCGTAAGCAGTTTCAGCACAGCCAGCGCAAGAACCTGAGAACTCAAGAAGAGGTTTCTTGAACTGAGAAGAAATAACGTTAGCATCAGTTGCAATGCCCTCTTTCTCGGTAACATTAGCAACACAGTAATCAAATACCTTCTGCTCTTCAAGCTGAGATTCCTGAGGAACCATCTTGAGAGAGTTGGTCGGGCACTGACCGATACATACGCCGCATCCCATACAGTCAAGCGGAGATACAGTCATAACATAAGAGTAACCCTTATTGGTAACGAGCTTTTCTTTCTCTGCAATCTTAATGTTTGCAGGAGCAGCAGCTTTTTCTTCAGCGGATAAAGCATAGGGACGGATAGTAGCATGAGGACAAACGAATGCACACTTGTTACAACCGATACAGGTTTCATTGTTCCACTCAGGAACCATAACGGCAACGCCGCGTTTCTCGTGAGCAGAAGCACCGTGCTCAAATGTACCGTCAGCGTGGTCGATAAATGCAGAAACGGGCAGAGAATCACCGTCCATAAGACCAACAGGCTTCATAATACCGTCAACCATCTTAACGAGTTTAGCAGCACCCTCGGACTTCTCAGCAACATTATTATCGGTTGCATCTGCCCAGGAGCTCGGAACATCAATCTTAACATAAGCGGTTGCACCGGCATCAATAGCCTTCTCGTTCATCTCAACGATTTCTTTACCCTTCTTCATAAACTTCTGAGCTTTTTCTTTCATATAGCCGATAGCCTCTTCCTCAGGAAGAACCTTAGAAAGTGAGAAGAAAGCAGACTGGAGAACAGTGTTAGTACGCTTACCAAGACCAATTTCGGCAGCTAAGTCAATAGCGTTAACGGTATAAAGCTGAACATTGTTCTTAGCGATATAACGCTTAGCCTCAGCAGGCATATGATGGTCTAATTCTTCAGGAGTCCACTGGCAGTTGATAAGGAATACACCGCCGGGCTTAACATCGTTAACCATCTTGTAACCCTTGATTACATAAGAGGGGTTATGGCAAGCAACAAAGTCAGCCTTATTTATATAGTAGGGGCTCTTGATGGGCTTATCGCCGAATCTCAAGTGAGAAATGGTGATACCGCCGGTCTTCTTAGAGTCATACTGGAAGTAAGCCTGAACATATTTATCGGTATGGTCGCCGATAATCTTGATAGAGTCTTTGTTAGCACCAACAGTACCGTCTCCGCCAAGACCCCAGAATTTGCACTCAATAGTGCCTTCTGCTGCGGTGTTGGGAGCTTCTTCCTCTTCGAGAGAAAGGTTGGTGATATCATCGGTGATACCCATTGTGAACTGAGCCTTGGGTTCAGCCTTAGCGAGTTCTTTATATACAGCAAAAATGCTTGAAGGAGGAGTATCCTTTGAACCGAGACCGTAACGGCCGCCGATAACCTTATCGATGCTTCTACCCTTAGAAGCAAGAGCAGTAACAACATCGAGGTAAAGGGGCTCACCTAAAGAGCCGGGCTCCTTAGTTCTGTCAAGAACAGCAATCTTCTTAACAGTCTGAGGAATAGCCTCAATAAGCTTTTCAGCAGAGAAAGGACGGTAAAGTCTAACCTTAACAAGACCAACCTTTTCTCCTGCAGCTACTAAGTAATCGATAACCTCTTCAATAACATCGCAAACAGAACCCATAGCGATGATGATACGCTCAGCATCGGGTGCACCATAGTAGTTGAAGAGCTTATAATCGGTACCAAGCTTAGCATTAACCTTGTCCATATATTCCTCAACAATAGCGGGAACTGCATCATAATACTTATTGCAAGCCTCACGGTGCTGGAAGAAGATATCTCCGTTTTCGTGAGAACCACGCATTACAGGATGCTCGGGGTTAAGAGCACGCTTGCGGAATGCATCAACTGCATCTATATCGCACATCTCTTTAAGGTCATCAAAATCCCAAACCTGAATCTTCTGGATTTCGTGAGAAGTACGGAAACCATCGAAGAAGTTGAGGAAAGGAACACGTGATTTGATGGTTGCAAGATGAGCAACAGCACCGAGGTCCATAACTTCCTGAGTGTTGGTTTCAGCGAGCATTGCAAAGCCTGTCTGACGGCAAGCATAAACGTCCGAATGGTCGCCGAAAATGTTAAGTGCGTGAGAAGCTACGCAACGTGCCGATACATGGAATACGCAGGGGAGAAGCTCACCGGCGATTTTATACATGTTCGGAATCATAAGTAAAAGTCCCTGAGAAGCGGTGTAAGTAGTGGTAAGAGCACCGGCATTGAGTGAGCCGTGAACAGTACCTGCAGCACCTGCTTCGGACTGCATCTCGGCAACCTTAACGGTTGTGCCGAAAATGTTTTTAAGACCCTGAGCGGACCACTGGTCAACATAGTCTGCCATAGGGCTTGATGGTGTAATCGGGTAAATTCCGGCTACTTCGGTAAACGCATAGGAAACATGAGCCGCAGCGTTGTTACCATCCATCGTTTTGAATTTTCTGGCCATTGAAAATTCCTCCTAAATATTTTTTCGTGAGCTCTGAGCATAAAAATATGGACAGCCTCATACGAGTACTATATTACCACCTTTTTTTTAATTTGTAAATATCTTATTTAAAAATTGTTATTATATTAACAAAATAATATATATAATATATACTTTTTAAACAAATTTACCGAAGAAAAAAGTCTATGAAAAAATAAAAATAATTTTTTTTTAAAAAATGCTTGACAAAGTGTTGCCTATGTGGTAATATAGCAAAGTCGCTTGAGGCGACACGCAGTTGGTGTTGATTGCGGTGAGGGTCCACCCGTTCCCATACCGAACACGGAAGTTAAGCTCACTTGCGCTGAAGATACTTGGCGGGCAGCTGCCTGGGAAAATAAGTAGATGCCAACACTTTAAGCACATAACCTTGAGTTATGTGCTTTTTTTATTGATATTTAAATGAAATTATGATAAAATTCCTTTAAAGAAAGGGAGGGATATAAATGGCTTCAAAAACTATTGCCGCAATAGCCTCTGCCTCAGGCGAGGGAGCACTCGGAGTTATAAGAATTTCGGGCGAAAAAGCAATAGAAATTGCGGATAGTGTTTTTTATTCGGTTTCGGGCAAAAGCCTTAAAGAATTAAAGGGCTATACTGCCGCATACGGTGAGATAAAGGATGAAGAAAAACGACTTGATGATGCCGTTGCCCTCGTTTTTAAGGCACCCCATAGTTATACGGGTGAGGATGTTGTTGAAATATCTGTTCATGGCGGCTCGGTTATGCTCAGAAGTATTCTCCGCTTGATTTTAAGCCGAGGAGCAGTTTTGGCCGAGGCGGGCGAGTTTACAAAAAGGGCATTTTTGAACGGCAAGTTAGACCTTACAAAAGCCGAAAGTGTTATGGGGCTTATATCGGCTCGAAGTGAGGCTGAATTAAGGCTTTCAAGAACGGCTCATAGCGGCAAGGTTGCCGAAAAAATAGCAGAAATCGAAGCTGATTTAGTTGCCGCTGATGCCTCTGTTGCCGCCTTTTCTGATTATCCCGATGAGGATATAGAGGGCTTAAATCCCGAGAATTTCTTGAAAATGCTTAAGAATGCCGAAAAAACCCTCCGGAAAATGCTTAAGGATTATGATGCGGGCAAGATTTTGAGAGAGGGTATAAGAACTGCTATTGTTGGTAAGCCAAATGTTGGAAAAAGCACATTGATGAATATGCTTTCGGGCGAGGAACGCTCGATTGTAACAAGTGTTGCGGGAACAACAAGAGATATAATTGAGGAGACCGTAGCAATAGGTGATATAACACTCCGCCTTGCCGATACTGCAGGTATCCACGAAACTGAGGATACGGTTGAAAGCATAGGTGTTCGACTTGCAAAGGAAAGAATTGAAACCTCGCAGTTGGTTCTTGCGGTTTTTGATTCAACTCTACCGCTTGATAATGAGGATACAGAGCTTTTAGAGGTTGTAAAGAATAAAAATACCATTGTTATCATAAATAAAACCGACCTTGAAAGTGTTATTGATAACAAGGCATTCGAAGGAATGCGAGTGGTTGAAATTTCTGCAAAACAGGGAAAAGGCTATGATGAACTCAAAGAGGCAATTATAGAAATTTCGGGAACGGCAGAGCTTAGTGCCGATAGTGCGGTGCTTATAGGCGAGAGGCAGAGAGCCTGTGCCGAAAGAGCACTTGATGGAGTTAGCGAGGCAATCTCCGCTTTGGAAACGGGCTGCACGATGGATGCCGTTGGAGTTTG
>JAZSEU010000070.1:0-6396 GCA_045531855.1 Acutalibacteraceae bacterium
GTTGTTGCCGAGAATTTAGAAAAATCGGGGGTTATGTAATAGATTAAACCATCTATAGCTCCAGGCATAAATAAACCGTAAATCGCAATGAAAACAGTAATCAAAGCGAGAATAGGCATCATAAACTTACTAACCTTTTCAATGCCCTTTTCAACACCGAAAAGAACAACCAAGGCAGTAAGTCCCATAAATATAAGGAACCAACCAACAGGCTCAAAGGGTTTTGAAATGAAATTTCCAAAATATCCGTCCGCTGCAGCGGCTTTCATTCCACCCGTTGCAAAAGCAAATAAATACTTTGTAACCCAACCGCCTATTACCGAATAATAAGGCAATATAATGGCGGGGATAATAGCTGCCAAAACACCAACAAAACTAAATCTCTTATCGAGCTTTTTGAAAGCACCGATAGCACTAAGACCTGTTTTTCTACCAATAGCTATTTCGGCACACATAAGTGCAAAGCCAAAGGTTACAGCCAAAGCTATATAAACAAGCAAGAAAATTCCTCCGCCATACTTCGCAGCAAGATAGGGAAATCTCCATATATTACCAAGTCCAACAGCAGAGCCTGCCGCCGCCAGAACAAAACCGATTTTACCGGTAAAACTACTTCTTTTCTCTCCCATAATTTAACTCCTTAGAAATAATATACTATATTTTATCACATATCTTATTTTCTCGCAATGTTTTTCTCACTTTGGTATAAAATTCTCAAAAATATAGGTTTTGAATTTACGCCTATCCTTGTCCAACGCCTCTTGAGTTTCAAAAGTCCAACCAATAGGATATGCTCCGAGAATTTTTTCGAGCACAAACATAAACCTGTTTGCATTTCTTTCATCATAAGAAACAAAATCAGGACGGGATAGGAAATTGAATATAAAGGGAGTTAACAGGTGTTTTAAAACACTCTTTCCCTCATAAACCATAGCAAGCTGTCCTCGAAGAATTTTCTTGTTATGGCGGTTATACCAATAAGGCACCCCCGGATAAAAGGACTGAACATAATATTCGCCCTCATATTTTGACAGGATACTGTTTGTCCTTTCGCAAAGCTCATTGCAGTCCCTACCATCACATTTAAACTCAATTAAAAGAGGTACTCTACCGTCAACTGCTTTTAAAAGCTCCTTTAAGGTCGGTATTACTTCGTTGGTGCCATTAAGGCGATATTCCTTAAGCTCTGAAAGAGTGAGCTCATTAACCGCAATATCTTCGCCGCACATTCTTTTGAGGTTGTTATCGTGAAATATAACAACCTCACCATCTTTAGTAAGTCTTATATCGGTTTCTATAAGATATCCCCTTGCCGCCGCCTCTAAAAAGGAAGACATTGAGTTTTCAGGGATATTTTCTTCTAAACCATGAAGTCCTCTATGGGCTATGAATTTACCTTTGAGATTTTGTCTATCCTTGTGTCTTCTAACACTTGGAAAAATCAAAAACAAAAAGATACAAATAAATATCAATAGGATATATACCATACTAATCCTCTACATCAAAATTTTCAAGCAACGAGCCTTTAGCTTCGGGCTTTGAATCACCGTGCTTAACGAAGCACATTGTTATAAACGAGAATGCAACAAATATTGCAGCATAGGGGAACAAAGCCTTATAGCTAACATTACTTAAAAGATAACCTGCAACAACAGGGGTTACAGTCTGAGCTGCCATTGAGAAGGTATAATAAAATCCTGTGAATTTACCAACCTCTGCTCCTGAGCACATCTCAACAACCATCGGCAAACTGTTAACATTGATAGCAGCCCAGGCAATACCAACCAAAACAAAAAGAATATAAAGAGCCCAGTGGAACGAATCGAAAAGCACGGTATATATAAATGCCGCAAAAAAGCAAAGTGCTAAAAGTGCAGCTCCAACCTTAATAGTTAAGCTTCTTCCAACCTTGCTTGCTATATTTCCAACGGGGATATAGCTTACGATAGCACCCGCCATAGCGATAGTGAGGCAAAGACTTGCACCGCCCGGTGCCATTCCCCACATGGTTGTAGCATAAACTGTGAACCAGGTTGTAATTGCATTGTATCCGATATACCAGAAAGCAACCGATAACAAGAGGAATATAAGGCTCTTTTTAACAGCCTTGGGCATTCTCTTTTTATTATCTGTAATTTCTGTTGCAAGGTCTTGCTCAGGATGAGCCTTTTCATATTCCGCCTGCTCTGCTCTGAGCTTTGGCTCATTAACAAAGAAAATAAGAATAAACAAGGCTATCAACATAATACCGCTAACTATCGCAAAAATCGGCTGATAGTTGATATGCTCGAGTCCCTCAGTTCTGCTCTTTGAATAAAGAATTGTGTTAGCAATAAGATAAAGTATTCCGCCAACTGCACCCATAAGATTTATGATTGCGTTACCCTTGCTACGAAGCGGCTTGGGAGTAACATCAGGCATAAGTGCTACAGCAGGACTTCTGTATGTTCCCATAGAAATTAAAAGCAGACCTAAAATTCCAATAAAGGAAAGTGCCTTCCAGGAGGCGGGTGCTGCAAAATAGCTGTTATCAAGTATGGGAAGTAGAGTCATAAGTGCAACCGCTAAAACTGTTCCAAAGAGAATAAAAGGCTTTCTTTTTCCCATCTTTGCGTTGCAACGGTCTGAAATGCCGCCAAACAAGGGCAAAAGGAAGAGGGCTAAAATATTATCAGCCGCCATGATAATACCCGAAACGGTCTCATTCATACTAAAGGTTTTCGTTAAAATCAGGGGAATCAGGTTGTCATACATTTGCCAGAACGCACTAATAGATAAAAATGCGAAACCGATAAGTAGAGTACGCTTATAATTAAGCTTCATTTTGGTTTTCCTCCCAAATTCTATTGAATATTTCTTTTATTCTTTCAGTCTCCCCTTTCAAATGAAGAAACCCGAAAAGACATTCAAGTCCCGTTGCGGTATGATATTCACCGCTTGTTGCACTTTTGGGGGTTGAAGAGGTATGAAAATTTCTGCCTCTTTTGAAAATTCCGATTTCCTTTTCGGTTAACATAGGCTCGATAAGAGAATAAGCTTTTGCCTGAGAAACGGCATTAACAAGTCTTACCGAAAGTTTGTGAAGCTCGCCTGACGGACGGTTGATTTCAGCAAGCTTTTCTCTTACCAAAAGTCCGTAAACCGCATCACCCACAAAGCATAGAACCGAAGGACTTAATAAATTAGGATTATTCATAAGCCCACCTCTTACGGAACGAAATCAAATTCAACATCATAAACACTAACAGTATCACCCTCGGCAATTCCCTTGTCCTCAAGAGCTTCAATGATGCCGCTTTGTCTTAATACCCTCTCAAAATACTGAAGAGATTCATAATCATCGGGGTCAACTCGGTTCATAACATCAAGTATCCATTCGCAGTTTTCAACAAAGTAAACTCCATCGCAAACACGGATAGTGAAATCTCGTTTTTTAGCAACAGTCAAGTCCTCTACGGGCTTCGGCTCTGCCTCATATTTTTTAATAGGCGGAAGCTTCTGAAGAGTAGCTGCAACATAGTTTATAAGCTCATCTGTACCCTCAGCGATAGCCGCCATAACAGGAAAGAATTTATATCCTTTTTCCTCGAAATATGCAGTAATTCTTTCAACCTCTTCTTCACTTGTAAGGTCGCATTTATTACCAACTACTATTTGAGGTCTCTCGCTAAGCTCGGGGCTGAAAACCTCAAGCTCGTGGTTTATTTTATCAAAATCTTCTATCGGGTCTCTGCCCTCGCTGCCCGAAATATCGATTATATGAACAAGCATTCGGCAACGCTCAACGTGTCTTAAAAACTCGTGGCCCAAACCAACACCCTCGCCTGCACCCTCAATAAGACCTGGGATATCAGCCATAACAAAGGATGAGCCCTCTCCCATTCTGACAACTCCTAAAACGGGTGTAAGGGTTGTGAAGTGATAGTTTGCGATTTTCGGCTTTGCCTCGCTAACAACCGAAACCAAGGTTGATTTTCCAACATTCGGGAAACCAATAAGGCCAACATCAGCCAAAAGCTTAAGCTCAAGCGTAACATCAAGCTCTTCGCCGGGGTTTCCGCTTTTGGCAAATCGGGGCACCTGCCTTGTAGCAGTTGCAAAATGCTGATTTCCCCAACCGCCGTTACCACCTTTTGCAATAACAACAGGCTCGTCATCTGAAATATCCGCTATTATTCTGCCCGTTTCGGCATCTTTTACAAGTGTTCCAACAGGAACAGAAATCACAAGGTCCTGAGCACTTTTTCCTGTGCATCGTGAGGCACCGCCATTCTGACCGGCTTCAGCTGCATACTTGCGTTTATAACGGAAATCGGCAAGGGTTGAAAGATTGCTATCAGCCTTGAAAACAATATTTCCGCCTCTGCCGCCGTCTCCGCCGTCAGGTCCGCCTGCGGCAACATATTTTTCCCTATGGAAAGAAACCGCACCGTCGCCGCCTTTTCCTGCCTTTAAATGTATTTTTGCTATATCAACAAACATTTATATTTCTTCCTCATCTTCAAAGAAAAATTCACCCTCAAATTGTGGCTCATTTTCCAAAAACTCATTATATAACTTTTCAGCAGTTTCAAAATCACTGCTATCAACATAAATCTCAACCGCAGAAAATCCGCCTCCAAACACAACTCGCATAGCGTTTTCTTCGCTCTCGCTTGTTGAATATGGAATTTTATTTGTTGTTAGTATATCCTCTAAAATTTCTGCTGATACAACATCCTCCAAGGATGCTAACAAAACAGGCTCTTTTAATAAAATCTCCTCATTTTCATCTTTATCCCCTTCAACCGTTAAATCGGCACCGCAAATAGGACAAAGTTCTGCATCATCATTACATTCAAAATTGCAAACATGACAGAGTTTCATAAAAAATCCTCCCTAAAAAATAAGTGCGGGAGCTGTTCGCACCCGCACCTGAATTTCTTACTGCTCAACAGCGTAAATACTAACCTGCTTGCGGTCTCTTCCGAGACGCTCAAACTTAACCTTACCGTCAATAAGAGCAAATAAAGTATCGTCTGAACCACGGCCAACATTATTACCTGCGTGGATATGAGTTCCTCTCTGGCGAACGAGAATGTTGCCTGCGAGAACGAACTGACCGTCAGCTCTCTTAACACCAAGACGCTTAGACTCACTGTCTCGGCCGTTCTTAGTAGAACCAACACCCTTTTTATGAGCAAATAACTGAATGTTAATCTTTAACATAATTCGCACCTCCGATAATTCTAATGTTATTACTGTACTGACCGGATAACTCTATTAAATGAAGCTTTAAGCCCTTTAGCACCTTAATAGTAGCATCAGATGGCTCACTAACGGTAAAACGCATAACTGCATCATCAACCGTAACCTCTTCTTCATCTCCGATAATCTCGGAAATAGTGTTTGCTGCCATATACGCCGCACTTGAAACTGCTGCACATACTATTTTACCGGTCTCATCGTCATCGTCAACAGAACAATGACCGCTGATTTCAAAGCCGTAAATTTTCTTTTCATCAGCAAAAAATTTTACACTCGTCATAACAATTAACCGATTTCGTTAATCTGTACTTTAGTGTACGGCTGTCTGTGGCCCATTTTACGTGCGCTGCCCTTCTTAGGCTTGTAAGTAAATACAGTGATTTTCTTACCCTTGCCGTTCTTAAGAACGGTGCCCTTAACGAAAGCATCTTTAACGTAAGGCTTGCCAACCTTTAAAGTTCTGTTGTTTACAGCAACAACCTTGTCGAAGGTAACCTCTTCGTCTACCTGAGCATCAAGCTTCTCAACGTAAATAACGTCTCCGTTCTGAACACGGTACTGCTTTCCGCCTGTTTCGATAATTGCGTACATTTTTTTACACCTGCTTCTTTTTCCAGTCTCGCTACAGAAGGCGTGCACCCAAAATTTAGGCACAACTTAAAAAGCCCACAATATGCGGCTTAACCATTCTATCATAACACCCTCTATTTGTCAAGCAAAAAATAGAGTTTTAACCAATAAAATGGAAATAAAAAAGCAACTCGCAAGAGTTGCTTAAATTACTTATTGCTCACACCCTGAAAACTGAACAAGTATGGAAGTTGAGGACACGAAAAAATAGGTCAAGCCCTCGGTCTATTAGTACTGCCTAGCACACGTATCACTACGCTTACACCTGCAGCCTATCAACCCGGTAGTCTTCCGGGGACCTTACTAGCTTATGCTATGGGAAATCTAATCTTGAGGTTGGCTTCACGCTTAGATGCTTTCAGCGTTTATCCAATCCGCACTTAGCTGCCCAGCTATGCCCTTGGCAGAACAACTGGTGCACCAGAGGTGCGTCCATCCCGGTCCTCTCGTACTAGGGACAGCTCCTCTCAAATTTCCTACGCCCACGACAGATAGGGACCGAACTGTCTCACGACGTTC
>JAZSEU010000017.1:0-3369 GCA_045531855.1 Acutalibacteraceae bacterium
ATTCAGTTATAGGAAGCCTTATAACAACCTCTATTCTGCTTTTCGGCTCAGCCGCCGTTATTTATAATGCCGTTTTGAGACTCATTAACCCTACCGAAATCAACTATAACGGTATGCTGATTTTTGCAGTTATCGGAGTTATCGTTAATCTTTCTGCCGCTTTCTTCACAAGAGACGGTCATTCTCTCAACCAAAAGGCAGTTAATCTTCATATGCTTGAGGATGTTCTCGGCTGGCTCGTTGTTTTAATTGGTGCATTAGTTATGAAGTTTACCGATTTCAAGGCTATTGACCCGATAATGTCGATTGCCGTTGCAATATTCATTCTCATAAACGCCATTCGAAATATGAAAGAGATTATCGGCCTTTTCTTTGAAAAGGTACCCGATAATATAAGCGTTGAGGAATTGGAAGAGCATATTTCAGGCATTGAGGGAGTGCTCGGTGTTCATCATATTCATATATGGAGTATTGACGGTTTCCGCATTTTTGCAACAATGCATATCGTAACAAACCAAAACGGCGAAGAAATTAAGAAAAAGGTAAGAAGTGAGCTTTCGGAACACGGCATATCCCACGCAACCTTAGAGCTTGAAAACGAAAATGAAAACTGCGGTGAAGAGCATTGCCATCAAGAACCTCACCACAGCCACCACCATCACGGACATCATCACCACTAACAAAATCCCAAGCCTTTCGGCTTGGGATTTAAGTTTTTATTAGAATTCCTGTTTTACTTTTATATTGATATCTCCCGTATCTGTTATAACTTCACATTTTCCGCCGGTGGAGGTTTTAGGAACATTAACGCTACCCGTATCTGTCTTGGTTACAAACACCTTGCTTGAAAGCAAACTGCCATCAATATCTCCCGTATCGGTTTTAATGAAAATCCCATTAGCATCGCAATTTTTAAATTTGATATCGCCTGTGCTTCTTTCTATAGAAAACTCTTCTGAGGCAATAACATTTTTAAGGGTTATATCACCCGTATTTCCGCTTGATATTAAATTTTTGCATTTGATGTTTGATAAAACTGTTTCGCCTGTGCTAACCTTTGCTTTAAAATTGCCCGCACAGGTTATATCATTAGCTGAGATTTTTCCTGTTGAAACCGAAAGCTCGGCAGAATTTAAAGTTAAATCATAAAGCTTTATATCCCCTGTACTATTCCTAACAAAAATATTTCCTAGCTCTTTTCTAGGAAGATAAACGGTTATTTTTGCATTCTCAAAATTTATGCCTATATTATCAAACCATTTTTTATTATCAATAGCTTCAACAGTAAGTTTACCATCTAACGCTTTAACCGAATAATTTATCTTTTCATTATCATAGCAAACTACTTTACATTTGCCGTCCTCAGCTAAACTGAATGTAATATCGGCAGTATCGGCTTTTATTGATATATCGTTGAAATCTTCGACTATATCGTATGTTTTGGTTATATATTTTGAAGTGCTAAGTTTTGAAAAATCCCAATCGAGTCTCATCATAACAGCAGCAAAAATAACACATCCAACTAATATTAAAAAGGTTGCAGTAATAAGCCATTTTTTATTCTTGCTCATCTTGCTTCCCCCTTTTCAAAGCTTGAAATATTTTCTTAGTTAATAATACGGTGCCTTTGGTTACCGCCTTGCAACCAAAGAAAAGAAAA
This sequence comes from Acutalibacteraceae bacterium, assembly GCA_045531855.1. Lineage (GTDB taxonomy): Bacteria > Bacillota > Clostridia > Oscillospirales > Acutalibacteraceae > UBA737. The sequence goes on from JAZSEU010000017.1 coordinate 1,661, forward strand.
ATTGAAAGCCCTATGCAAACTAATGCCCCGCCAATCATAGCTATTCCTGTATATCCGTTATTACCTAACCCGAATACAGCACCCGAAACCAAAATACCAAAGCCACAAGCTATAATTGAAGCAAATAAAGCCCAAAGAGAAATTATTACCGTCCATAACAAAAGATAGAGGGTAACAACAACGGCAAATACTGCAAGTAATAAGCAAACCCACAGCGGAGAGCCTAGTGCTAAAAGCACAATTTTCCATGCTTTAAATTTTTTCTTAGGTTTTGCATTGCCTGTTTCATTTGAAGCCAATTCAATATGTTCCTTTAAAAGAACATCGGTGGTAACCCTTGAGGAGCCGATTTTTGCTTTTCTATAGAATACAAATGCTAAAATAAAACACGAAGTTATTGCAATAACAAAAGGAATTGCGATTAAAAAGGCAATTTCGGCAAGAGCACTAAATCCCCTGTGTTCAATACCGCACAGCAATTCTCGATAATTATATGCCACAACAAAACACATAACATCGGATAACGAAATACCTAAAATCACAAATAAAAGGCTGAGTTTTTTCATTAAATCACCCTCCAGGGTAATTATAGCATAATTACTTTAAGAAAGCAATTAAATGAAATCCCAAAAAAATAGCAGCCGACAAAGTCGACTGCATTTTGGTCGTGCTACCGAAAAAGATGTATTTGATTTGGTATAATATGAAATCATTATGCATTTTAATCTTGTCAATAGGTCAATATGCCATAATTATTATGGGTGATTTTTATGAACAGATTGAAAGAATTAAGAAAAAGCAAACATATGACACAGGTTCAAATGCAAATACTAACAGGAATTGACCAAAGTGATTATTCTAAAATTGAAAATGGAAAAAGATATTATACCTTTGAACAATGCAAACGAATTGCAGTAGCACTTAATACAAGTATGGATTATCTTGCGGGATTAACAGAAGAAAAAAAGCCATATCCCCGAAAAACAAAATAATGTAAAATGCTCAGACTTTAATCGGTATGAGCATTTTATATTTTTTACTGTTTTGTTTAGCGGTGTTGATGGAAGAAATCAAAACGCGTTTAACCTCGGTGCAGTTTTCAAGAAGAGTTTTATCACTATAATAACCACTTTCCAATAGCAACTCAATCCAATACTCGCTTTCAGAATATTCTTTTAAGGAAATTTGAAGCTTTGCGACAAAATCCGCCTTGCCAAACACTTCTTCACTATTCACTATTACTTATTACTTCCAAAAAAATTCCCTTGCCGAAATTAGTGAAGAGTGAAGAGGTAAAAAAATATCCTCGGGAAAGTTGCCGAGGATATTTTTTTCGCAAGTTGCACCGATTTAGATGTCGTCACAAAACAATTCGATAAATTGTAGTATATAATACCGTGTAACTCGCATCGGATAATTTATTCATTGCTCTCTTATAGTGTTATTTCTCTTTATACGATTCCCATTGCCATTTCTACCAACAACGCAACGACAACGACCAACGCCGAGATGATAAAACCGTGGATCATCGGACGGATACCGGCTTTCTTCATGCTTGAGAAGGATGTGTTCAAACCGATGGCTGCCAATGCACATACCATAAGGAATTTGCTTGCACTCTTGGTGCCGGATACAACAGCGGCAGGAATTGGGAACACGCTTGCTACAATAGACATTGCAAGAAATCCGAGAATAAACCAAGGGAATAT
>JAZSEU010000051.1:0-20337 GCA_045531855.1 Acutalibacteraceae bacterium
CTTTTGACAGCATCAATATAAACTTCGGTTTTATAACCTCTGTTGATATAATCGGCGGTGGCATCATTTGAAGTTTGAAGTCCTAATTCAATAGAAACAGGCTTTATCTCATTGATTTCCTTTAAAAGTTCAATCACTTCGTTTTGCAGACAGTCGGGCCTTGTTCCTATTGAAATACCAACTATATAATCAGGGGCAATAGCCTCATAATATACCTTTTTCAAGGTCTCAATAGGTGCATAAGTGTTAGTAAATGACTGAAGATATGCTATATATTTTCCGCTTTTTATCTTGTTTTCAACCCTTAGTTTTGCCCTTTCTAACTGTTCAGCAATATTACTTCCCTTTTCGGCAAACGCACCGCTTCCACCTGAACAAAAAATGCAGCCCTTCGTTCCTAAAGTTCCATCTCTGTTAGGACAGGTGAATCCTGCATCGATGGAAAGCTTATAAACCTTATCCCCAAACTTTTCTTTATAATAATCGTTTGCCGTTTTCAAAATATCGCCACCCAAACCCATTTTACCAAAGTTTGCATTAAAATTCCATATTTTTTATTTAAAACTTGAATTGCAATAATAAGTGTGATACAAATAACACATAAATTGCTGAAGCTAAAACTCCGTAAACGATTACAGGTCCTGCAATTTTGAACATATTAGCTCCAAGACCTAAAACAAAACCCTCTGCTTGTGGTCAAGTAGGACCCATTAGTTTTTGAAAAATATTTACATTAAATTGGAGATGTGATATAATGCTATTTGAAAGGTTGTTGGTGCTATGAATATACATCAAAAAAAGAGAATTTTATTCGCCTCATTAATTGTTTTATTTTTATTAGTATCCATTTTGGGTAGTGTTTTTTCAAAGGAAATCGCTTTGTCGGTAATAATTCCGTTATTAATTGTTTGGTTTGTGTTATACATAAAATGGTGGAAATGCCCACATTGTAACAGAAGTTTAGGAAGATTAGAACACGGCGTTACTCATTGTAAATATTGTGGAAAAGAATTAGAGTAAGCGAAAGGCTTGACCAATTGGTCAAGCCTTTTTCGTTAGAACAATGTGGTTATCCAATAAATAATTCCGTAAATTACACTCGCTACCGTGCCGTAGACAATAACAGGACCTGCTATTTTGAACATATTAGCTCCAAGACCTAAAACAAAACCCTCGCTTTTAAATTCTATTGCGGGGGAAACAACGGCGTTTGCAAAGCCTGTTATCGGCACTAAAGTACCCGCTCCCGCATGCTTTGCTATCTTATCAAAAAGCTTAAGTCCCGTAAGCACTGCAGCAATAAATATAAGTGTTACAGGGACTAACATTTTAACCTGTTTTTCGGTTAGTCCTAAGCTGCCATACAGCTCCATAAAAAGCTGACCTATAACACAAATAAAACCGCCTACCAAATAAGCCCAGATAAAATCTTTAAGCTTAGGGCTTGGAGGCGAAAGCTTTTTTGCAAGTATTCCGTATTCCTTATTACTTATATTCATAAAAACACTCCCTTTGCTTTATTTTGAGCATCAGGAGTGTTTTTATTCTTAAAGTATTTCTATCGAATTTATTGTAACAGGTGTTAAGGGCTTATCAGCTGGACCTACTTCAACAGATGCTATTGCATCTACTATTTCCATACCTTCCATAACCTGACCGAAAACAGTGTGTCTGAAATCAAGCCAAGGAGTACCGCCTAATTTTTCATAAGCTTCAATCGTAGCCTCAGGAAAAGTCTCTGGCATTGCTTTCATTTGGTCCGCCATTGTTGGAGGGAGTGTTTTTGCCTGAACAATAAAGAACTGACTTCCGTTTGTATTAGGGCCTGCATTTGCCATAGAAAGAGCTCCTCTTAAGTTATGAAGAGCGGGGTCAAACTCATCTTCAAATCTTTCACCCCAGATAGACTCTCCGCCCATACCGGTGCCGGTTGGGTCGCCACCCTGTATCATAAAATCCTTAATAACTCTATGAAAAATAAGTCCGTTATAATAACCGTTTTTAGCGTGGGTCAAAAAGTTTTCAACCGTTTTCGGTGCTTCCTTCGGGAAAAGCTTAATCTTAATATCTCCCATAGAAGTTTTCATAATAACGGCAGTATCACCGTTTTCAATAGCCTTTAATTGATAATTTTCCATAACTCTCTCTCCTATTGTATTTTTTATTATTTTAACTAAATATCAAGATAATTGCAATATAATTTTTTTCTCTTGTAATTTACCACTATATATTGTATAATAGAACAAATAATACCAATATTTTAAAAGGGGAAATATTTTATGAAATGTCCTTTCTGCGGCTATGAAGAAAGTAAGGTTATTGATTCAAGACCAACTGATGAGGGTCAAAGAATCAGAAGAAGAAGAGAATGTCTTCAGTGCACCAAGCGTTTCACCACCTATGAAATTATCGAAAGTCTCCCGATTATCGTTATAAAGAAGGATAAATCGAGAGAAACATTTAATAGGGACAAGCTTATGACAGGTCTTCTCAGAGCTTGTGAAAAACGCCCTGTATCCTTCGATACACTCGATAATATGATTGATGAAATCGAAATCATCATCCAGAACTCACTTGACCGAGAGGTAAGCAGTGAGCGTATTGGTGAGCTTGTTATGGAAAAGCTCAAGAAGATTGATGAGGTAGCCTATGTTCGTTTTGCATCGGTATACCGTCAGTTCAAGGATATCAACACCTTTATGAACGAGCTTAACAAACTTCTCGGAAACGACTGATTTTAGGAGACACAATGGAAAACAATCTTAAACTTGCAGAACTTTTACTGCCCGATATTAACAAAACCCCCGAATACTATGAAAACCTCTACCCTGCCCGTAATTTACCTGAGGGTGCCAGGGTCGTTCGTATAGCTCCGAGCCCAACGGGATATCTCCACTTAGGAACTCTTTTTGCGGCTCTTGTTAATCGCATAACTGCAACCTCTTCGGGCGGTGTTTTCTTCACCCGTATTGAAGATACCGACAAAAAGCGTGAGGTTGAGGGCGGTATTGAGGATATTATAGGCGGTCTTGACCGCTTTGGTATTAAAATTGATGAAGGCTTCGTTTCGGGTACCGAGCAAAAGGGTGAATATGGCCCTTATCAGCAAAGCAAACGTGCCGAAATCTATCAGACATTTGCTAAGAAGCTTATTATCGAGGGCTTGGCTTACCCTTGCTTTTGCACCGCTGAAGATTTAGAAAAGGTGCGTGAGGAGCAGGAAAAGAGTAAGCTTCGCACAGGATATTACGGCAAATGGGCAAAACACAGGGATATTACCTACGAGGAGGCAAAGGCACTTATTGATGAGGGCAAGCCCTTTGTTATCCGCCTTAAATCCCCAGGCAGTGAAGAAAATCGTATAACCTTTGAGGATACTATCAAAGGCAAGATTGAAATGCCCGAAAATGATGAGGATTTTGTACTCCTTAAATCTGACGGTATTCCAACATATCATTTCGCCCATGCAGTTGATGACCATTTGATGCACACAACCCACGTACTAAGAGGCGATGAATGGATATCCTCTGTTCCAAAGCATATTCAGTTATTCAAGCTTTTAGGCTTCCGCCTTCCGAAATTCGGACATATTTCCCCTATTATGAAGCTTGATAACGGTGCAAAGCGAAAGATTTCAAAGAGAAAAGACCCCGAGGCTGCTGTTTATTTCTTTGCAGAGCAAGGATATGACAGCGAGAGTGTTATAAACTATCTGATGACAGTTGCCGCCTCTGACTTTGAGGACTGGCGAAGAGCCAACCCCGATACCTCTTACAAGGATTTCAAATTCAACCTCAAGAAGATGAGTGTTTCGGGTGCTTTGTTTGATGAAAACAAGCTTAATGATGTAAGCAAAAATATGGTTTCTAAAATGTCAAGCGATGTGGTTTTCGAAAAATTAACCGCTTGGGCAAAAGAATTTGACACTGAATTCTATAACATTTTAATCAAAAGCCCGGATTACACTAAGTCTGTTTTAGCTATTGACAGAGATTCAGTTGCAAAGCCCCGTAAGGATATTGCAAAATGGAGTGAAGCTAAGGATTATTTCTCATATATGTTTGAGGAAACCTATGAGGAAAATCTCCAACTCCCCGAAAACATTAACAGCGAAGATGCTGTTTCTTTCTTAACCGAATACAAGGCGGTTTATTCTCCTGAGGATGAGCGTCAGGAATGGTTTGAGCGTATTAAGGAAATCGCACCGAAAATCGGTTTTGCTGCTGAAACCAAGCAATATAAAGCTTCCCCTGATGACTTTAAAGGCCACGCAGGAGACCTAAGCACTGTTCTTCGTATTGCAATAACAGGAAGAAGAAACACTCCCGACCTTTGCAGTATTATGAAGGTTTTAGGCAAGCAAGAATGCCTAAAACGAATTGAAAAAGCAATCAACTCTATTTAAGGACTGTATTTATGGAAGATATTAAGATTATAGAAGAAAATTCTACTCCATCTAACTTTATTCACGATTTTATTGATGAGGATTTAAAGGAGGGTGTTTACGAAAAAGTTCAAACACGTTTTCCTCCCGAGCCTAACGGCTATCTTCATATCGGTCATGCAAAGGCTATTTGCATTGACTTTGCAACCGCTGAGAAATACGGTGGAAAATGCAATCTAAGACTTGATGATACTAACCCAACTAAAGAGGATGTTGAGTATGTTGATGCGATTAAAGAGGACATCAACTGGCTCGGCTTTAATTGGGATAATGTTTATTTTGCCTCGGATTACTTTGATTTTATCTATGAGTGTGCCTTAAAGCTTATTGATAAGGGACTTGCCTACGTTGACGAATCATCTGCCGATGAAATTCGTGAAATGCGAGGAACTTTAACAGAGGCAGGAGTTAACAGCCCTTATAGAGACAGACCAATTGAAGAAACCAAAGACCTCTTTAGGAGAATGACCGAGGGTGAATTTGAAAACGGTGCTATGGTGCTCAGAGCTAAAATTGATATGAGCTCTTCTAACATCAATATGAGAGACCCCGTTATCTACCGCATTATGAAAGCACATCACCACAGAACCGGTGATAAATGGTGCGTTTATCCCATGTATGACTTTGCTCATCCCTTAAGTGATGCTAAAGAGGGTGTTACCCATTCCCTTTGCTCGTTGGAGTTTGAAAACCACCGTCCTCTTTATAACTGGTTCTTAGAGGTTCTCGAAATTCCAACTCCCCCTCGCCAAATTGAGTTTGCAAGAATGAATGTTAACTACACATTAACAAGCAAACGCAAATGCTTAAAGCTTGTTAACGATGGCTTGGTTTCAGGTTGGGATGACCCAAGAATGGCAACCATCTGCGGTATGAGAAGAAGAGGCTATCCGGCTGAGGCTGTTCGCACCTTTGTTGATAAAATAGGTGTTTCCAAGGCTTATAGTGTTATCGACTATGCTCTTCTTGAATCCTGTGTCCGCGATTATCTTAATGAAAATGCTGAGCGTGCTATGGCAGTACTTCGCCCATTGAAAGTTATTATCGATAACTATCCTGAGGATAAAACTGATATTATCGAGGTTGATATCAATCCCAACAAGCCCGAACTTGGCAAGAAGGCTGTTACCTTCTCAAAGGAAATTTTCATTGAGCAGGATGACTTTATGTTAGACGCTCCGGGCAAATATTTCAGACTTTGTCCTTCAAAAGAAGTTCGCCTTAAAGGTGCATATTTCATTAAATATGCTTCTCACGAAACTGATGAAAACGGCAATATAACCGCAGTTCACTGCACCTATGACCCCGAAAGCTTCGGCGGTGAAACTCCTGACGGCAGAAAGGTTAAAGGAACTCTCCATTGGGTTAGTGCTAAAACAGCAATAGATGCCGAAGTTCGACTTTATGAGCGTTTATTCAATGTTCCCAACCCTAGTGATGAAGAGGGTGTCTCCTCCTTTGCTGATAACCTAAACCCCGAATCGTTAACGGTTCTTAACAACTGCAAAATCGATAAAGCACTCAGCAATGTTAAAACAGGAGATACTTTCCAATTTATGCGCCAGGGTTATTTCTGCGTTGATAAGGATTCTACTGAAGAAAAGTTAGTATTCAACCGCACCGTAGCTCTCAAAGATTCTTTTGTTAAGAAGGCTTAAAGTATGACTGTTAGGAATATTTTTGATTTTTTAGATAAGCTTTACCCAGTAAACACCGCTTGCGATTTTGATAATCCTGGAATACTTATTGGGGACAGTGAGCAAACTGTTACAAAAGCTTTAGTCTCGCTTGACTGCACTCTTCATACCGTTGAAGTCGCAAAGCAGAGCGGATGCGAGCTTATCATCACCCATCACCCCGTAATTTTCCATCCGCTTAAAAATCTGCTTAAAGGCTCGGTAGCTTACGAGCTTGCAAAAAGCGGTATTGCGATCATCTCGATGCATACCAATCTTGATGTTGGCGATGGCGGTGTTAATGACTGCTTGGCTAATGTTTTAAAGCTTGAGAATATCAAATCTGTTATAGCAAGTGATGGTTATATTTTAAAGGGTGGCAGTTTTTCCACTAAGACTGCCCAAGAATTTGCCGATTATTTAAAAGATAAACTTGGCGGTAGAATTAAATTTGTTAATGCTGAAAAGCCCATCAAAAATATTCTTTTATGCGGCGGCAGCGGCGGTGATTATATTTATGAAGCCAAAAAACAAGGTTTTGATGCTTTGGTTACTGCCGATATAAAGCATAACTTCTTCCTTGAAGCTAAAGATTTAGGAATTTCCCTTTTCGATGCGGGACATTTTAATACCGAGGATATTGTTGTTGAGCCTTTAAAAGAACTGCTTAAAAAAGAATTTCCCGAAATTCACTTTTCAAGCGACCACACAACATTTATCCAATATAATTAACCAAAAGCCTTTCGAAAGAAAGGCTTTTAATATTGCAACAAAAAAAGGGCAATATAATTTCGGTGATAAAATGATAACTTCAATAGTGAGAACTGCCATTCTTTATGTTTTTATAACTCTTGGTATCAGGCTTATGGGCAAAAGGCAAATTGGTGATATGCAACCGAATGAGCTTGTTATTACCCTCTTGATTTCGGAAATTGCCGCAATTCCTCTGCAAGACTCAACTCAGCCTTTGCTATTCGGTATTATTGCAATTTTCGTTTTGATAATCCTTGAAATTGCCGTTTCGGTGCTTTCTATGAAAAATATTTTTATAAGAAAGCTCTTGAACGGAAAATCGATTGTTATTATCAAGGATGGCGTTATCGACCAACAGGCTATGACCGATGTTAGAATGACAGTTGTTGACCTCGTTGAATTACTCAGAGGACAAAATGTTTTTGATATTTCAACCGTTGCCTTTGCTGTTCTTGAGGTAAACGGAGAGCTGAGTGTTCTGCTAAAATCAAAAGAGCAACCGGCAACCTTAAAGGATTTAAGGATAGAAAAGAGTGAAGCACTTCTTCCCTTGCCTGTTGTTACCGATGGCAAAATTCTTAACGAAACTCTTAAAGCACTAAATATCAACGAGGATACGGTTTATAAAGAGCTAAAGAAAAACAATACCACCGTTAAAAAGGTATTCTTAATGACAATGGATAGAGATGGGAATTCAACTATTATAAATAAGGGTAAAAAGGTATGAAAAGAGTTATAGCAGCAGTTGTTTTGTTAATTATCGTTGTTTCAACCTATATCGGAAGTTATATTTATATAAACCATGTTTGCGAAGAAACATTAAATAAACTTGATAAATGTATTGCTTCATATAGTGAGAACAAAAACTCCGAAAAGGAAGCTGAAAACTTAGATAAATATTGGAACAAAATGGAGAAAAGTCTATCAATTGTTGTTAATCACGGAAAGATAGATGATATTGAATATGCAATAGGTGCTTTAAAGGTTTATAGTAAATCAAGCGAGGAAATGCTTTTTTATGAATATTCAGAAGCGGTTAAAACCCATATTCATCAGTTAAAAGAGGATACCAAAATTAGTTTTCACAGCATATTTTAATGCAAATCGGTGAATATAAGTGCATATTATGCAAATCTTGTTGACAATTTACTATTTTAATGATATAATTATCCTATCTTAATTTTAGGAGAGGATTTTTTATGAAAAAACTTTTTGCTATTGCACTTATGTTAGTAATGCTTGTTGGCTGCTTTGCAGGCTGCGGCGAACAGGGCAAAGTTATCACTTCTGATAAGGACCTTCCCGGTGCCACAATCGGCGTTCAGTTAGGTACAACCGGCGATATCTTTGCAAGTGATTTTGAAGAAGAGGGCTCAACTATTGAGCGTTTCAACAAGGGTGCAGATGCTGTTGTTGCTTTAACTCAGGGCAAGCTTGACTGCGTTATTATCGACAATGAGCCCGCTAAGGCATTCGTTGCCGCAAACGAAGGTCTTAAGATTCTTGATGAGGCTTTTGCTGTTGAAGAATATGCAATCTGCGTAGCTAAGGATAATGCAGACCTTACAACCGCTATTAACGGTGCTCTTAAGGACCTCAAGGCTGACGGCACTATTGACAGTATTATAAAGAACTATATCGGCGATGACACCAAGGGTAAGAGCCCCTATGTTTCCCCCGCTGATGTTGATACCTCTAAAGGTGAGCTTCATATGGCAACTAATGCTTTCTTTGAACCCTATGAGTTCTATGACGGCGAAAAAGTCGTTGGTATCGATGCTATGATAGCTCAGGCTATCTGCGATAAGCTTGGCTACAAGCTCGTTATCGATGATATGGACTTTGATTCTATCATCACTGCTGTTCAGCAGGGCAAGGCTGACTTCGGTATGGCTGGTATGACTGTTACCGATGAACGCCTTAAGGAAATTGACTTTACCGATACTTATACAACCGCAACTCAGGTTATCATCGTTAAAGAATAATTCCAACTTTTAAATTAAATTTATGGAGCGGTAGGATAAGTACCGCTCCATATTTACTGTAAAAAGGAAAATTGAAATGAATTTTATTGATAAAATAACGGCTTCCTTTGAGCCTTTTTTCCTCGATATCAAGGATAGTCTTTATAAAACCTTTGTTGCCGATGACCGCGGCATCCAGCTTCTTAAAGGCTTGGGTGTTACCCTTGAAATAACCGTTGTTGCCGCTTTAATCGGTATTGCTATCGGTTTTATAGTTGCTGCTATCCGCGCTACATACGATAAAAATATCGCAGGAAGAAAGACGAGAAACTTCGGCGAAGTTATACTTAAAATACTAAACTGGATATGCAATATTTACCTCACTGTGATTAGAGGTACCCCTATTGTTATTCAGCTTATGATTATGCACTTTATCATTCTGGCATCTGTCAGAAACGGTATTTTTGCAGCATTTATCGCCTTTGGTATCAACTCAGGCGCTTATGTTGCTGAGATTGTCCGTTCGGGTATAATGTCTATTGATAAAGGTCAGTTTGAAGCAGGAAGAAGCCTTGGCTTTAACTATCTGCAAACAATGTGGCATATAGTTTTCCCTCAGGCTTTCAAAAACATTCTTCCGGCTCTCGGTAATGAGTTTATAGTTTTGATAAAAGAAACCTCTGTTGCGGGCTATGTTGCCCTTAAGGATATCACCTATGTTGGCAACCTTATCCGTTCAAGAACTTATGAGGCTTTCTTCCCTCTCATAACCGTTGCTATTATCTATCTTGCAATAGTTATGATACTCTCTCATTTCCTAAAAAAACTCGAGAGGAGGCTAAGAAACAGTGACCACTAACGAAACCTTAATCAAAGTTGAAGGACTTTGCAAGTCCTTTGAATCTGTTGATGTTTTAAAAGGCATTGATATTGAAATTAAAAAGGGCGAGGTTGTTGTTATAATCGGCCCCTCAGGATGCGGTAAATCAACCTTTTTAAGAACTTTAAATCTTCTCGAAGAGCCAACTGATGGTCATATCTACTTCGAGGGTGTTGATATAACTGCTCCAAAAACCGATATAAATCTGCATAGACAGAAAATCGGTATGGTGTTTCAGCAGTTCAACCTCTTCCCTCATATGACCGTTTTGAAGAATATGACTATTGCTCCTATGAAGCTTTTAGGACTTTCTAAAGAGGATGCCGAAAAAAGAGCAATGGAGCTTTTAGAACGTGTCGGACTTGCTGATAGAGCAGATTCCTACCCATCTCAGTTATCAGGCGGTCAGAAGCAGCGTGTCGCAATCGTGCGAGCACTTTGTATGCAACCTGAGGTTATGCTCTTTGATGAGCCCACCTCGGCATTAGACCCCGAAATGGTTGGCGAGGTTCTTGAGGTTATGAAGGCCTTAGCTGAGGACGGGATGACAATGGCTGTTGTTACTCACGAAATGGGCTTTGCACGTGAGGTTGCCGATAGAGTTCTCTTTATCGACCAAGGAATTATAATGGAGCAAGGTAAACCCGAAGAGGTTTTCTCTAACCCTCAAAGCCCCAGACTCAAAGATTTCTTAGGAAAAGTTATTATATAAAATTAACCCCCCACCGAAATTTCGGTGGGGTATCAATTTAATATTTAATTTTAACTTGACATACCTTTCTAATTTTTATATAATATTCAAGTCAACTAAATACGGAGACGTATCGAAGTGGTCATAACGGGGCTGACTCGAAATCAGTTAGGGAGCAATCCCCCGCGAGTTCGAATCTCGCCGTCTCCGCCAAAAACAACCGCAAGCTAAGGATTGCGGTTGTTTTATTTTATGAGCCGTCAAAGTATCCAAATTCAACCGCCCTTTCGGTTTCAAGATTTTGAATTCTTCGGCTCATATTACTAATCTTTTCTTCAATTACCGGTATTCGCGAGGCGGTTTTGCTTTGGATATCAACCTTTTTTTCTAGCTGTTCCAAACGGTATTCGGTAAGCTTTCCGGAAGCAATAATTCCGCCTGCCGTACCGATAAGGGTTCCGACAAAGGAAATTGCCGCAACAATTACCGTACTATCCATTTATTTCCTCACTTTTATTTATAAATTCAGATAAATCTTCTCTTGCTTTAGCATTAAGCGGTTCTTCAGAAAACAAAGAACTGTATGAAAAGAAAACACAGCCCAATACCTTTTCATCCTCAAAGCAAAGCTTTGTTTGCCTTAAAATAATATCATCTCTTCCCTGCCATTCGGCATTATCAGGTTCTGCATCAGTTCCGATTTTATAGCTTGCAAGACCGATTTTTATTTCAACCTCTGAGTTACCGTTTGCAATTTTCTTCCATCCACTTAAAAGATTTTGAAACTTAAATTCATCCCTTGGATATTCAAAACCAAAATATAACTGCGGGATTACAGTATCAATATATCCGTTTTCTATCCATAAAGAAATATCGGCAAAGTGCTTTTTATAGTTATCTTCAAGAGAAGCAGCAGGGCTTATTGAAAACTCAATATCCTTATTATAATACTTAACAGCTGAATAAACACCGCTTATAAGTGAATTAACATTTGCTCTACGCCAGTCTTCTAAAGAAAGCGGTTTCTTGCTTTCTTGTTGATAAGCTTTATAACTTGCTTCATCAAATGAAGGGTCAGTTGTGGGATAAAAATAATCATCGAAGTGTATACCGTCAACTTCATATTTTTCGAGCACTTCCCTAACTCCGTCAATCACAAAGCGTTTCACTTCATTTTCGGCAGGATTAAGATAAATGCCGTTTGAAAAGCAGACGTTCCTATCATTATCAGTCGTCTCGTCATTAAGCCATTTATACGCAGGACTGTTTTTATCAAGTTCGTTTATATCGTTGCTTTTAGTTAAAACTCTATAAGGGTTTATCCAAGCATGCACCTTGATATTTTGATTATGAAAAGCTTTTAGCATATATTCGAAAGCATCATTATTATAAGCCTCTGCAGACCTTTGCAAAGGAAAATAATCTGATTTGAAAAGTGAATCACAAAATGCCCTAATATGTATATAAACCTCATCAATGTTAAGGTTTCGGCATTTTTCTACAGCCAAATCAACTTCCCTCTCAAAGCCATTTTCACTTAGTAGCATCTCATTTATTTCCTGATATGAAAACCAAACTCCGTAGGAAGCCGAATTTTCAAATCCTACCTCTTTTTGCCCCGTCATTTGACAGGAGCAAAATAAAACACTAAGCAAAACCACCAACACTAAAAGCCTTTTCATAATTTACTCCCAAAAATAAACTTCGCCTTTTAAAAATGAAATACTCTTTTTAGACTTAATTGTAACACCTAAAATATTAACACTCGGAAAATCGGGAAAAATTTTCAAGAAACTCCCCTTCTTAAAATGAAAATCGCTCTCCTCAAGATTAAACACCTGAAATATATCATTATCACCCGCAAGAGTGATTTCTATATTTCCGCCAGATGAAACAAACAAGCAAACGCTTTTAACATTAACCCTCTTGCCAAAATTGCAAAGACTGTAATCTTTAGTTTTTATAACGCTTTCAATACTGCAAGGCAATGTAATCTTTTCTGATAATGCTTTAGAAATAATAATGTCCTCATTACCTTTAAACGAGGCTAAAAAGCATAGATTTTGCTCGCAGTTCATCATAACAAAGGTGGGTTTTTCTCCAGATATCATTCCAAGAGTTCTCACTTCTTCGGGAAACTCCCAAACAAACATAGCGCCACTTTTAACATCAATTATAACAGCCTTTTCATTATAACACAATAAGTAATAACCTGCATAACTTTCTGCAACTGCAAATGTTCTGTCTTCTGCACTTAACGGTTGCATTTTTTCGCCAAGCTTAAAAACAGAATTTTTGAAGGCATAAGCATTTCCATCGTTTCCAAGCCATACCAGCATATCATCGCAAACTGCAACAGAATCGGCCAAGTTTGTTCCATAGCTTTTTGAAACGGCAGTTATTGATAATTCATCACTTTTATAAAAAGTCTTTTCCTCATCTAAAACGAGTAAAGCATTAGTAATCACTGCACCCGCTTTTAAGGAAACAGCATAAATCTCATTTTCTTTAAATGCATAAACCTTGTCCTTAACTGTTTTCAAAGCAGTTATCAACTTATCTGAAGAACCAACCTCTTCAACGGAATCATAAGGAAAATATAGGGGATTATCGAATTTGCAAGGATAAATTTTGTTTTTCTTTATTCCACCTGAAAATAAAATTCTCGAGCCGCTAACTTCTGATAGTTTACAGCTCAATACCTCTTCAGCTCCGCCATCAATTTCCTTGTTTGCAAGTATCCTGATATTATTTTCGCTGTAGATACTATATCTTGGAACTGCAAATTCCAAGCCGCCCTTAGTGAAATAGACTACACCCTTTTCTCTATCAACACTTACTGTAATTTCAGTGCCTTCAAATGTACTGACTTTCGAGGTAATACCTCCATAAAGTATCCACTCAGTATATGTTTTTTGACTATCGTAAACCCTAACCATAACAGTCGAGTCCTTCAACGAGGAAAAGGGCAAGCAGAAATTCGAAGAAAATCCATCCGAAGTGTAATAAGACACAAAGCTTGAATTCAAAAGATTTAATGATTCAACCATTTTAGGAGCATTACTTAAAATGCATCCGTTATCTTTGGCGGTTTCATAATTATTACCTCTGCCGTTTATTAAAACAGTTGGAATATAATCACTTGTTCTTAGCTGCCAACCGTCCAAACTTTCAAGCACTTCATAAATTCTATATTCCTCACCATCACCAAAAATATTAGCAAGATGAACAAAGGCGTATATGCCGCCACCCTTACCTTTGCTTCCAACAAAGAATTTAATACTTGTTGGGCTATAAAATATTGAATCTGTAACTCTCTGAAAAGTAAGTTTGCCGATATATTTTCGTTTTCTGTTTTCTCCTATCAGATAAACCGGTATTTCGGCAGAACCTAATTCTGGAAAGCATATGGTATATGCTATTTTATAACGTTCAGACTCATAAATATATTCAACATCAGTTACCTTAAAATTTTCGCTATTTATTTTCAGATATCCCTCTGTGTCAATAGCATCATCTATTTCACTGTATAATCCAGGCCTTGTTTTCAGGAGAGAATTTTCATTCCAGATGTTTATGCCCTCGCAAAGCTCTGTATCCTTTATTTCGGTCGAAGGAGCAGTTTTGTTAACTCCGTCAAGCAAGGGCGGAATGGTTAAAATTCTGTTTTGTTTTACCTTAATGGAATTATATTTCATTATACTCCCCCGTTCTCAGCCGATGGAAGTGTATCTTCAATAAAAGAAACCTCTGATAATACCGAAGCCCTTTTTGCGTTATATAGGTCTGTAAAAAGCTTGTTTTTTTCGGAGTCCCCCTCACTCAGTGCCATAAGCATTGCAACGCCGTAGCAAACAGCTTCACCTTGAGCCTTTGAGCATTTAATTTTAGCGGTCATATCCTCGATTTCATCAAGTCTCAAATCACTTAAAATCTGATTTATAAATTCTTTTGCCATTATCACTCTGCCATCACTTAAGACTGTATGATTATCAGTACTGTTGAAGCCGAGTCTCAAAAGAACTTTTTTATAAATATCATATCCGCTCATCATTGTCATCCTCCAACGCTTCCTCTAATAGCACTCCTTTATCGGTTACCAAGCCATCAGGTAAACGTGAAATCAGCTGTTTTCTTGTAATGGCACCCTTTTCATAAAGAAGCATTAACATATCAGCTCTTTCCCGCTCTGTATATGAAGAAGCAGCACTTATATCAACCTTTGCATTAAGTGCAAGGTTTTTATATCTTGAGCCGTTAAAAAGAATATATTCTGTTCCGTTTTCTGTTGATAATTTAATACTTCTCTTTCCATAATAAACTATCCAGAAATCTGCCCATATTCTTGCAACATCCTCAACAAAGCTATAAAAACGGTTTTTAACAATCTGCAAGGGCATAAGAGAAGCATCTCTCATAGCAAGAAGTGCAGTTGCGTTATCGGCTCTTGAATCGCCGAGAGCAACTTCATTAGCCCCACTCTGTGTAAGGGTGTTTTCAATCAAAGAATTTATACTGCTATCAAAATCCTTCGTAAAGGATGGCGGTGAAATATATTTAACCGCTCCCGCAACATCCTCGTTACTTCCGTAAATTTTGATGATTTGACCGGGGTCGTTGGTAATTTTTTGAGAAACCGTATCCCCGTTCACAACCATAATCGGCATACCTGTCGTCATAGTTGACCAAACATTTGCAGTTATCATTCGGTTAATTGCAATTTGGTTGGGTATTAAGTATGTTACTTCACTTTCTCCGTATGCAGAATTGCTCTTTCTCTGCCAATGGAAAAGAGCTAACGGATAAAGACGGAGCTTGGTATCAAACTCTTGTCTAATAATTGCCTTTTCGGTTACCTTCACACATTTAATTGTATACCCCAAGCCTTTAGTATATTCCTTATAAAGCTTTGTCAAAACAGTTGTTTTGCCGTCCTGTGAGCCCTCAGAAATCAGTTTAAGCGTTGATATATCGTTTCCAAAAAGCCGTGCCTCTCTTAATACTTCTTCGGTAGATTTTCGGCTCGAAATGATAATATATGGCTGATTTTGAATATCCTCACAGTATGGGTCGCCAAAAACTATATCTTCAATATCTAAAACCTCTGAGCATATATCACCCTTTATACTAATCTTTCGTTCATCATCGGCATAAAGCCCTGTAGCGATATCGGGATTCCAGTAAGTATAAAGTACAGAAGTTCCTGTTATATATGCATTTCTGAGAATTCTTTCTGTAAGAAACGAAAACTTAACTCGTTCTGCAGTTACTTTCTGATAATTAGCAAATGCCTTAAGATAGAAGTTTATCTCTTGGTTAGTAACCTTTTCATCGACAAAATCATTTTGAGGGATAAAATCACCCGAAAAATCAGGCACACCCTCTGCTGAATACGATACCGAAATCGGAGCACTTAAAACCTGAGAAATTTTATAGTCTCCGATTCTCTTTATAACATTATGCCTTACTAACGGGCGATCATTTCCGCACTTAGCACCATGCCATTGGTCGCCTATAAAAAATCGTTCATTGATTTTGTTTTGCTCAAATAAGCCTTTGTTTCCGATACTTGCTTTAAATTCGGTGCCTTTTTTATATTCATTAAAAATTTCTGATGGTTTTTGCTGCATAATCAAAACTCCTTCTGGCTGTAAAGCCCGAATTTTCGGGCTTTACAGTTTTTTAAAATTTAGTTTACATTAACAGCCATAATGGGTGAATCAACACTGCCCATACCGTCAACAGTAACTCTTACGAAGTAATAGTATTTACCTGCGGGAAGAGAAGCATCGGTTGTGTAAGAAGAGGCATTTGCACCTGCAATCTTAACGGCACCACGTTTAGTATTTCCTGTACAAGCATACCACTGATAAGCAAGCTCGCCTTCACTGTCAGCCATAACAGATAAAGTAGCACCAGTTCCCTCATCGGTTTCAAAATCATCAGGATTTGAAATTATATTAACCGCGGGAGATACCCAGCTCCAGATAGCATCAAGGCCGCTCTTCTTAACGAATACATCGTAATAAATGCGGTAATCAAACTTGTAAGCATCAGCATCAATGTTCTGCTCGGGAGTGAAAATGCGCATCTTTTCGGTTTTCTTAACAAGATGAGCACCGCTCTTAGGACATACGAGCATATAGGTTTCTCTTGTGTTATCGCCGGGAACGAAGCCGCCATTTTCAAACTTATATGCAGTTTTCATTCTTTCCGATACAACAGGGATAATAGCAACGCCGTTAATTGATTTCACCTTAAGGTCAACATCACCCTGTTTAAAATCAGTAACGGTGAGCATCTTAGAAATCTCTGCAGAATTCTGTAATGCTGCAAACATATAGCTATCAACGAAAGCAACTAACTCTTCATCATAACCAACAACTGCCTGAACCTCGTTTATAAGCTTACAAAGAGCCTCAAAAGGCTTTGTGGGGTCGCCCTCAATAGTGTTAGAGCGTGAAAGAGCAAGTCCTGAAAGCTTAGAAAGAACATAAGCATCACATTCAGGAACAACCTTTGTTCTAACGTATTCACCGAGAATTTTGCCGGCAAGATTTGCAATGCCCGCCTCATCCATATCCTCACGGTCAATCTGTAATGAACGGGCACGGTCCATAGCCATAGTATAAGAAGCATTAGAAACGGTAATTGCACCACGAGAAAAACCGGTATTGCGGTCATAATCAGCAAGACCCTGAAAATCAACATCAGGGATAATAACAGTTTTTGCTCCAACAAACTTGGTAGCTAATGCGTTATCGGCAAAGAAGCCAACAGCACTTTTTTGTTCAAACATTTTATCAAGCTCATCGGAATATCTTGTAACATTTTCAATAGAATTTATAGACATAATTTTTTTCTCCTTAATTTATTTCCATAAGCCTTTTAGAAATTCAAGGGTTTCGGGGTTGGTTTCAGCCTTTTTATTAAGCTGAGAGCCGAGAGAAATATCAGAATTTTCTTCCTGAAGTGAAATAACCTCACCCGAACGCCTCTTTTCTTCAAGGCGGTATCTTAAATATTCATCAAGTAAAAAAGTGCCTTTAAGCTTAGCATTAAGAACTACCTTCTCAGGCAACTGCTCAATAGATTTTATCTTCGGGAAATAGCATTTCAGTTCTTCAAAACCCTTTAAATCGGTCTTTTCGCCCGATTCAAGAGAAATAATATGCTCTGCCAGTTCCTCGTCTCCTGAGCATTTTTCCAAAAGTTCTTCTTTTCTTTTTGAATATTCTTGCATTTTAAGCTGCTCAATAAACTGAGCAACACTTTTACCGTTTTTACGGCTGATTTCACGAAGGGCTTCAAAATCCTTCGAAATCAAATCAAATTTCATACCCTTCTGGGCTAAAACCGCCGCTTCATCAGCGGTTAAATTTCTGATTTCCTTATTAAATTTAACGGGAATCACAACTTCGTTTAAAGAGACATCTTCGGTTGGAGTCTCTTTAATTTCTTCTTCCTTTGCTTCTGGTTGTTCAAAGGGAACATTCATATTATCCATTGTTTTTTCCTTTCTTAAATTTGCTCACTGCCGTCATAATTCAAAAAATTTTCATATTCCCGTTTAAGACCTTCATCATCCTCAATTTCAGGTTCGATGATAACCTCTTTCATAGGAGGCTCATCAAGGTTTCCTAAAAAATAACCGATAACAAAAGCCGCAACAGCAATAAAAAACAAAACTAAAACATTCATATATCCCATCCTCCGTTTAAATCGGCTGAATTTATTTCACCGAATTTTTCTCTTTCGCTTTTTCTCTGAGGCTTAAAGAACTTAACATCCTCAAAAGCATACCTTAAAGCATCGCATAAATGATTGTCGCTGTCTTTTGGCATTCGCTGTCCCCTGTCGTTACACCTTTCGTCATAAACATAGGTAGAAAACTCACGGATGGTGTTAACACATTCGGGGCTTATAAAGATTTTATATTCACAAATTTTGGAAATTCCGTTCAAAATACTGTCCTTTCCCTTAACAGAGGGTGTTATTCTGCTAATACCAAGCCTTCTTAAATCATCGTTTGATTTAGGCTCTGCAGAATCTGCCCTTATCCTTTCTTTCTGGAAACCAAGCTTAATAATCTCCTCTGCGATTTGGGAGTTAAGCATTCTTTTTTTATAAAATTCCTTGTAAATATAAATCTCCTTGTCTTCGGGGTTGGCCCAAAAGGCTATAAATGCCGTGGGGTCATTTGTATAACCGTAATCAAGACCGAAAAAGCTTTTCCATTTATATCTGTCTTTTTCGGGAATTTGCTTGGATGCAACCTCCCAGTTTTCAAATACAAGTCCCTCCGAAATTCCCCATTCACCAAGTCCTGCAACCTGATATTTCCGAGGATTATTCTTCTTCATCCTCTCAAAAACCTGCCTATCGGTATCATCAAGAAACTCATTCACAAGATAGTTAGTAGAATAAACTGAGGTATCATCTGAGGGTATATCGAAAAAGCGTTTTTTGAGCCAATGTTCTTCGCTCCAGGGGTTAAAGGTGATAGTTGTCTGTTTATATAACGGCGGCTCTATTTTGCCTCTGGGCACCGATAGGTCGAGCTTGTCAAAATCTGCTTCGTTGGCAATTTCAAAGGCCTCTTCTATCCAAACGAAATTGAGATAACCCTTTGAAACAGTTGTCGAAGCCAATTTCAGAACATCATCGAACCCTCTGAAAATAATCTTCTGCCCTGTTGGCTTGTAAACCATCTCCATAGGTGAAACGGTGTTACTCCAATATTCAGCAACGCCGAGCCTTTCCTGAGCCCATTTAAGCTGTGCAAAGGTTGAATCCCTATGGGTGTTCATAACCTGACGAACAACTAAAAGGTTGGTATCCTTTTCTTTCATCAGTCTGTATACGAAATTGAGGGCGGTTGTTGCCGATTTCTTAGAGCCTTTTCCGCCCTTTAAAACTCGGTAACGCTTTTTGCAGTTCCAAAAATCATCATATCCTCCGCCAACAATTTCCGACATCTTGATTTTAGATGTCGTCAAAAATCATCACCGCCTTCGCGTTTTGCTGCCTTTCTTCACTTTTTTCGCTTACAATAGAACGCAACTCCTTTATAGCCGAAAGCTCCCCTGAAGCCGCTTTTTTATAAAGTGCTATCATAATTGCAGTTTTTCTTGTTGGGCTCTTAACCTCAAAGCCCTCTTCCCTAAGCGTTTGCACCTCTGCATCCGAAAGCCTTTCGTTCAAAAGCGATTTGAGGGTTTTATAAAGCAATTTGTCGTTCTCTTTCATAAACATTCCTCCCGGCAAAGCAATAATAAAATTCTTTATAACCGACATTCACCGACATAAAAAGTTAAAAAAACACTTGATTTTAAGGCAACATTATTATATAATACATTAGTCAAGTAAATTTGCCGGTGTGATGGAATTGGCAGACGTAGTGGACTCAAAATCCACCGGTGTCGGCACCGTGCCGGTTCGAGTCCGGCCACCGGCACCAAAGCATTAAAACCCGAACCTTTTACCAATCGGTGAAACGTTCGGGTTTGTTGTTTTCTTAAAAGATGTTAAATAAGCCTTTGTTTTTGGCAGTACAAAGTGTTTTGCTCTGTAATGCCACTTCTTCGTTTCAATGGATTTCGTACATAAAGGAGATTTGAAATGAAGATTTTTAAAACGATTGTATTAGCATTAATGATAGCAATTAATTTACAGACTGGATATTACGCCTTATTGTATAAGGTTCAGATAGCTACAGGTGTTTTTCTTATATGTTTAGGTTTGACATTATTTGTTGCAAGCGATGGAGATTTAAAAAGATAAAGAACACAAGGGGACGGTTCAGAACACAAGGGGACGGTTCTGTTGTGTTGTTAAAATTTTCTAACTATATTGAACCCTACCCCTGTCAATCTAGAAATTTGTCTTATTGACAACCCTTGATTTCGCAAAGCCTTTAAGTACTTATC
>JAZSEU010000004.1:0-13665 GCA_045531855.1 Acutalibacteraceae bacterium
AAAAACTCATACCAAAGTTTTCGCTCCCACGGCGTCATATTTTTTCTTAATGTTTTTGCAAGACGGATATTTTCTTTATTATACTCTTTCATTCTCTCTCCCTCCGCCAAAACTCCGTTTTGCCACCTCCCTCGTCAGAGGGAGGCTTGGTTAGCAGTTTCCCTATCAACTTGTGGAAGTCATTTCCACAAGTTAAAAATTACGCATAACAACAAGCTTTTTTTTTAATTTAATATAACATTTTTTGCTGATATTTTCAAGTTATATATGCAAATAGAGTTATCCTGAAATTACGAGATAACTCTATTTTTTTATGGTATGACAAAAATCATACCGACACACCCAAAATCATACCAAAGAAAATGCAGTTAAAAACTTTGTTTTTAAGCAGTAAACACACCAAAAGTATGACGGCTATTCCTGCCTTGCCTTCAAAATCTCCGATTTTGAGACTCGGCTTCCCTGCGGGAAGGGCGGCGGACGGACATTTTCCTGCCGTTCCAAAACTTACACCTCCTCTGTTTTGATGAGGGTAAAAAAACAACCCTCCTGCTTAAATTTCATAAACAAGAGGGCTGTTTGATTAATATATTTTAGTCTTCACCTTTGATGAGAGAAGAAAAGTTTTTCTTTTGTCAAATATTTTAAGTTTTATACCTTCTCAAATATTACACTCTTTCGAGGATTTTGTAGAGGTGAAATTCATACTATTTTATGCTCTATAATCTCTATACGAAACTAATAGGTTATATAAACTTCGAGTGAATCTAATAAAAGAATTTTTTCCATTTTCGGCACCTTTAACTAAACCAATTGCTGTGTAACCTGTATCAGAACTATAGTAGTATAGCGGACCGCCACTCATACCATCAATCGTATTGGTATCATCACTTAACAATTTATAGGTTTTTGAGGAACAAATAGTTCCGCTCGTTCTATACATTGTCCGCTTAGTCTCACCATTAACTTCGCTAGGATAACCGTTAATTTTTATAGATTGATTATTATAAGAAGTAAGTTTAGTTTCTAAGCCTAACCAACCAACGTTATCACCAATATTAGTTTCCAATTCAATAATTCCCCAGTCATAATTAGAATTTCCATCATCAACCCAATCAGAATTTACTACTATTCCACTATATTCTGCAGAACCATAAGGTGTTGATGAATCGGCTCTTGCAGGTGTAACTACTATATTTGTTGCATAATTCCCGCCACTATACAAGACATGACCTGAAGTAACAACAGCTGCTGGACCAATCATAAATCCACTTGCTCTACGAGTAACGCCATTTTTTCTGTAAGAAATATATACTGTGTTTCGATGTTGACCTGACGTTGCAGGATTGATTTCTGTCCAAGAACCCAACAACACTCTTTCTTCGGGTTGTGAAGGTACTTCTCGTGGTAAATGTTCAGGAACATATTCGGGTATGCTTAAGACGTCCGTATCCTCTGATGAAATAGATGTTGATTTTAGCGGACTATTTCTTTCTTTCAATTCTTTGTGTGTAAATTGTGTAACTTTATTGGTTTTTGCATCGTAATGATAATATATTTGATTGTTATCTAAACTATTATTCGAAGATTCCGCCGTCACGTTAATACAATTAAAAGTTAAGCAAAATAAAGATATAATAATCACAATAGATATAAAACGATTTTTCATAATATGCCCTCCTATTCAATGATGAAAATATTAGAAGTCAAACCAAAATGTATTATTCTATAATATCCTTTCTCCATAGGAATATCAAAATTGGCTTTTAAACTTATAGTTTCATTCATTGACTCTCCTTTTGATAGTTCAAATTCATAATAATCGTATGTATATCCTCTACCTTTTTTGAAAGAATAGTTTTTCCAACTGTTTTTTTCATATTTTTGTAATATAAAATCTTCCTTGCTTTTAGAAAAAATTGTATCGGAATTATTAATTATTTTATATTGTATAAACTCATCTTTCGTTGTGTATTCTGTTTTTTCGGTAACAATACAGACTGAATTAGAGTTATTAGTTGTATTAAAATCCGATTCCGGCGGTATAGAATAACTGTTTTTACAAGCAGAAAGAGTTGAAATAACAAATAAGATTAGAACCAACACTATAAAATCAGTTTTAGTATAAATTTTCATAAACTCACCTTTTTACATACTAAAAAAACGCACAAGCTTTGTTAATTAGACAAAGACTTATGCGTTAACTGCTAATCCTTATATTACCTAAATTTAAATAAAGCGGCGGTTTTCGCACAAGAACTAGTTGATTTGCTAAAATGATTTTCATAGAAAACACATCCCTTCTTTATTTTATTTAATTATAAATTAATTTACCATATTTGTCAAGAAAAATATGGTAAATGCAGGGCAATAAAAACATCACCCTACATTTGTTTTTACTCAATCAAAAATATGTAACTACTGTTTTTAATGGCTTTCTTTATAATCTTTTCAGTAATTTCAATGGCAGTTGTATTTCAAGATTTTCATATAACACTCGTGAATTTTTGTTTAGCAATACCGATAATACCTGCTATATGTTTTGTTTTAACCAGTCTTTATCAAAAATCCTTGATGATGTTTTTTGTCCCTATTGTAGCACAAGCATAGCATAATTACTTTAAGAAAGCAATTAAATGAAATCCCAAAAAAATAGCAGCCGACAAAGTCGACTGCATTTTTTTAGTACGTTGCACCGATTTAGATATCCTGATTTTTTAGCATTTTGATGCTCACATTAAACCCATACACCAAATAACAACCAAGGCTGTTAAGGTTACCAAGGTATCTATTGTGATTCCGTAAAACATAGGCTTAAGTCCGGCTTTTTTGAAATCAGTTATGCTCGTGCCCAAGCCAATGGCAGCCAAAGCAGTTACCATTAAGAATTTACTTATTCCTTTAATAACACCTGATGCTGCAACGGGAATAAAACCAACACTATTCAAAATTGCCAACAACAAAAATCCGCCGATAAACCAAGGGATAATTTTTACAAGGTTTACCTTTTTACCGTTATTTTGTGCTTTCATTTCCTTCTGCTTAATGCGAGTGCTGATAAATGCAAAAACCAAAACCGTAGGAATAATGGCAATTGTGCGAGTGAGTTTTACCATGGTTGCGAAATCTCCCGCAATCTCTGAAAACGCATATCCGGAAGCTACAACACTAGCAGTATCATTAACTGACGTTCCCGCCCAAATGCCAAATGCAATATCAGTCATTCCCAATGCCTTTCCCATAATAGGATAAAGCGCAACCATCACCATATCAAACAGAAAAGTGGAGGACATAGCAAACGCAACATCCTTATCATCGGCATCGATTACCGGAGCAATCGCTGCTACAGCAGATCCTCCGCAAATACCCGTTCCGGCGGAAATGAGATTAGACAGTTTCCAGTTCAATCCAAAAAATTTTCGAATGAAGTAACCACCGCCAAAGCACATTGCAAAAGTAAATATCATTACGAAGAACGTCATCTTGCCAACTGACATAATTGTATTGATAGACAAAGATGCACCCAAAAGAACAATTGCAACCTTTAGTATTTTTTTAGATGTAAATTTAAGCGCAGGCTGTATCCACTTGGGATAAAAAAAGCTGTTAATGATCGTTCCCATAAACAGGGCAATAATGGAAGCTCCCAAAAGCTCACCGGGAATGAGTTTTTCCACAATAATTGATAAACCCGCCACTGAAAAACAGATAGCAACTCCAAGTATAAACATACATCGTTTTTTTATTGTCGTTTTCATTTCTCTTCTCCTCAAATTGCTTTTATATTTGCTCTTTATTTTATTATAACATAAAATGTCGAGTTTCGCAATGATTTGAGGAGAAGTTTTGAATTATGTTATTACAATGATACTAATCTTTTGAGATAAGTGTCATTGTGATTTATAAGGTTAAAAATAGAACAGGTTTAAGTCGCTCAACTTTGGTGTGGTCAATTTTGATACAAATAAACCAATCTCCTTTGTGAAAGTGACGAAAATCCTTATGCTAAGCGGTTTTTGACAAAAAGAAAAAGAGTGCAAGCATTGTATTAATACTTGCGTTCCAATTCGGTTGCTTAAGGCAGGACTTGAACCATCGTTTGATAATAAATCATCTCACAAGCGCTTTGCGCTTGCTTGCCCTCTTGCAGTTTCCGAAAGTTGCTTTAGGCTTGGAGCGCCTGCAACTTTCGACTGCGGTGCTTCGTTTTGCTCGCTGTATCTCGCACTGCGAGCGCTCGCAACCTCACCCAACGAGCCACGCTCGCCGTGCTCATAACACCGAAGGTTGCGGATTAAATGCATATCACCAAAACAAGAAAAAACTCAAAACACCAAACGGTGTTTTGAGCTTTTTTGGTTGCGGAGGCAGGACTTGAACCTACGACCTTCGGGTTATGAGCCCGACGAGCTACCAGCTGCTCCACTCCGCGATATTTCTTCGTTGCCTTATTATTATACACAAAGAACGAAGATAATGCAACCCTTTTTTAAAATTATTTTAAAATTTTTTTAACCTTTGGGTGCAGAACAAACATATATGCCATAGAGAGTCTTGAAAGGGCGATATCATATACTGCAAAAACAACATTTCCTAATATCAAAATGATATAGATTCCATATTCCCCTAATACTCCAAAATCCCTTGCCGAAACATTAAGAATTCCTGAAAAGGCAAAATAGATTATCAAAACCGCACCATTAAAAGCGATAATTTTTAGAACCCATTCGAGCACAGGCTTTCTTGCATTTTCTATCAATGCCTTTAAAATCGGATAATAACCCAAAAATCCGATAAACATAAGCTTGCTTTCCAGTTCGGCTAACAAGAAAATTATTACCGAAGAAGCAACAAATGACAAAAAAGCCCATTTTTTATCAAGCTCTATAACAACCGCCATAATAAAAATACTGGCTGCGGCAGGAATGGCATAGGTTAAATACGGAAAATAGGATAGCAGCATAAACGCAGCCGAGAGTGCTGCCATCATAGCACTAAATGTTAATTTATTAGTTCTTTTCATTGTTTGCACCTAACAACAAGGTATCAAATCGCCGCCCATACATTCGCAACAACAATCGGCACAAAGAAGATTAGTACAAAGGTCGCAACCGTTGCAGCCCGCACCTGTTCCATAGGTTCTATAAGGATTATACTGACTTCCAGCCTGACGCTGAGCACGGTTGAGTGCATCTCGGTATTCAGGGTTCATAGGCTCCATTCGAGCGGCAGTTGCAAAGCTAGTATAAGCCTGGTCAAACCAACCTCTTCTATAAAGCACAGTTCCGTTTAGAAAATACCATTCGGCATTTCTTGACTGAGGCGGAACTCCATCAAGCACCTCTTGAGCCTGTTCGAGTCTATTCTGATTTATAAGATTTCTAACCTCAGGAAAAGCCGAGTTTGCATTGCTTGAATAACCACCGCTGTTCCCCTTAGGAGCACGGCGGCTGTTCATAATAGCATCATAAGCCTCGTTAATTTCCTTCATCTTTTCCCCTGCCAAGTCCGAAAGCGGATTATCGGCATAATTATCGGGGTGATATTTTCTTGCAAGTTCCCTATATGCATCCTTAATCTGTTCATCGGTTGCATTCTTGCTAACACCTAAAACGGAATACGGGTCCTTCATAAATTTAACTCCTTTTTAAAAACATCTTCCAAACCTAAATAGATTATATTTCCTAAAATAGTTTTATATTTTTTGATATCAAGCAATTCAAAAGCCTTGCCAGCCTCGTTAATTGAAAAGTAAATCTGCGGCACTGCCCTTTCCTTAATATCAACGTCTTTTAATACATTATATGAGTTTTTCTTAATATCGTCTTGCAAATCACAGACAGCATCCAAAAGATAAATATATCTTCCCATACAATAACCAAGCCTTTGCAAAACCCTCTTCTGAATATCATCCTCACTGCAAAGCATAAATAGCTTTGCAAGGGCTTTTGCCGTTGGGTCTGCCGCAATATCAATTTCTCTGCAGTTTTCCTTTTCGAGTTTAGTTTGCTCTGTTATATACTCAGCTATTATACCTTCAACCTCGGAAAAACGCTTTGCCGCCTTTTTTCTTGCAGAGGAAAAAAAAGGAAGAGCAATATAATAGCCCAATTTTTTAATGCCCTTTTCATCAGCGATATTATCCTTGAGCTTATAATAAAGCATAATCATCGCAGAAGCCGAAGCAAAAGAAAGCTCGACCGCTCCCTTGCAGTAATTACACTTTTTAAGAGGATTAAAGGCACATCGTTTCTTTTCAATCGAAACACAGCCCTCTTTAAGCGACATATCAAGCAAAGCTAAAAAGGTGAAATCATAGCTTAAGGTGAGTCGGGATAAAAAGCCATAGGACCTGCCAAGTTCTCGGCAAAGGGAGCAATAAACCGCCTTATACATTTCGTATTCCTTTACCCTCATCTCAGGCTTATTTATTCTTATATATCCGAACACCCTTTTCACCTCTTTTATATTTTACACTTCTTTTTTAGTAATTGGTTAATAATGTGTAAATTTAAAGCATATTCTTAAGGAATTTACCCGTATATGATTTATCACATTCTGCCACCTTTTCGGGAGTTCCCGAGCAAACGACAGTGCCTCCCATATCTCCGCCCTCGGGACCTAAATCGATAATATGGTCAGCCGTTTTAATCACATCAAGGTTATGCTCAATAACTATAACGGTATTTCCCGCATCAACGAAACGCTGAAGCACTTCAATCAGCTTATGAACATCGGCAGTATGAAGTCCTGTTGTTGGCTCATCGAGAATATAAACCGTTTTACCCGTACTTCTTTTTGAAAGCTCGGTTGCAAGCTTCACACGCTGAGCCTCACCGCCTGAGAGGGTTGTTGCAGGCTGACCTATCTTAACATAGCCAAGGCCGACATCATAAAGGGTTTTTAGCTTTCTTTGAATTTTAGGTATACTCTCAAAGAAATACATACCCTCTTCAACCGTCATTTCGAGAACATCATAAATATTCTTGCCCTTATATT
Organism: Acutalibacteraceae bacterium; assembly: GCA_045531855.1. GTDB lineage: Bacteria > Bacillota > Clostridia > Oscillospirales > Acutalibacteraceae > UBA737. The sequence goes on from JAZSEU010000004.1 coordinate 7,000, forward strand.
TAACGCTCAGAGTTTCTCTGTTATAACGGCTACCCGAGCAAACCTCACAAGGAACATAGATATCAGGTAAGAAATGCATTTCAATCTTTAAAATTCCGTCTCCCTGACAGGCCTCGCATCTGCCGCCCTTAACATTGAAAGAAAATCTTCCTGCATTATAGCCGTGCATTTTAGCATCCTTAGTGGAGGCGAAAAGCTCTCTTATATCATTGAAAACACCTGTATAGGTTGCGGGGTTTGAACGGGGTGTTCTGCCTATCGGTGCTTGGTCGATATTGATAATCTTATCGAGATTTTCTATGCCCTCTATAGACTTGAATTTACCAGGTATCGTCTTGGCTCTGTTAAGCTTATTCGCCAAAACCTTATAAAGAATATCATTAACCAGAGAAGATTTTCCGCTTCCCGAAACACCCGTAACACAGGTGAAAGTTCCGAGCGGAATCTTAATATTTATATTCTTAAGGTTGTTTTCTCCTGCTCCCTTAACTGTTAGAAAACTGCCGTTGCCCTTTCTTCTGGAGCTTGGAACAGGTATTGCCTTTCTTCCTGTTAAATAATCCGAGGTTAACGACTCCTCGCACTTCTTAAGCTCTTCAAGCTCACCCGCAAAAACAACATTTCCGCCGTGGATACCTGCCCCAGGTCCTATATCAACGATATAATCTGCCGCACGCATAGTATCCTCATCGTGTTCAACAACAATAACAGTATTACCCAAATCACGAAGTCTTTTAAGGGTTGCGATAAGTCTTTCGTTATCTCTTTGATGAAGTCCAATACTCGGCTCATCAAGGATATAAAGAACTCCCATAAGTGAAGAGCCTATCTGGGTTGCAAGGCGTATTCTCTGACTCTCTCCGCCTGAGAGAGTTCCTGAAGAACGGGATAAATCGAGGTATTCAAGACCAACACTCTGAAGAAATGTAAGTCTTTCCTTAATTTCTTTTAAAATCGGGGCGGCAATCATACTGTCCCTCTGCCCAAACTTCAAGGTTTCAATAAAATCAAGCTCTTTCGCCACCGACATATCGCAAAATTCCTTGATATTCTTGCCGCCAACAGTAACCGCAAGATATTCCTTTTTAAGCCTTGCACCCTTACAGTCAGGACAGGCACTCTCGGTCATATAGCTTTCAAGCTCGTTTCTTGCATAATCGCTTGAGGTTTCCTTATAACGCCTTTCAAGGTTATTGATAACTCCCTCAAAAGCGGCATAATAAGTTCCGCCGCCATACATCGAGTTGCGGACTAATTTGATTTTGGTATCCCCTGTGCCATAAAGCACTAATTTTTTAGCCTCTTCGGATAAATCTTTCCAAGGGGTGTTAATATCAAAACCGTAATGCTCGGCAAGACCTTTATAATACATCTCGGCAATAGAACTAGCATCGGGATGAAACCAAGAGTTAACTCCCCAACCCGAAGCCCTTATACAGCCCTCAAGCAAAGACTTTTCCTCATCATTTATGATAAGTCTCGGGTCGATTTTCATAAACACGCCGATACCCGTACAGGTGGGGCAAGCACCCATCGGGTTATTGAATGAAAACATTGTAGGTGTAAGCTCAGGGATACTTATTCCATGCTCATCGCAGGCATAGCTTTGCGAGAACTGAAGCTCCTCTCCATCAACAACCGCAACCGCAACAAGACCGCCCGATAAAGCAACCGCCGTTTCAATACTATCTGTAAGCCTTGAACGGATTTCTTCTTTTATGACAAGGCGGTCAACAACAACCTCGATTATATGCTTTTTATTTTTCTCAAGCTTTATTTCTTCTGAAAGGTCATAAATATTTCCATCTATCCGAACCCTCACATAGCCCGATTTTCTCGCATTTTCAAGTTCTTTTGTATGCTCACCCTTTCTTCCCTTAACAACGGGAGAAAGTATCTGAATTTTGCTTCCCTCAGGCAGCTTCATAACTGTATCAACAATCTGGTCGGTTGTTTGCTGACTGATTTCCTTGCCGCAAACAGGGCAATGAGGCACTCCAACTCTTGCATATAAAAGTCTTAGGTAATCATATATTTCAGTAACTGTTCCAACGGTTGAACGGGGGTTTTTAGAGGTTGTTTTCTGGTCTATAGATATGGCAGGAGAAAGCCCCTCAATGCTATCAACATCGGGCTTTTCCATTTGTCCCAAAAACTGGCGGGCATAGGAAGAAAGCGATTCAACATATCTTCTCTGCCCCTCGGCATAGATGGTATCAAAAGCAAGGGAAGATTTTCCGCTTCCCGAAAGACCTGTGAAAACCACAAGCTTGTCCCTTGGAATTTCAACATCGATATTTTTAAGGTTATGCTCATTGGCACCCTTTATAACGATTTTATCATTAGCCAACTCTATCACCTGTTATAAAATTCTCCTTCTATTTTACGACAAAATTTTTTTAAAGTAAATACTTATTTATTATTTACTATATAATCTTTGCTTATTTATAAAAACTGATTGACTTTTCGACAAATTTTTCATAAAATTGGAATTGAAGAGTGGTGCATAAAATGAAACATATTTTTATAGTTAACCCTGCGGCAGGAAAACAGGATGCAACCGAATTTGTTAAAAAAGAGGTTGAAAAGGCAGGGCTTGAAGATTTTGAAATTCACAGAACAAGCGGTCCCTCAGAAGCAACAGAATACATAAAAAGCGTTCTTAAAGACACTGAAAACGAATACCGCTTTTATTCCTGCGGAGGAGACGGCACCTTAAACGAGGTTGTTAACGGTGTTGTTGGACACGATAATGCAAGCATTACCGTTTTCCCTTGCGGAAGCGGAAATGATTTTATAAAATACTATGGCACCAAGGAAGATTTTTCGGATGTAAAGGCATTGGCTAAAGCCCAAAATCATAGAATTGATGTTCTTAAAACCTGTGGAAAATACGCTATAAATGCCGTTCATTTCGGCTTTGATACTTTTGTTTTAAAAACCATGCTAAAGGTTCGCAGAAAGTTTATTGTCGGTGGCAGAAATGCCTATACAACAGGTATTGTTACGGCACTTTTAAAGGGTATGAAAACCCGTTGTTCTCTGCTTGTTGACGGCATAAAGCTCGGTGCTGAGCAGATGCTTCTTTGCACCCTTTGTAACGGCAAGTATGTTGGAGGCGCTTATAAAAGTGCTCCAAAATCGGTTAACGATGACGGGCTTATTGAGGTTTGCCATGTCAACCCCATTTCAAGACCGAAATTCATAACCCTTATAAACGATTATAAAAAAGGCACCCATCTTGATAACCCGAAGTTCGAAAAAATAGTTAATTATGCAAGGGCTAAGAAAATTGAGATAACTGCAGGAGAAGATTTCTTTATCTCTATTGACGGGGAGCTTATAAAAACCGAAAATTGCACCGTTGAAATAATCGAAAAAGCGGTTAATTTCGCCGTTCCCGAAAAGCTTTTAAGAAAACTAAAACTTAATAAAAAACCCGCCGATATCGTTTGATATCGGCGAATTTTTTACATTTCAATAACTTGTTGGGAAAAATATGATAATCTTTCTTTGGCAATGTTAACATATTCCTGTGAGATATCACAACCAATATAATTTCTACCGTTTAAACTTGCCATTTTGCAGGTGGTTCCACTTCCGCACATAGGGTCAAATACAATATCACCCGGATTACTCCAACTTAAAATATGGTCCTCAGCTAGTCGTTCTGGGAAAACTGCAGGATGCTTAAAGGCTATCTTATCCCTAGTAGTTCCTCCTAAACCTACAGCATATTCCCAAATATTTGTCTTGGTTTTTTCCGTATTCAATTTGCCTAGTGTTTTTTTATTAACTCCATCGGCTTTTTTATTATGTACGAGCATTTCATATCCACTACGTGCAGTTTTTTCTTTCAGAGGATTAAATGTCTTTGGAGAACCTTTTGAAAAAACAAACATATATTCAAAACAGTTGGTATAAGCATTTGACCTCATAAACGGTGTATTTTTCTTTTTATATATCATAGTATCATGAACATTAAACCCAATGTTTTGAAAAGTAAGTGCTTGTTTAAAACTACTTAACGTTTTATTACCCTTTACTATTTTATCACCTACAACCCAGACTACTACTCCACCTACTTTAGTTATTCTAAACAATTGTTTAGCTATACTTTCGTAATCAAAGTTGTATCCATTATAATCCCTTAAATCATCATACGGAGGAGAAGTTATGGTTAAATCAACGGAATTTTCAGGCATTTTTTTCATAAAATCAATACATTCCGCACAAAATATTTCATTCAATAACATATTAAATCCTCCTTTCTCTATTCTTGTAATATTTTATCACAATTCCATATTTTTTACAACAAAAATTTAGCAGATGATAGAGATTGACAAAATTTAGTAAAGTTTTTATAATTATATTAAATTAAAATTATTTGCAAAATTTGGAGGAAGTTGCGATGAAAAAATTCGTATACATAACAGAAGATTATGCTATAAATAACATACACATTAAAAATCGGGAAATTGGAATTGTTGAAAAAGAATTTCCAGACACTCTGCTTGTTGCGTTCGTCAATGAAACAGTTCCATTAAATATTCCTAAACCACTTTTAAGATGTTTTAATCCTTTACAAACTGGGGATGGTTTTGAATATAAAGTTTGTAACCGCTGTCATCGATTGTTGGAAACAAGCAAATTTCAAATTAACCAAACAGGAAAAGACAATCGTATTGTAAGAAGACCATCCTGTATATACTGCAGAAAAGGAATTGACGGTGTAAATATATCCACAAAAGAAAAAAGCAAATGGGCAGGAATAAAACCCCATCTTGAAATTTGGGAATGTCCCATATGCAAAAAAAGAACTATCCCAGGACTTACAAGTAAAGTAGTTTTGGACCATAACCACTTGACAGGTGAACCTCGAGCTTGGATTTGTGATAGTTGTAATACTGGTCTAGGTCGATTCAAGGACAACATAAAAACCATGGAAAATGCCATTTTATATTTAAAAGAGAAAGATTAAAATTTTATCGTTCACATTATTGTATAAAGAGTGAGCATTTCCCTAACCCTATTATATATCTTAGTGGCTTCCTCAGCAGGAAGCGGATTTTTTCCAAAACCTAATTCAACCGTAAACCCTGGGCGGTTAAATTCCTCAATAAACCAGTCCTTAAAGCCGCCGCCCGTAGCTATAGGCACGGGATAATCAAGAGCATAACCTGAAGAGGTTGCCATAATCTCTGCCATTTTTTTGCTTCTTGCAGGCTGCTTTTTGCCATAACTCCAATAGATTACCTCCCCTTGAGAATGAAGGGCTAAAACGTGGCGTATATATGTAGTGCGGCAAAGCTCTGTAAGGCTTAAGGTTTCAGGCTCGCTTTCGGGCTTGAAGCCACCGAAACGGCTTGGGGATGGACCAATAATTCCCTCGTTCCTTTCCTTTTCGTGAAGCTCGTTCCAACCGGCATTAAAATTATGGTTTATATCAACTCCCCGAAGATTTGCATTCCAATGCTCAAAATCCCCTCGGCAAAGCTTTTCAATTTGTGGGCCTAAATTTCCGCAAGCTTTTGCTCCCAAAAGGGATATATCGCAGCCATCGGGGTTAACACAGGGCACTATTATAACCCCTCTGCCGTGAAGAGCACGGCTGATTTTAAGCCCTGCTATATATCCGTCTTTCTTGATAGCCTCGGCCAATTCCTCGAGATACATTAAAAGAATGGTTGAGGTTATTCTTTCACTTCCGTGAAAAGCGGCTGAAAGCAGACAGTACTGCGAGGCAGAGCCTATTTTAAGGGCAGTTATTTCCTTGCCCGAACAGCTTCTGCCAATCTTTAATTTTTTGATAAAGCCATACCTATCGCAAAGCTCAGAAATAAGCCTCTGCCGCTCAAAATAATCATATTCCTTAGCCTTTACCAATTTATCCATTTTAATCACTCCCATATTTTAAAGCTTTTCCGCTTTTATACTATATATATTTATGAAAGGACAAAATAATGAATTTAAAAGAGAAACAACTTGAAGCCGAATATTTATATAAAGGCAAAATCATAAATTTAAGACGCGATACCGCCCTTCTTCCAAACGGAAAAACCGCCTTAAGAGAGGTTGTTGAGCATCCGGGCGGGGTTTGTGTTGCAGCACTTACCGATAATGATGAGGTGCTTTTAGTAAAGCAGTTCAGATACCCCTATTTTGAAACAATACTCGAAATTCCCGCAGGCAAAAGGGATAGCAAGGATGAAAGCCCCTTAGACTGCGGAATAAGAGAGCTCAGGGAAGAAACGGGAGCTATTGCAAAAAACATATTCCCCTTAGGCGAGCTTTACCCAACGCCAGGATATTGCGGAGAAATAATCTGGCTTTTTGGAGCAACAGAACTTTCCTTCGAAAGCCAAGACCTTGATGAAGATGAGTTTTTAGAGGTTGAAAAAATACCGCTCGAAAAAGCGGTAGAAATGATAATGAAGGGCGAAATCAAGGACGCCAAAACCCAGACAGCGATTTTAAAATTAAAGCTTTTAAAGGATAATGGAAAAATTTAAAAGGTAGGCTCAAAGCCCAATACCATTAAGTTAAGAAATTAATGAGTAGAAAAAAGAATTTGAATCAGCAAGTGAAGTTGGTTCGAGTTCTTTTTTTGCAAAGAAGGGCATAACGAAAAGACAGACTAAAAGTCTGCTGAAAAAGCATTGCAAA
>JAZSEU010000040.1:0-2348 GCA_045531855.1 Acutalibacteraceae bacterium
CGCACCCTTTACACCCAGTAAATCCGGACAACGCTCGCTCCCTACGTATTACCGCGGCTGCTGGCACGTAGTTAGCCGGAGCTTTCTCTTCAGGTACCGTCATAATCGTCCCTGATAACTTAGGTTTACAATCCGAAGACCTTCTTCCCTCACGCGGCGTTGCTGCATCAGAGTTCCCTCCATTGTGCAATATCCCCCACTGCTGCCTCCCGTAGGAGTCTGGGCCGTGTCTCAGTCCCAATGCGGCCGATCAACCTCTCAGTTCGGCTACCGATCGTCGCCATGGTGAGCCGTTACCTCACCATCTAGCTAATCGGACGCGAGCCCATCCTTCAGCGATAAATCTTTGATCATCAGGTCATGCGGCCCGATGATGTTATGCGGTATTAGCAGTCGTTTCCAACTGTTGTCCCCCTCTGAAGGGCAGGTTGCTCACGCGTTACTCGCCCGTCCGCCACTAAGATAAGCAAGAAAATCCAAAAGCAAGCTTTCAACAAACCAGCGCTTATCTCCGTTCGACTTGCATGTGTTAGGCACGCCGCCAGCGTTCGTCCTGAGCCAGGATCAAACTCTCTAAAATATCTATTCTTAACACCTTGCGGCGTTAAAATCTTTTAGATAAGCTTAAATGCTCATTTTTCGAACAATGCTGACGCATTATTCTGTCCTTCAATACTTTTAAAGTACTTGACTTTTCTCTCGATTTCTCTTAAGAATTGTCGGGTCCTTATTATTGTCGTTGTTTAATTTTCAAGGTCCGTTTGCTGCCCGTTTCTCACAGGCGCTAGAGTATAATACCACACCATACCCCTTTTGTCAACACTTTTTTTAAACTTTTTTTAAAAAATTTTCAAACTTTTTTTACAACACAATATCTTGGGGTTAAACACTATATACAACCACATTTTTACATAAAAATAAGGGGACAAAAAAGTCCCCTTATATATTATATGTATATATAATTAAGATTTTAACCTAATATTACAATACCTGCAATTACCAATGCAATAACTAAATAATGCTTCCAGGACATCTTTTCTTTAAGGAAAATTCTGCTCCAAAGGACTGAAATTGCACAGTAAGCCGAAATAATAACCATACCTGCCGAGAAATCGCTAAACATAACTGCCATATAAAATACCTGACCGATAGTTTCGCATATACCGCCAAAGAACAGGTTTTTATTTCCTTTGAACACAACATCCTTCTTAACTGCTTTAAGCCATATGAAAGCAAACACCGCAAGAATAAAGAAGGTTAATTCGAAAGCTGAGTTTGCGGCATAGTCGCTGAGTTCGATGTCTGTCTTGCCGATAAACCAATCAGAGAAAAGGAATTCGTCGCCAACGGTACCAAGCGCATCTATAATAAGGTATGATATAGGAAGCAAGAACGCGAGAATACTTTTAGCGTATTTACGGTTTGCTTTTTCCTGTCTGGCTTTTTTAACCTCTTCGTCTTCCCTTTGCTCAACAAAGCCGAGAGCGATAATACCAACTGTAATCATAACAACACCTATAATAGTGGTGGGTGTTATATCTTCGGTAGAGGTCAAACCAAAAACAAGGCACAAAAGGAAAGCCAGCGCGCCCGACGAGTTACAAATAGGCGAAGAAATTGAAAGTTCGATATAACGAAGGCCGATATAACCTAAAACCATTGCCAATATATAAAGCGCTGCTACCGGCAAATAGTAAACAAAGTCCATTAACTTAAAATCGGTATAGAACAAACTTGCAACCATTTTAGGTACGCCATCTACGCCAACGGTGTTATCGATAATCGCGCCGCCTATAAGGGTTATGAAGAAATGGATGCCCATTATAAAGCCAACCGCGAAAACAACCTTCCAATGACTGTTTTTATCTTTTTCCCTTGTTCCCATTTTAGAGAAAAGGTCAGAACCGCTCCAACAGAGAAGCGCTAAAATTGAAAATAAATATAACATATTTTTTACCCCTTATATAATGTATTCCAAACTACATTATATATGGAGGGGGTCTTCGTCTGAAATGCCTGCACGGCAATATTTTTTTAAGTCTTTTTGTCATATACTATTCCGCTAATCTTTTTGCAAAATCAGATAATTCTTCATCGCTGAAAAATTCGATTGTGATTTTACCTTTGCCGTTGCCCGTCGGTGTTATGTTAACCTTTCGGTGAAGCTCGTTTTTAAGGGATAATTCAACCTCGCTATAAAACTTCGGCTTAGTTTGTGTAGCAGGCGGAGTCACCTTTCCCTTTTTAGATTTAGCGGCTAACCTTTCAAGCTCACGCACCGAAGCACCGTTGGTTGCCAAATCTAACATTTGTGCGCGAAGCTCGGCATCTTCCACCGACAACAAGGC
>JAZSEU010000034.1:0-12737 GCA_045531855.1 Acutalibacteraceae bacterium
AATGAAGAAATTCAAAATATATAGTTCTGTTTGCTTAATTTCAGGATTACTTCTCGTTTTAGCATCTGTGTTGGTGCCGATTATAAAATTAAGTAATTACACTGCACAAAACGGAAGTGTTGGAATAATTGGCGGTGCAGACGGACCAACGGCGATATATTTAACCTCTCGTTTATTAGGCGAACGTTTGCTATTCGCTTTAATTTTAGGACTAACATTGTTCTTATGCGGTGGGTTTTGCCTTTCCTTCAAAAGAACTGTTACTAATAATTGCAAATTAAAAACCACCGTGCTCTCTTTGTTAATATCGTTCTTTGGTGCATCGGGACTGGCCTGTTTTTTTGTATGGTATAGTATTGTTGCGTTTCTCGAAATGTCAATGCATCCTATTGCTTATCCATGTAGTATTTTTGTCGGTTTGTTGTCACTTGTTGCGTTTATAACGGCAATTATATTTTATGTCCGAGCAAGAAAAGAGAATTTTAAAATTAAAGGAATAGTAATTGATATTTTAACAAGTATAATCACCTTGCCGATATTGTTTTTACTTGTTTCAAAGATTTGCGCAATATTGCAATCGTTTTAGGGAGCAGTATATGAGAAAAAATAAAATCATTTTAATCTTATTATCGATCTTATTTGTTATAGTTATAGCACTCATAGGAACTTTCGTGTTGTGGTGGAATGGTGCTTTTAATAAATTTGATGTTCGTGATATTGTAAGTTATGAAGAAAATGGCTATACATTGACTTTTCAGCAACTCGGTGAGCCCCAATGGTCCTTTGGTCCAACATACGTGAGATTACTTCTTAAAGATCAACAGGGAAAAATTATAAAAAAATATGACACTTCCATAAGTGATGACGGTGTTGATGCTGGTGAACACAATGTCGCCTCTGTAGAATGGTTTGATGATAAAGTTGTAGTGGTTTTACAAGCTTCAGAAATGGAAGATAAAGAAATAACTATTATGTTTAAAGTTATAAATAGATAGGCAGTTCTATATAATGCAATAATATATTTGCTTTATAACAGGGTTTAATGTATAATATTTTCGGTGATGGATTTGGAAAGAGATTTATGGGAATATCTTAAAACTGCAACCAAGCCTATTGTTTTATACGGTATGGGAAATGGTGCCGATAAAATTATAGATATTTTAGAGCAAAAGGGCATAGAGTTTAAGGGTGTTTTTGCATCAGACGGGTTTGTTAAGGATAAGATTTTTCACGGGTATAAGCTTTCAAGCTACGAAGAACTAAAACGAAAATTTGGCGATATGATAGTTCTCATTTGCTTTGGCTCTTCAAGACCTGAGGTTGTTGAGAACATCAAAAGAATATCTGCCGAGCAAGAGCTTTATGCACCTGAGGTACCGGTTTTCGGCGGCGGACTTTTCACAAGGGAATATTATCTTTCCAACAAGGAAAAATTCGATAAGATTTATAATCTATTAGCCGATGAGCAATCTAAAAAAACATTTTTTAATATCATAAAATATAAAATAAGCGGTAAAATAGATTATCTTTTTGAGTGCGAGGTAACTTCTGATGAGCCTTACCAAAGCTTTTTAAAGCTTTCGGATAATGAAGACTTTTTAGACCTTGGAGCTTATAACGGGGATACTGTTTTAGATTTTGTTTCAAGGGTAAATGGGTATAACAGCATAACCGCTGTTGAGCCCGACAAAAAGAGCTTTAAAAAACTGCTTTTAAACACCGAGAATCTTGAAAACATAACCCATAAAAATATATGTATTTCCTCATTTTCAGGAAAGGGAAGCTTTGGTATGTTCGGGGGCAGAAATTCCTCGGCAGAAAAAGGGAATACCGAAGCTGAGTTTATAACGGTTGATGATTTGCTCGAAGAAAAATCGGTTTCATATATCAAGATGGATATAGAGGGCGAGGAGGCAAATGCAATAAAGGCGGCCGAGAAAACTATAAAATGCTATAAGCCTAAAATGCTCATTTCTGCTTATCACAGAACTGAAGATTTGTTAACACTTACCCAAGCGGTTTTAAAACACAGGGCTGACTATAAAATTTATATAAGACATTTTTCATCAGTTCCCGCTTGGGATACGAATTATTATTTCATATAAAAAAGAAGAGAGGTTAACCTCTCTCTTTTTCTATAAGCTCATATAGCCCCTCGATAACGGTGTTTAATGAGCCGATTTCGTTAATGAGGCCCTCTTTAACCGCCTTTTCACCCGAAAGAACTGAGCCAACATCGGTTACCATTTCCTTTGTGTTCATCATAAGCTCGGTAAATCTATCGGCACTGATTCTGGAATTTCTTACAACGAAATCGGTAATCCTTGCTTGCATACGGGAAAAATGATTCATCATCTGAGGAACACCGATAACAAGCCCTGTTGTTCTGACAGGATGAACTGTCATAGTAGCCGAGGGGGCGATATAAGATTTCTTTGCAGAAACTGCCAAAGGAACACCTATTGAATGACCGCCTCCCAGAACATAGGAAACTGTCGGCTTTTTCATACCGCTTATAAGCTCAGCCAGTGCTAACCCTGCCTCAACATCACCGCCAACTGTGTTTAAAATAACGAGAAGTCCCTCAATTTCCTCGCTTTCCTCAATGGCAACAAGTTGGGGGATAACATGCTCATATTTCGTGGTTTTGCTTTGTTCAGGCAGAACATTATGCCCCTCGATTTCACCGATAATGGTAAGGCAGAATATTTTATGCTTGCCCTCAAATGCAGTAAGAGAACCAAGCTCCTTTATTTCCTCGATTTCTTCTTTTCTTTGTTCTTTTTTATCGCTCATAAACATCACTCCCGAATTAGTATTTTCGGGAAATCCTATTTAATGCAAAAAGCCAAGGCAAGCCTTGGCTTTTTATCATTTTCCTCTTAGCTTATTGATTTTATCTCTGAGCATTGCGGCGTGTTCAAATTCGAGAATTTTAGCCGCTTGCTTCATCTCATAAGTGAGCCTCTTGATTTCGGCTTCACGCTCCATTCGGCTCATCTTGGAAATCGGTTTTTCTTTTTCAACCTTTTGTCCAATTTCGATTATATCGTGAACATCCTTAATAATGGTTTTAGGAATAATACCGTTTTTCTCGTTATAACGCTTTTGAATTTCTCGGCGGCGTTCGGTTTCCATTATAGCCCTTTCCATAGAGCCCGTAACGCTATCAGCATACATTATAACCTCGCCCTCGGAATTCCTTGCTGCTCGGCCAACGGTCTGGATAAGGGAGGTTTCGCTTCTAAGGAACCCCTCCTTATCGGCATCAAGTATTGCAACCAAGGAAACCTCGGGAATATCGAGACCCTCACGAAGCAGGTTTATTCCAACCAGAACATCAAACTCGCCAAGTCGCAAATCTCTTATGATTTCCATTCGCTCGATGGTGTCTATATCATAGTGCATATAACGGACCTTTATATCAAGGTTTTCGAGATATTCGGTCAAGTCCTCTGCCATTTTTTTGGTGAGGGTTGTAATTAGTACCCTTTCTTTTTTGGAAGTTCGTTTATTGATTTCAGAAACAAAGTCATCAATTTGACCATCGGTTGGTCTAACTGAAATCTTGGGGTCTAAAAGCCCTGTAGGTCTTATGACCTGCTCGGCAATCCTTGCTGAATGTTCTTTTTCAAATTCACCGGGTGTTGCAGAAACAAAAACCGCCTGATTTATATGCTTATAAAACTCTTCAAAATTTAAAGGACGGTTATCGAATGCTGAGGGCAGACGGAAACCATACTGAACAAGATTTTCCTTTCTTGCCCTATCTCCGCCATACATTCCTCTGACCTGAGGAAGAGTTACATGCGATTCATCAACAAAAACAATAAAATCATCGGGGAAATAATCAAGAAGTGTTGAGGGGGTGCTGCCCTTGGGTCTTCTTGCCATAACCCTCGAATAGTTTTCAACTCCCTTACAGGTGCCGATTTCTCTTAGCATTTCAATATCGTATTCAGTTCTTTGTCTTATCCTCTGAGCTTCTATAAGCTGTTCGTTATCGATAAAGAATTTAACCCTTTCTTCCATTTCTTCCTTAATTTCCTGAAGGGCTTCTTCCATCTTATCAGAGGGAACTATATAGTGCGAAGCGGGGTAGATGGCGGTATGGGATAAAAAGGCTTTAACTTCACCCGTTAGAGTGTTGATTTCGCTTATTCTATCGATTTCGTCCCCAAAAAATTCTATTCTAAGGGCATTTTCGTGAGAATAAGCGGGGAAGACCTCAACCGTATCGCCTCTTACTCTGAACTTGTTTCTGATGAAGTTAATATCATTTCTTTCATACTGCAAATCAACAAGCTTTGCTATAAGCTCATCCCTTGATTTTTCCATTCCCGTTCTTAAGGAGATAACCATATTTCTATAATCGATGGGGTTACCAAGGGAATATATGCAGGAAACAGAAGCAACGATTATAACATCTCTCCGCTCGGATAAAGCACAGGTTGCACTATGGCGAAGCTTGTCTATTTCATCGTTTATTGCAGAATCTTTCTCAATATAGGTATCAGTACCTGGGATATAAGCCTCAGGCTGATAATAGTCGTAATAGCTTACAAAATACTCCACAGCATTCTCAGGGAAGAATTCACGGAACTCTGAGCAAAGCTGGGCGGCGAGGGTTTTATTGTGAGCGAGAATAAGGGTCGGGCGGTTTACTTTTTCAATTATATTTGCCATAGTGAAGGTTTTACCGCTGCCCGTAACGCCCAAAAGTGTTTGTTCCTTATAGCCGTTATTTAGCCCCTCAACTAAAGCATTTATAGCTTCAGGCTGGTCGCCTGTAGGCTTGTATTTTGAATGTAAAACAAACTTATCCATCGCTCTCACCTCGCTTTGATAGTTATTTATATTATACCACAAATAATGCGGGTGTAAATATTTTGTTTTGTAATACTTTTCAGCAGACTTTTTAGTCTGTCTTTTCGTTATGTCTTTTTAATAAAAAGAACTCGAACCAACTTATCTTGCTGATTCAAGTTCTTTCTTACGCATTAGTTTCTTAATTTAATGGTATTGGACCAACGGCTCTTTTTTTACATTTTCTTGTTGCAAGGTTTTGTGTCAAAACCGGGGTTGAAGGCATAGAAGTTCTTGCTGTTTAGCTTATCTGTTGTAAGCCTTAACGCTTCACCAGAACAACAATGGTGAAATGCTTTTGCGACATCTTTTATTTTATATTTTCCACTTGATTTCAATGCTTTCTTTTGAGGCGGTTATGCGCTCTATAAGGCAGTCAACCACCGTGATTTTGTCGCTAACCGACAGTTCATCCCAATGCTCAAAATATCCGCTGATTTCACCCACATCATTTGTGCGGTTGCTCTCTAATGAAACAATCTCGGCGCCAAGTTCTTTCTTTTCAGCGTCAAGTTCGGAAATGCGGTTATTTATGTACTGCATTACCGTATCATTTGCTGCGGAGATTTTTTCGAGCAAAGAGGATATTTCTTTATCAATCTCTTCTATACGTGTTTTAAGTTTTACGACTTGCAGGTTACAGCCATCCTGCTTTTTCTTTGACAGTGTCTGAAACTCCGCTAATTTCTTCTGCATTTCTTTGAATACAATGTCATCAACAACATCAGCATCCAATGAGCCAAAGTTACATCCACCGGAGTGATATTTGTTTGTGCAGAGATAATAACGGTTGTCGGACTTAGTTTTGCACTTATAAATCTTAGCAGTTAAAGCATATCCACAGCTGGCACATTTGATTTTACCAGCAAGCCAAGTTGCTTTTGCCTTAATGGGCCGTGCAACGCTTTGGTTGTTTAAGCACTTGGAACGGCATTTTATCCACGTTGCCGAATCGACAAGTCCCTCATGGGGTGCGAGAACCAATGTGTGACCTACTAAGGATATTGTTTTCCGCTTAAGATTGTCGCCCGAATAAAGATACGCTCCGTTTATACCGATAAAATCACTTGGGTCATTGACAATGTTTGTGCCTTGCGCTTTAAAGAATTCATAAAGCTGATAGTCGGCTTTTACATACGCAGGGTTGATTACCACATCACGCAATCGGCTTCGATTAAAGAGTTTACCGTCACGCTTTCGTATGCCGTGCTCTTCCAAATAGCGCATAACATCACCGAACGAGGTTTGAGGCTTTGAATACATTGAAAAAATCAATCTGATAACCTCTGCTTCTTCCTCGATTGGTTTATACATTTTTGTTCGTATTCCGTCTATGATTGTTTCCACCAGCTCAAATCCAAACGGTACTCTGCCACCCATATAAAAGCCGCGTTTACTTCGTGAAGAATAAGCGTCAATAACACGTTGTTGAATGGTCTCACGCTCAAGCTGTGCGAAAATCATTACAATCATCAGCATAGCCTTGCCAATTGGTGTCGAAGTGTCAAATTTCTCCATTGTGCTGACAAAGTCAACCTTGTTCTTTTGAAACACTTCAATCAAATTGGCAAAATCAAGAACTGAGCGACTGATACGGTCAAGACGATAAACGATAACACGGTTTACCTTGCCTGCCTCTATATCACGCAACAACTCTTGAAACGCAGGGCGGTCTATGTTTTTGCCACTATAACCCTTGTCGGTATAAACTTTATAACTTTCTCCTGTCACTTCCTTTTTACAAAACTCGATTTGACTTTCAACGGATATGCTGTCTATCCTGTCAACCGATTGTCTTGCATAAATTGCGTCAAAAAGATTCAATTTTTACTCCCTTCTTCGCAAAAAGAAGCGGAGCTGCTGACATATATATTATAATGGATATAAGGAATCAACACAAGAGTAAACTTGTGTTGATTGCCAAATTTTATTTGGCACAAAATTATCTTTTGATAATTTTGTTTATTCCATTGCAACGAGTTCGGTAAAAATAATTTGCAATTATTTTTACAAGCCGATATATCGGCTAAAACAATGTTAAACATTGTTTTCTCGAAGCTCGTTATACCATAACAGCCCTTTTTCTTCAAGGTTTACAGGACATATATTTGCAAAAAACATCATATAATTTTGCTTCTATTTGTAATTTTACTTCTCTTTTTTCGTCCACAGAAAATTGAGGGTGTAAATTGGTAATCAGCACGATTTTCTTGCCGATTTTCTGCTCCCAAGACTGTGCGACATATTTTACCATGCAGTCCGTCTCCTTCCTTTTGCGAATATTTTTCTTTTATTAAAATATGATTTGCGTCTTGTCCTCTATACCAAAACGCATAAGCAATAAGTTTTTGTTAATGCTCATCGCTTAAAACTAAAATCTGCCGTCATCAGATTTATGATTTTAGATTTCCGTTCAGAGAATCAGGTAGGGACTAACTCTCTGTCGAAAATCCGCAAATAAAACATAAGAATATAAATTTTGAGTTTCAAGAAAACATTAACTTTAATGGATTCTTTTAATTTCATTCGAATAAGTATTATTAACATCGTTGCGAGAATGTCCCATAGATTCTGATAATTCTCGCTCAATTTGCGCATCGGTCATTCTACCTTCGGCTTTGTATCGTGCTTTGGTTTCTTGATAAAACAAATGCCTGAGACTGTGCCAATGTATTGAATTTTCTCTTGGTCGTTTGCCTGGGCTTTTATACTTCGTGCGCTCAGGGTCCATAAATTTCTTTTTATTATTGTTCATCCAGTTATCCAAAGACTTACTTTTCTTTTTAACGCTGTTTGTGTGGTTATCGCATATAACATAATCCATAGAACTCTTACCGTTTTTCTGAGCATATGCCAACACTCGTCTTAAAATGTTCTCCTGCATTTTAGTTTCAACGGGTATGTCTCTCGGTCTGCCACCTTTGGTATTAGTAAGATTTAATTGTTTATATTTAAGTGCATACTCAATTTGACGCACACGAAGGGTTACAAACTCCTCGTGGCGAAGTCCAAAATATCTATCCATATACGCCTCGATAACCGCATCCATACGGCCCATATCAAGTGCAACTTTGATAAGGTCATCAAACTCATGCGGAAGAATAGATTTATCCTTTACATATAATTGGCGCTTGGCAACAAAAAAGCATTTATTACTTTTTGGCAAATTCCTTTTAGGGTTCATTCGTTGATGTACCCACTTTATGCCGGATAATTCGGTGAGTATATATCCGGGCTTACAGCCGCTGATTTGAAGATGCTCAACATAATTTCGTACGTGGCGCATTTCAACATTTCTAAAATTCTGCAATGTGGTATTCTCTCCTAAATACCCACAGAATCTATTCATTACTGCCTTATAGCGTCTTCGTGTTTTAAAACTTCCTTGATTTGACCTATCAATCACAGGAAGAGTTTGATTAAGCAAATTCTGCTTTTGGTTCTCGGCTTTTCGTTCTTGTTCTTCAGGGGTTAAACTCATAGTATTACTCCTTTCATAGATTTCGATTTTTTATAAGAAACATCTATGGTTCCTTAATGCTTCATCACAAATTTCCGATACTTAAATATGGATAATGTTTTTATGCCATTTCAAGAAAACATTAACACTCACGAATTTCCCCAAATTTTCGTTCACAGCCTCAGTGGTTCGAATTGAAGCAGCTACCAAATTTGGGGA
This sequence comes from Acutalibacteraceae bacterium, assembly GCA_045531855.1. Classification (GTDB taxonomy): domain Bacteria; phylum Bacillota; class Clostridia; order Oscillospirales; family Acutalibacteraceae; genus UBA737. The sequence goes on from JAZSEU010000034.1 coordinate 8,546, forward strand.
TGTTTATAATATGGATAATACTTTTTTCGAGTTTCAAGAAAACATTAACTTTTTGTATGATTTATAAAATCATAGGTTTGTGTACGAAAATTTTCGATTAAGGCGGTTGCTGTACAAATAAATTTATTAACGAAAATTTTAATCACAAAAAATTTTGGCTCCCACAGACTGATTCGGAGTCTATGGGACCCGCTCTATAAATGTATATCATATTTTTCGCACTCATTTCGAAATGACAGTCATATATCATTTCAAAAAGACAGGATAGATTCTTTTGCAGATTTATTGAAGATGGGTCTCATTAATATTTTATATCTTTGCTTAATCTAATAAGAATCTGTTCGGAGCATATCAAAAAGTAAATCATCTTTTCATACTAAGCACCGACAGTTAATTTCAAAACGAATTTCGAAAAGATAGTTAATCTATCATTTCAAAATGTGTATCATAAATCATATCAAAATATCATCTCGAAATATTGTCATCTATCATCTAAAAATGATAGCAAGGCATAGTACGCCCAGGGACTTTTTTACTAAAAAATCTGTACGTTTCTCACATTTTCTTTTACTAACTAGGCGTACTATGCCTTGGCGCGGCTCCCTCAGGCATGCCCTCGGTCGCGTTTCTATCTTCCTTGTTCGAAAGATAGAAACCGGCGCCTCTCAAAATGAAATTCATAATCATTTCAAAATGAGTGTCATCTTTGTCATCTATCATTTCGAAAAGAAAGTCATACCTCTCGAAAAGAGAATAGATTTCGAAATGACTCTCGAAATTATAATCATAATTCTTTCAAAACGTAAATCATATTTAGTTGTAATACTGGAGGTCAGCATGATGGGACAAGCCCAGCGTATACCTGGAGTATGCTCCAAGCCTCTAATTTCCAGAGAACGCAATACCATATACCGATACAATGGATCGGTCCACCGCTGAATAGTGGTACGGCAAGGATTTTCATTACCGATTAAATCCCGTAACTTCGGTGCTTGATTTAAGTACTGAAAAATTATCCAAGCAAATATTCTTCAGCCGTGTCTTTCACGGTAGCAATGATGAACCTACCTGTCATCGCTCAGGTGTGCTGCCACAGATTTTTCGTTAATAACTTAAACTCAAATCTGCTACTCAACCTGCAACATTTCGGCAGCTGTGCAAGTTGGACCTTTTCAGGTACACTTCATCATCTCTCGACATACCTTTGCCGAAGATACCTTTACTTCCCGTGCTAATGGTGTAACATTTCTTTGTACACTGTTCAATTTAAAAAACTCCTTCTTAAAATTCTAAGATGACACTTAAATTCTAAGAAAGAGTTTTTCGAGTTTCAAGAAAACATTAATATTTAGTATGACTTTATAAATCAAGCGTAAAGAATTCAGCTGGACTTATGTCAAAATACAACATAATATCCATCATAGATTTGAATGACGGGTCAATTTTTCTTTTGAGAATTCGGCTAATATACCCCTCGTTGTATCCGAGCGACAAGCTGAGTTCGCGAGCAGTTATCTTCTTTTCAGCCATTAATTTTTTAAGCCTTTCTCTGTAATCATTTTCCCAAACTGCTGTATCAATGTACTTTTTCATTGATTTCAACCTCTTTTCATAAAAAAATATGACCCTTAAAGCCATAAAACTTTAAAGGTCATATTTTTATTACATATGGTTATTTTATAGTTTCAAGAAAACATTAACTATTTTTCAATTACCATCAGTATACCTTCAGAACCTAGTCTGTTTTCCGGTTCGTTTAGTAAACCTAATTCTATGCATTTATCAATTACGCAACTTACAATGGAAGCGCTTGCTGCCATATTATAAGTTTTGTATTCATCTAACAAATGCTTTTGGATATGTTTCTTTATATGATTTGATACCTCTAATGCCAATTCTTCACAATACGGTGCAAGTAACGGATATAACTCATCAAGGCACTTGAAGAAACCGGCACTGTTTTTATTATCAATGATTATTATTGCCGGTTCTAAAAGCGAATCGTTTTTGCGCAGTAACCCAACTTCGATTCCTTTAGCCGCAAGTTCTTTTTGTTCTTCAGTTAGTGATTCGATAGGAAGTCCACCTATTGATTTGAGCAAAAGAGAAATACCTATTTCGTGTGTTAGGTTATGTCCTACTCTATAAAGAGCATCCTTTTTGGGCCCGTAAATATTTCTGATTTCAACATATGAATAACCACAAAAATCTCTGGCATTATTACAATCGCAACCATATCCATATGGAAGCTTCTGTTCATTTTCTTTTCGTGCTATTGCACCACAGGTAAACTTTCTGCCTGAGGAAGATATTGCCTCTTTAACATCAGAAAAATAAATCTCATCCATTATTTTTTCGGTTTCTCTTACAAATCCCCAGGAGGCGTTGGCAATAAGCACCCATAATAGTTGCTTAATATCTTTGGGCTTATTGACGAAAGGAAGTTCTAATAATTTATGCTCGTTGTCCTTTAAAAATTTTTTAAGTGCTTCACAAAACTTATCAGTATACTTCTCATAAAGTTTTGAAACCTCAATCCTATCATTTTCGTCAACAATAATGATATTTGAGATGTACTTATCTCCCTGTTTACGAAGTGTCCCGAAAGTTCCGTTTATACCGTGTAGCTGGATTTCTAATTCCTCTTCCACATATATCATTGGAACACATAGTTCATCCGAAAGTTCTCTGGCACTTTTAGCAACATCTTTACAAGCATAAATAAGATTTTGCGAAAAAGTTCTTGTTGAGACCGAAGAAGGACTATTTCCCGTCACAGAACCCGAGCCCATGAAATCCATTGTAATCGGTTTTAAAGATAAATTTCTATTACTCATAGTTTCAACCTCTTTTCTAACTGTACTACGTGCAGAAAACAAACGTTGTTTTACTGTTGTTTCATTGATACCAAGTTCTAAGGCAATATCCTTAACCTTCATTTCATCAAGGTAATACAACACCATAACCTCTCGGTATGCTTTGGATAGAAAAGAAATCTCCGCAAAGATTTTCTTTATCTGTTCCTGCTCGGCGGCTTCTTCAATAAAGCTATCAACTTCATTCTCTTTTGCTGCCAATAACAAATCGCTATTTTCAATACTAATGGTTTGTCGTGTCTGATTTCTCTTTTTAGAGTAATCAGCATACACTCTCCGAGCAATAGTCCAAACAAAAGCATAAAAATTTTCTATACTTTCCTGATTATGTACGGCAGATATTACTGCGAGAATTATGTCCGAACATAAATCCTCTGCTTCATATGAGGTATTGCATCTTCGATATGAGAATTGATAGATCTTATCGAGAAACTCTTTATCACCGATAAGTTTTAATATTTCGTTTGTTTTCATCTTGCACCTTTGCTTCAATCATGATTGTTACGCCTATATAGTCGGAAAAATTAAAGGTTGGTTAGGTATTATTTATAAATAATATTTCCTTGGCATTCAACATTGCCTTCAATTTTTTTACATTCAATGTTACCGCCACATTTAACATCACCGTTTATACCATCTCCGCAGGTAATGCTTCCGCCACAGTTTACTTTGCCGCCTATTCCATCTCCACAAGCCAAATTTTCACCGCAACTTACGTTACCGCTAATTGAATCACCACAACCAACATTACCGTCAGCACTAACATCTCCGTTTATATCGCCTTTGCAAGAAATGTTGCTTTTACACTCTTTAATATCGCCATTAATTTCATTGCATTCAATTTGTCCGTTTGCTATAACGTCGCCATTAATACTTCCGTCACAGCAAATATTGCCAAATACTTCAACCCTAAAATACTGACGTGTAGTTTCGTTGCAGTTTTTTGGAAAAGTTATATCTATAGTTTTATCTATGTCATCGACCGACATAACTTTTCTTCCTTTAGCGACTACAACATGGAAAGTATCATCATCAGGCCAAGAAAATTGTGAAGAAAAATCTTCTTTATCTGTCAGTTCATCTTTCATCGAATCTATTAAATGTACTGCTTCTCCATAGCCAATATTCAATTTTCTTTGCAATAATGATGCAGAAACTTTACCGCTTTCTTTTACAATTTTAACTGCCTTAGAAAAAACAGCGTCTTTTTCAGCATCGTTAACCTCTTTAGTCATAGACATTCTCGGCACAATGCCGAACAATTCATCTATACTTATCTCAAATATATCGGCAAGCTTTGGTAGTAGACTGATATC
>JAZSEU010000063.1:0-5003 GCA_045531855.1 Acutalibacteraceae bacterium
ACACAACACAGAGAGCGGACGGGAGAACGAAAAGCGGAGAAAGAGAACGCGATGCGGGACGGCAGGAAAGAAAAACCCGCCACGAAAGAGCGAACGGAAGGAAGCACGGACGAGCAGACGCACGAAAAGCAACCCCCCCAAACGACACAAGGCGACAAAAAGGAACGAGAAGCGGAAAGGCAAGAACAGAGGACGGAAGCCGCAAAAGCGGAACGGGCAGGACAGAGCCGCACGGCGAACGAAAAAAAGAAAACCGGAGCCGATGCGGACGGGAGAACGAAAAGCGAATAGAGCCGGGGACGATGCAAAGCCGTCGGCGAAAGCCGACGGCAAAATATTATTTGAAGGATTTTGAACGGCAAAGAGGGCGAAGGGAAGCAAAAAAAGAAGGGCTGTCAAGGGCGCGGAACGCGCCGCGAAGCGGGCACCCTTGACAGCACGGACAAAAGCCGCTGGATAATGGAAAGAAGGGTTTAAAAAAAAAACGCCCCCACGAAAAGCGAAGGCGGAGCGGAACGCTACAACAAAAAGGAAAGCGGACGGTGCAACAAACCACTTTTTTTTTTAAACCCCTTGATTTCTTGGTGTTTTTTAAAAAATCTGTTCCGGTTTTTGAAAAAATGATGCCAAAAACACATTTTTTGACATTTTTTTGACTTAAAAAAAAGAGCTATAACCCTTGCCACAAGTGACTTAGACCATTACAATAAATAATTACTGTAATGGAAACGGCACTTTTGAAGATTTTTGTTATTTTCAAAAGTTTTGTGTTATTATTACTTTATATTTTAATTCTTGGGGGGTTTATATGCTTATTTCGGAAAAAGATATTAAAATGCGTTTTAGTGTAAGCGAAAGAATGTTTTATTTGTATGGCGATGGCAAATTTTCGGAGCGGTGTTTTATTTATGATACTATAGAAGAGTGTATTCATCAAGAGGATTTATCTATTAGCGAAGGAATGAAGTCTTTGACGGAACTCTCTGCTTTATTTCCTCGTCGCTTTGTGCTTGTCTTTGATGATGCTTTCGACAATGATGAAATTCCTTTTTGATTTTTTTGTAATGGGTGGGGGTATAATATGCGAGAAGTTAAAAAACCTTATTATGTGGTTAATCTTTCCGGCGGTAAAGATTCGACAGCTATGCTTTTGAAAATGCTTGAAGTCGGTTACCCTGTGAATGATATTATAACTTTTATTACCGGAATGGAATTTGATGAGCAGTTAGAACATTTGAAGTTGCTTGAGAAGCGCGAAGGAATAACTATTCAGCGTATAAAAATTTCTCCTGACCCTAAACAGACTTTTATTTTTGATATGCTCTATCGTAAAGTTAAAGCCAAAGATGGGCGTGTGCGTTCCGGTTACGGTTTCCCGTCACATTTTAATCGTTGGTGTACTGCTCGATATAAGAGAGATTTAAGTGCGCGTTATGCCAGAGAATTATCTGTTCAAGGTTATCAGTTATTTAATTATATCGGTATTGCTTACGATGAACGACAAAGAAAACGTGATGCAATTTATCCTTTAATTGACTGGAAATGGTCAGAGAAGGACTGTCTTGATTATTGTTATAGTCGCGGTTATGATTTCGGCGGGTTATATAAAAAATTCAAACGGATTTCTTGCTGGTGTTGTCCGCTTCAATGTATGTCAGACTTTCAAACACTTTTCGAAGAATACTCGGATAAGTGGAAGGAACTTCAAGAATGGCAAAAAATACGCCCGGATTTCCCTTATAAAGTAAACCCTGACAGAACTATAGCAGAGCTTGAAGAATGTTTTAAGAAGAAGGATTACAGAGCCTATAAACGCGAAAAATTGAAGGGGTGATTATCTTGGGATTATATTGCAAAATTTTGGTTATTGCTTTGGTGTTGTTTGTTGCCGTGATTTTCTTGTGATTTTTCGTGATTTTTCGTGATTTTTCGTGATTGCCGGGGAAAGATGTGTTTTCTGGGACGGTAAATTTGTATTTACACTTTTATTCTTTTATTGTATTATACTTTTAGTCGTGCATTTTGTGTTTAGTGCTACTTTCTCAAAAAAACCATACGGATTTTTTCCGTATGGTTTTTTTGTGCGTCTTTGTGCGTCTTTGTGCGTCTTTGTGCAAAATTTCCCCCACCCGCGGACGGTAACAAAGGGAGCGTGACGCGACCGACAACGCGACGCGAAACGAAAAGAAACATAGCCGAAGGCAGTAAGGCACGAACTATTCACGCGACGCGGCAAAAAATTTTTCTCGCGGTGCTGTCCTTGTGGCGAAGGTTGCCCCTTCGCGGACGGAGCTGAGCAATTTATACAAAATTTTTCTCGCGGACGAACACAAGCGGCGAAAGTTGTCGCCTCGCGGACGGAACTTTTCGCGGGTGGACGGTGGGACATCGAGCCTTTTACGCGGACGGACATTTGCGGCGAAAGTTTTTTCTTTGGCGCATCCGGTGCATCGATGGTTTTTTATGTACATTTTTCGCTTTGTGCAATTTAAAAATCCCCTTGTTCAAACGTTTATTTGATGATTTGCTGACTTTTGAAACAAGGGGATTTTTAACCGATATTTTGAGGGGCGGTTTATTATGCTGAGGGTTTGGGGCGGGCTTCGCCCCATTTAACGCGACCAAAGGGAGCGTTTAAAGAAGCGATGCCCACGAAGGTAAGCTGGACGGCAAAAGAAAAAGTCAAAAAGTCGATGTCTGCTCTTGGCTGCGGGTTGGCTCGTTTTCGGTTGTGTTTAATTTGCAGTACCAGCGGAGGGAGGGAGCGAAGCGGACGGACGGAGCGGACTGTTTTTTCTAAGACCTCCGGCGAAGATAAATCTGTTTTTAGCTTGCCAAAAATTTGCGGTACCAGCGGAGGGAGGGAGCGAAGCGGACGGACGGAGCGGATTGTTTTTTTCTAAGACTTCCGGCGAAAGGTTTCGCGGGTACTAAGTAATCAAGGGCGGGACGGAGAAGCAGAAAAGTGAAAATAGGCTCTGCGGCGGGCGCGGACAAAAAAAGCACTAACTAATCAATAGGTACAACAGAACGCGCGCCTGCCGCCTTTGCGACGGCGAAGCCGAGCCACGCGCGGAATAGGCACAACACCCGCGCCCCAGTTGGCTGATAGGGTGGGGGCAGTAACAAAACACGCGAAATAGGTTTGTTGTTGCGGCGAAAGAAAAAGTAAGGATTGCCGGGGACGATGCCGGACGAAAGAAAAGACTGACGGAAATCAAGTATCTGGCTTTTATTTGCCTTTTTTGGCAAAGTTTTCGTTTATATGCAGGTAGAAGCCTATCTTATAAATCAGTTGCTTTTGCTCCAGTAATTTCAGTAACCTCTTTAATTCTTGGGTTTTTATATTCATTTGTTGGCAAAGTATTTCTTGGATTGCATCATCGAAAATTATTGTGTTCTTGAAGTCCATATTATAGCATAGGAAAATCATTAGCCTTAATTCTGCGCCGCCTATGGAATTGGGGTTTATAAGTAGCCACGGGTTAAATTTGAAAAATTGTTTTGACATTAAATTCGACCTCTTTTCCGTTTTTGCATTTATTCAAAAAAAATGTTTCAAGCGTCAACATTATTTACAGTTAAAGATAATACATTATTTTTTAAAAACTGTCAATATAATGTTTTTGTCCTACATAATTTTTGATAATAATGTGGTTGATTTTATCCGGCAAAATTACATTTTTTTAATGTGGATAAAAATGTGCAAAAAATGTGGATAACTTAAAAACGATGTGGATAATTATTAAAAAAAATATAATAATTTATAAAAAAGTTATTCGAAATTTATAAGGAAAATATTTATTTTTATAGTAAAATTATAAGAAAAATTTTTTGAAGCGAATGTTTTCGCGGCTCGGCAGGCTCTCTTAGATTTTTTAGATGGTTTAGAAAAAATAAGAGTAGAAGAACGATATATCATATTTTAACTCCGTATAATTGGAATAGGGTTGCGTTAATAAAAAGTCGCAAATAATACCTAAATGAGCATAAAACAAAAAAACTGTTGACTAAAAAAACATTTAATGCTAAAATTCTGCATAATAAAAAAACAAAATAACAAAACAAAACAAACAAAAATGGCTTTATACGAGGTGGAAACTTATGGAATATGCAATTTTAGACCAGTTGGAAGAAGCAAGCGAGAATAACAGAGAGCGATATTTGGAAAAACATCCGGAGGTTAGTGTCACATCCGGCATAGAAAAACAAGAAGAATCTTTTAATGGTTCTTCTGATACTTTGCAATTTTATATTTTTAAAAATTATTTCGCTAAGTCCGGCATTGTCGATTTGGGAATTATTATTCGTGAAACGCCCGCCAAAGGTGGCTTTGGTGACTTTAAACTCAATAATTTGGAGGTCGCCATATATCCCCTTTATTCCGCTAAGGAAAACGCTTTTTCGGATATTACTGCGGAAGTAGCTCCGGAGTTGTCCAAAGAACAGGAAGAATTTATTTTCAAAAAGCGTAAACTGCCAAAGAAGCCTTATGGCGATGACACCGTTTTCGATCCGTCCGTTCATCGCTGGTCAATTGATAAAATTTCCGAGGAGTTGGGAATTTCGAATAGAACAGTGGCAAGGTTTGTGCGTTGTAAAGGGATATGATAATTAAGGCTTGGTGATTTGTATGGCTGATGTGGCGCAGTTTATCGGCGTTGTGGGAGTTCCCGCGGCTTTGTGTTTTTTCATTTTGCACCGGGTCGATGTTTCTATTAAAGACTTAACTGCTCAAATTCAAGAATTAAACCACTTTTTAAGAATTAACTATATAAGACGCGCTCCGCGCGAATTGTAACTTGTCAGTCCGTTTTGCTTATCAATAGACAACAAAAGGGCGAGTGATGTGTAATCACTCCCCCTTTTGTTGTCTATGTTATTTTAGGGAGTAGCTAGTTGATATATACGGAGTTTGTTTCGTATATATAATATTTGTCAATGCTTTCGATGTCTGCGCCTACATATTGAAAGAAGTGATTTGTCATTGCGCTATTCATAGC
>JAZSEU010000027.1:0-3799 GCA_045531855.1 Acutalibacteraceae bacterium
AGGGCAGCGGTTCCAACTTTACCTAAATCGCCCGTATATATTACATCGTAATCTTCAGGTGAGGTTTTTGTATCTTTGAAATAGTGAATTAGGGTAGAGGCAGCAGCAGGGGAAAATGTCAAGAGAACACCATAAAATTCCGTGAAAAAATTTTTTTGACCCTCAAAATTGGAAAATTATGGGTGATGCCATGGGAGCCCACAATGTTTTACACCATAAATAAATGTTGTCGTTGTTTTTGTACTTATTGTTGCCACTGGCTACATTACTAGCATAAAAAAATAACCGCCCTGTCCTGAAAAAACAAGCGGTTATTCGCAAAACTTCAGGCTAACCGTCTATCGGTTTGCCTTATTATTATAATAGCATATTATTTATGATTGTCAATTGTCGCAATTATTTAGATGCTGTCGGAAGTGCAAGCAACTTTCTCACTCTGCTTTGAATATGCTTTTCAATTGCTACTAAGCGTTCTTCAGGCAGATTGATGCTTTGGTGCCTTGTGAATTTGAAATCAATGAGTTTTCTAAGCTGATTTTTCTGCTTAGTTCCCATAACCTCAGCGCAAATGCTTTCGTCAGATACATCGTAAGGATTAGAACGAGTTTTCGCATATGAATCTAAATCTTTTATATCGTTATCCATTGCATAATTGAAAAGCGACAGACCATTATCAAAAATTGGAGCCGGAGAAATAATTTTGCCTGTGTGATTATCTCTGAGCACACCAAAATTTCCAAAATGACGGTCTTCGTTATAAATAACTGCATCAAACACCAACATACTTTTTAAAAATTCAGCACAATCTTCGCCCATATTTTCATAGTACTCAAGACAAGCCTTGATTCCACCGCTTTTAACAATTCTACCTATAGGAATAAATGATGTATCAATATCTGTGAAGATTTCACATTTTGACGCTAAAATGCCTTTCCAATTTTCCAAATCATACTCGACAGCATATAATCCCATTACTTTGGCAATTTGGCAAGCGTAGTATTCAGAATACGGCTCTTTTCCCGAATTGGCAAAGCCCTCAGTTCCACCTTTATAAAGATAAATGCCTTCGTCTTCTATAAAGCGCCACGCCTTACGAAGCATACCCTGTGTTGTGAGTTCTGGTGAAGTAGTAAAGTCTTGGATAGTTGTTCCAACACCCGTGTAAGCAACCAAGGATAGTTCCTCTGAAAAACGGTTTTCATAAAGATTAAACTCTTTGAATGTACCATTAAAATTAGCAGGAACAACCCAATAACTATCGTTCAGAGAAAGACCTTTACATACATCAATAATGCCTTTTATGTTGTTGAGGCTCAACCCTAACACCTTTAAAATTTCATTTACAAAAGCTCGGTTTTTTGGAATAATTCTGTGTTTAAGCCATTTAAGGATTCCCTCATCAGATAATTCCAAATCCAAAGGAACAAGGTTCTTCATATCTTCATTAACCGATACTATATAGGATTTTAAACCTTCCAAACCCTTTTCGTGGAGAGTAAAGGTTAATATTTCATCATCGTATAATCTAAGCGAATATGCGTTATTCATGAACCTTCTCCTCTCTTACAAAAGCATATAGTATCCATTAATATTATAACGGGGTGCCAAAACTGTGTCAAGGCATTAAAATACGGCAGGTGTTACCCTGCCGTATAATAGATTTTTACGCCGATTTTTTCTTTTTTCGTGGCTTTTCAGGTTCAATAAGATGCTTATTGAGTTCGATATATTCAACTGCCTGTGCATAAGCATCCTGGAACTTGAATACAACTTCGATATCTCCGCCCTCGTGTACGAAAATCTCTTGCACAAGTTCGGTAAGCAAAGGTCTTGTCAAAGCCTCAATGTTGCCGTACTTTTTGAAACGTGACACAAACTCGTTTTCTTCGGTAATACCGTCTTGGAACTGCTCTGCAGATTTGCTAAGTGAGGCGATTTTTTCGTCAGCAATCCTCAGCTTTTCGTTAAGCCGTTCCTTTAACATCTGATACTCATCCACTGTAATAACACCGCTTTTCCAGTCGGGATAAAGGTCGGTAATCATAGACACAAGTTTTTCACGTTCAGAAACCTGAGATTTCAGTGCCTTCTCAATATGACTTGATTCCTTTTTTCGTGCGGAATTATTATTGATTTGCGTGAGCAATTCGCTCATTGTAGTTGCTGTATTAATCATATTTTGAATGGTCAAAAGCACTGCCTGTTCTAACTTATCAATACGGATAGTGTGATTTGTACACGCTGATTTTTTAAGTTTCCTTGCTGTTACACAGCGATAGTAATGATACGTACCGTATGTGTGTTGATTGGTCTTTTTATTCATCACACGCTTACAGTCAGCACACCGCACAAGCCCAGAAAATAAATCAACGTTTTTCTTTTTGGGGCTCTTGCGAATACTCTTGTTAAATAGTGCCTGTGCATTGTCAAAGGTCTCTTGGCTAATGATTGGCTCGTGAGTACCTTCAACAACAATCCACTCATCTTTAGGGATAGCACGGCATTGCTTAATCTTATAACTGTAGGTAGTATTCTTGCCCTGCACCATATCGCCAACATACATTCGGTTTTGCAAAATTCGGCGCACCGAACTATCAGGCCATAGACCGTCATTGCTTCTGCCACAGGGATGCCTGTAATTGAAGCCTTTTTGTTTTTTATACATTGATGGGTTGGGTATGCCCATTTCATTAAGGTCTTTTGTGATGCCAATGATACTCTCACCCCCAATAAATCGCTCGAAAATCATTCGAACAATTGGTGCAGTTTCCTCATCAATGATAAGATGATGATTATCGTCCGGGTCCTTTAGATATCCGTATGTGGGGAAAGAACCAATAAACTTACCCTGCTGACGTCTGAGGTTCAGCGTTCCTCGCACGTTAACAGACGTGTTTGCCGCCAGAGATTCATTCATAATATTGGTGACGCCAACCTTCACCAAATCGTTAAATGAGTTTATACCTCTGATACCGATATCAATCTGGTTGTTAATTGCAATAAAGCGAACCCCAAGTTTTACGAAAATCTTATCAAGATAGATACCGCCCTCGGTGTGGTTTCGAGAAAAACGCGAAAGGTCTTTAACCAAAACACAGTTTACCTTGTGGGCATAAATATCGTCCATCATTCTGTTAAAGTCAGGACGGTCAAAATTTGTACCGCTGTAGCCGTCATCCACATATATATCATAAATTTCCATATCTGGATAACGCTTAATATATTCTTTTAAAATTTCTCGTTGCGACGCAATCGAGTTACTCTCCGATTCCGTACCGTCATCACGGGACAGACGAAGATAAAGAGCAGTCTTCCAAACCTTTTTTGGTACGGAGGACTGCTCTAAAATTTCAGCATATTTAGCATTTGACATAAAGCTAAAACCTCCATATTTTTTAATATGAAGGTATGGCCGTTTTTCTACACAACCGTAGTATACCATACCTTCGGTTTAAAATCAACCCAAATTTGTTTGGTAATTTGCTCCAGACGAAAATACTGAACCGAGAGCATCAGTAAAAGTTCGGTTTCCGCCGAAACTCACCTTCACTCTCACATCGCCGACTTTAAAAAGATAAGGGTTTTTAATTTGCTCAAAATAGTCATTCATTTTCTCAGGCACAGATTTCTCTGCGTCTATCTTCACATCATGCAAATCAACAAGGCTATCTTTAGAACAATCGGCAATGTCAACATTTCTTAACATAATTAAATCAAAAGAATCTAACATAACTTGCCATTCCTTTCATAAGATATTTTTTACCTTGCGAAAAACATTTATACAGCATTTACCAATTGT
>JAZSEU010000058.1:0-1903 GCA_045531855.1 Acutalibacteraceae bacterium
CTGGTAGAGGGACGCCCGCTTTCGGAACCGAATGATGCCAGCTTGTTGATATCGGATAAAGGATACTTTAAATATTCATTTATAGGCTTGTTTTTTCTCTCCATCTCAAACAAAAGGAAGGAATTTGAAAAACAAGTTTATACAGAAATGCAAAGTCAGATTAAATTTTGGAAAAAGGCTATGGGTGAAAGCATATCTGTTTCAATAGACAGTCATCAGCACACTCATATGATACCGCTTATTTTTAAAACCCTGATGCGTGTAATTGAAGATGAAGGTCTGAATGTGGAATATATGCGAATTCCTGCAGAGCCGATTTCACCATACGTTTTTACACCATCATTATATTTTGAATATAACCCCATAGGTTTGATAAAACAATGGCTTTTAAAAACTTTTGCCTTGGTAAACCGAAGGAAATTGAAAAAATCAAAAATACAATCTGCATATTTTATGGGAATAATGTTTTCAGGAAAATTAAACGAAGCAAGAATAAGAAAACTGCTTCCGCATTATCTGAAACTTGCTAAAAAACATAATAAAAACATTGAGATTGGATTTCATCCGGGATATATAAAAGACGGAGAGAAATTACTTGACGGAAGCAGACAAGATTTTAGAAAATTTTATTTATCTGCTTGGCGTAGCATTGAGCATGACACACTTATAAATTTTAAGTTTTGAATAAAAGAGACGAAAGAAGGATAGCAAAATGCCTTACATTGAAAGTGAAAAGGTTGACGAAAAAACAAGAGTAAAATTAGAAGCCTTGATTGAAAAATCATATTTGTCTTATTGGAGAAAGAAAAGACTTTTTGATATATTTTTTGCGACAATAATTTTACTCGGTTTTCTCCCACTAATGATAGTAATAGCAATTGTTATATGTATTGATGATCCGAGTGCAGGACCATTCTTTAAACAAAAAAGAGTGGGACGACATGGAAAAGAATTTTATATGTATAAATTCCGTACAATGAGTCCTAATGCTGAAGCACTCCTGGAACAGTTAAAAGATAAGAACGAAATGGAAGGTCCTGTTTTCAAAATCAAAGAGGATCCGAGAATAACAAGAGTTGGAAAAATCCTTCGAAAATTATCTCTTGATGAATTGATGCAGTTCTTTAATGTTTTCAAGGGCGATATGACTTTGGTTGGTCCGAGACCGCCGCTTCCGAGAGAAGTCGAATATTATACTGATTATCAGAAACTTCGCCTGCTTGTTACTCCGGGAATTACTTGCACCTGGCAGATAAGCAAAAATAGAAACGATATTCCATTTGAACAGTGGGTTGAAATGGACCTTGACTACATACAAAACAGAACATTTCCAGGAGATTTGCTTATAATGCTTAAAACACCTATAGTTATGCTTAGCGGAACCGGAAGATAAGATTGGAGATAGAAATATGAAAGTTGCAATGGTTGGACATAAAGTTATTCCGTCAAGACGTGGCGGAATTGAAAATGTGCTTACTTCTTTGTGACCGTTGCTTGTCGAAAAAGGAATAGATGTTACCTGCTACAACCGCAGTTCCGATAAAGTGGAAAATGAATATCTTGGTACGGTGAAAGACAAAAAATATAAAGGTGTAACACTTAAAAATGCGTGGACAATCAACAAAAAAGGACTCTCTGCTATGGTTGCTTCCTTTACTGCGGCAATTTGTGCAACTTTCGGAAAATATGATATAGTACATTTTCACGCAGAAGGTCCTTGTGCTGCTATGTGGATACCAAAAATGTTTGGAAAAAAGTGCGTAGCAACAGTTCATGGACTTGATTGGCAAAGAGAAAAATGGGGCAAGGGATTTGCTTCTCGCTATATAAAATTCGGAGAGCGTGTTATGGTAAAATGCGCTGACGAAATAATTGTCTTAAGCGAAAGTGCCCGTGAGTATTT
>JAZSEU010000018.1:0-26291 GCA_045531855.1 Acutalibacteraceae bacterium
TTCTCCTTTAGGTTAAAGCGAATAAATCCAAACTCCGTTTTTAAAAGGCGAATTTTTGCTCTAACTTTGTTAAAATACTCGTTAATCCGTCAGGATTAACTGCGTTTTGTGCCGCGTTCGAACAAAAATTCACACTTTTTAAAATCTTCAACCTCAAAGCGAGAAGATTTTGAGGGATTTTTATTCGAGTCGGGTGCAGTAAGGCTAACGCCTTACAAGAACGAATCGGGTAAAAAGCGCCGAAATAAACCGCTTTGAGGCGGGTTCGGATTATTCGCTTTAACCTAATTGGTATAATTATCGAAGTAACCCTGAACTAAAACAACAGGTGTTCCTTTATCTCCCGAGCCACTTGTTAAATCGCAGAGAGAGCCGATAAGGTCGGTGAGCTGACGGGGAGTTGTTCCCTGAGCCGCCATATTACCAACAAGGCTTCCGCTCTTAGCTTTAATACTTTCGGAAATAGCCTCTTTAAGTGCATCACCCGAAAGGTCTT
The DNA here is from genome assembly GCA_045531855.1 of Acutalibacteraceae bacterium. Taxonomy (GTDB): domain Bacteria; phylum Bacillota; class Clostridia; order Oscillospirales; family Acutalibacteraceae; genus UBA737. The sequence goes on from JAZSEU010000018.1 coordinate 497, forward strand.
TAAAATCATTATCTGCAAGGTACTTAAGCTTTAACTCATTAGGAGTACCGATAAGCCCATCAGTAAACGCAGGGGAAACAACAGGGTCTGCAAGCTCCCAGATTTTACCCTTGGGGTCTTTGAATGCACCGTCTCCGTAAACCATAACTTCAACGTTTTTGCCTGTTTTTTCTAAAATTCTCTTTTGGATATCAAGAACTAAAGGCTTGCAATCTCTCGGGAAAAGCTTAATCTTGTCCTCAGTAGACTTATTAGAGCCCAAAAGACCGTAGTTCTCATTATAACCGCTTCCGTTAATGGAAGATGTTAAAATCTCATCAATACCGTAAACTTTCTTAGCACCTGCATTCTTTAAAAGACGCTTGGTTCTGGCTCTTGTATGGATATCGCAGGTTAAAACACAGTCGGTATAATCGAGAATAGCCTTTGCCTGATTTGCGAAGATAATCTCAACCTCAGCGCCGCATTCCTTAATTAAATTCTCATAATATCCAACATAGTCAACCCCTGTAAACTCAAGGGGATGAATACCGAAAACCTCACGGTAACGCTCTAATGACAAAACATCGGAATGGGGGTTAATTCCTGCCTCATCAATCTTATCCCAGTCAGCAAGCTCATTGCCAACTTCATCAGAGGGATAAGCAAGCATAAGAACGATTTTCTTAGCACCCTTTGCAATACCCTTAAGGCATATAGCAAAACGGTTACGGGAAAGAATCGGGAAAATAACACCGATAGTTTCATCGCCAAATTTTGCCTTAATATCAGTTGCAATATCATCAACGCTTGCATAGTTACCCTGCGCTCTTGCCACAATGGACTCGGTAAGAGAAATAACATCTCGGTCTCTGAGTTCAAAGCCCTCGCATTCAGCAGCCTCAAGAACACTGTCAGCAACTATCTTAGCAAGGTCATCACCCTCGCGGATAATGGGGCAACGGATACCTCTTGATACAGTTCCAACTAAACGCTTCTTTTCTGACATAAACAGTTCGTCCCTCTCATAAGAAAAATTCTTAAAAACTTATATAGTATTTTGACTAAAATATTATAAACTATTCATATCCTACTTTCAAGATTTTTTTCGATTTTTTTGCAAAAAAATGTCATTTTTCTTGTTGAAATTTTTTGTGCAATATGTTAAAATTCGCTCATAGAGATTTTGGAGGGAAAATTATGAAACTCGAAAAAATTCATCTTAAAGATTATTTTAACTTCTTGGGAGAAATATTCTCTATGCAAAGCTTATCAAAACTGCCTTGCAGTTAAAAGATTTACTAAAATTTAAAAGGATGAGGAAAACCCTCATCCTTATTTTATTTCAACTATTATTTTGTTTGGAAGACATATTATGGTTTCGTTTTTCTTAGAAATTTCTTTGTGTTTTACGCAAATTTGGTTTTTGCAGGTGCTATCAAGCATCTTCACCTTGCCTTTTGCGATTTGAATGGTGTTGGTATCAAGCTCAACCGTTTTATCAACTGAAACTGACGACTCATAAACTATCCTGTTATCCTCTTTTATAACAACTGTTTTGCCCTCTTCACCGCCTAAAAACAAAAGGCAGAAGCATAAAACCGTAACAGCTAAGCCACTAAGAATTATAAAAATATCTCCCTTTTTCATACCATCACCTTTTTAAGTATATCACACCTTTACAAAAATTAAAAGTATGGTATACTATTATTATGAAAAAAATAACTTCAGTTTTTATAAGCTTATTGCTTTTAAGCCTTTGCGGCTGTGAAGCAAATACAGATACTTCCGACACAAGATTTATGCTTGATACGGTGGTTAATATCTCGGCCGAGTGTACTAAGGAAACACTTGACGGAGCATTTTTGCTATGCCAAGAACTTGAAAAGAAATTAAGCCGAACTATAGAAAACAGCGATGTCTGGAGGCTTAACAATTCAGATGGGTTTATAGAGGTTAGCGAGGATACCCAAAAAATCATTGACCGCTCCCTTTATTATTCCGAAATATCGGGCGGTAAATTTGATATAACCATCTATTCGGTAAGCTCGCTCTGGGATTTTAATGAGGCAGTAGTTCCCTCTAAAAATGAAATAGCAGAGGCCCTTAAGAATGTTGATTATGAGGCTATTGAAAAAAGTGAAAGCTCTTATAACCTGAACGGCAAAAAAATAGACTTGGGCTCTGTTGCCAAGGGTTATATTGCCGATAGAATTTTGGATTATTTTAAGCAAAATCAGGTTGAAAACGGCACGATTAACCTCGGCGGAAATGTTATAGTTTTCGGCGATAGACAAAAGGTGGGTATTGCACGGCCTTTTTCTGAGGATACTATTGCCGTTTTGAATATTGAAAACGCCTCGGCGGTAACCTCAGGAATTTACCAGAGATATATTGAAGAAAACGAAAACTTCTATCATCATATCATTGACACCTCTACGGGTTACCCTATTGAAAACAGTCTGCTTTCGGTTACGGTTATCGGCGAAAGCTCGCTTGAATGCGATGCATTGTCTACCGTTTTAATGCTTGAGGGTTTGGAAAAAGGTCTTGAAATAATAAACGAAACCGACGGTTATGAGGCAGTTTTCATTGAAAGAGGAGAAAAAATCACCCTTTCTGATGGGTTAATTCAAAAAAATAATAATATATATTTAAAATAAAACTATATTTGTTTACAAATTTATGGTAAAATTAGTTTACATTACTTTTTAAGAGGTAAAATTATGAGTTTATTAAAAGCCCTTTTCGGCAATTACAGCGAAAAAGAAATAAAGCGTATTATGCCGCTTCAGAATAAGGTTTTAAGCCTTGAAGAAGAATATCGTTCCCTAACTGATGAGCAGTTAAAGGCTAAAACCAACGAATTTAAAGAAAGATTAAATAAAGGCGAGACCCTTGATGATATTCTTCCCGAAGCCTTTGCCGCTTGCAGAGAGGCGGGAGACAGAGTTCTTGGTATGCGACACTTCCCTGTTCAGATTATCGGCGGTATAATTCTGCACCAAGGCAGAATTTCCGAAATGAAAACCGGTGAGGGTAAAACCCTCGTTGCAACACTTCCCGCATACTTAAATGCCCTTTCGGGTAAGGGTGTTCATATAGTAACTGTTAATGACTACCTTGCTAAGAGGGACAGCGAATGGATGGGAAAGCTATATCGTTTTATGGGGCTTAGTGTTGGTCTTATCATTCACGGTATGGACAAAGAGCAGAAAAAGGAAGCCTATAACGCAGATATAACCTACTGCACCAATAACGAACTCGGCTTCGATTATCTGCGTGATAATATGGTAATTTATAAGGAGCAAAAGGTTCAAAGAGAGCATAACTTTGCTATCGTTGATGAGGTTGACTCTATCCTTATAGACGAGGCAAGAACTCCCCTTATTATTTCGGGACAAAGCGATAAATCAACCGACCTTTACACAAGAGCTAACCACTTTGCCCGTTCTCTCAAAATGACCAAGGTTAAAGAGATGGACGATAAGGCAAGCGATGAGGTTACCAACTACGAGGGCGACTGTGTTATAGACGAAAAAGCACGCACCGTAACACTCACCCCTGAGGGTGTTAAAAAAGCAGAAACCTATTTCGGCATTGAAAACCTAAATGACACCGAAAATATTGCTATTGCCCACCACGTTAATCAGGCCATCCGCGCTTACGGTATTATGAAGCGTGATGTTGACTATGTTGTTAAAGACGGCGAGGTTATCATCGTTGATGAGTTCACAGGCCGTCTTATGTATGGCAGACGCTATAACGAGGGACTTCATCAGGCTATAGAGGCAAAAGAGGGGGTTAAGGTAGCAAGAGAATCTAAAACACTCGCCACCATTACATTCCAGAACTTCTTCCGCCTTTATAACAAGCTTTCGGGTATGACAGGTACTGCAATGACCGAGGAAGAAGAATTTCAGCAGATTTATAAGCTTGATGTTATTGAAATTCCAACCAATAAACCGCTCGCTCGTATTGATGAAAACGATGTTGTTTATAAAACCGAAAAGGCAAAATTCAATGCCGTTATCGAAAAAATAATCGAGTGCAATAAGAAAGGTCAGCCTGTGCTTGTTGGTACTGTTACAATTGAAAAATCTGAGCTTTTATCGGCAATGCTTAAGAGAAAGGGCATAAAACACAATGTTTTAAACGCTAAGCACCATGAAAAAGAGGCTGAAATTATAGCTCAGGCAGGAAAACTTGGTGCTGTTACTATTGCTACAAATATGGCAGGCCGAGGCACCGATATTATGCTTGGCGGTAACGCTGAGTATCTTGCAAAGGCCGCTCTTCGCCACGATGGGCTCAGTGAAGAAATGATAACCGAGGCTACAGGCTTTGCCGAAACTGATGATAAGGATATAATTGAAGCCAGAGAAAAGTATAAAGAATATTACGATAACTTCAAGGCTGAAATCGCCCCTGAGGCTGAGGCTGTAAGGAATGCGGGCGGTCTTGCAATTATCGGTACCGAACGCCACGATTCAAGAAGAATTGATAATCAGCTTAGAGGGCGTGCGGGCCGTCAGGGCGACCCCGGTAATACCCAGTTCTTTGTATCTCTTGAAGACGACCTTATGCGTCTTTTTGGCGGAGAGAGAATTTCAACCCTTATGGATACTCTAAGGGTTGAAGAGGATATGCCTCTTGAAAGCGGTATGCTTTCCCGCACTATTGAGGGAGCTCAGAAGAAAAAAGAGGGTATGAACTTCGCCATAAGAAAGAATGTTTTACAGTATGACGATGTTATGAATAAGCAAAGAGAGCTTATTTATACCCAAAGAAACCGAGTGCTCGACGGCGAGGATATTAAAGAAACGGTACTCAAAATGATTGATGATACCATTGATGCATACTGCTCAATTTTCTTGGCTGATGACTCTGTTCACGATAACTGGGATTTAAATGGACTGAGAGAATATTTCCTCGGCTGGATAACAACTCCCGATGACCTTAAATTCACATCTGAAGAGCTTGGAAACACCTCAAGAAACGAGGTTGCTGAAAGCCTTAAGGCAAAGGCTCTCGAGCATTACGAGGCAAGAGAAAAAGCCTTTGGAGGCGAGCTTATGCGTGAAATAGAGAGGGTTATGCTGCTTAGAAGCGTTGATACAAACTGGATGGACCATATCGATAATATGGACCAATTAAGACAGGGTATAGGACTCAGAGCCTACGGTCAGCACGACCCCGTTGTTGAATACAGAAACGATAGCTTCGATATGTTTGAGGCTATGACCAACACCATCAGAGAGCAGACCTCAAAGCTTGTTTTAACTGTTATTCCTAAATCAAATCAAGAGGTTAAAAGAGAAAAGGTTGCAGAGGAAACACAGGCAGGTGATAAGCCTATTACCGTTAAAGGAAAGGGTGTTGTCGGTAAAAATGCCCTCTGCCCTTGTGGCAGCGGTAAAAAATATAAACGCTGTTGCGGAAAGGACATTGATTAAAATTGGATAAGGTTTTACTTCATTGTTGCTGTGCACCGTGCTCTGTATCCTGCGTTGAGCCTTTAAGGGAAGAGGGTTTTGAGCCTATAGCTTTTTGGTATAACCCCAATATCCATCCTTTTAAGGAATACGAGGCGAGAAGAGACTGCCTTATTGATTATGCAAAAGAAATCGACTTGCCACTTATTATAAAGGAAGATTACGGGCTTAAAAAGTTCGTGAAAGCCGTTGCAGAGGATATTGAAAACCGCTGTGTTTTCTGCTATGAGCACCGACTTGAAGAAACTGCAAAATTCGCCGCTGAAAACAGTTTTTCAGCCTTTACCTCTACCCTTTTTGCAAGTATATATCAAAACCACGAATTGATGAAAGCAGCGGCAGAAAAATATGCCGAAAAATACGGTATTCAGTTTCTTTACAGAGATTTCAGGCCTAATTTCAGAGAGGGAAACCAGAAAGCTCGGGAAAATGGACTTTATATGCAGAAATACTGCGGCTGCATTTTCTCAGAGCAAGACCGCTACTCAAAACAAATTACAAGAGATATAGAAAAATTTAAAAGCACCTGAAAAGGTGCTTTTTTATATTTCGATTATATTCGGCATTATGCCTTTCTCTGTTATATCAACAATCGCATAGGAGGGCTTTTTAAAATCTCTCGGCTGAGAACAAGAGCCGGGATTCACAATATAAACCCCATCTTCATATAATATTTGTGAGATATGAGTGTGCCCGTAAAGCACGATTTTGCTGCCGTTTTGCTTTGCCGCCGCCAAAAGTCTTTCGGTGCCATACTTAACACCAAAGGTATGTCCATGGGTATAAAGAATTTTGACCCCGTTTATAACCTCAATATTAACCGATGGAAGCAAAGAGCCAAAATCGCAATTTCCGCAAACGGTATAAAAGGTTTTATTAGGATATAAAAACTCAAAATCTTCGATATCCGATGCATTGTCTCCCAAGAAAAACACGTGGTGAATATCGGGGTGCTTATCTAAAATCTTATCCAAAACTGCCCTTCTTTTATGAGAATCGGAAATAACAAGAATTCGCAATTTTTATACTCCTATTCTATAAAATAATTCCTTTACATATTATATATTAAAACATATCTCGGAGGAAAATTCAATGGATAATATAAACCCAAATATGTCGAAAAGGGAAAAGGAAAAGCTCGTAAATTCCCTTTCAAACGAGGACAAGGCGAAGCTTAATGCGATTTTAAATGATAAAGAGAAGCTTGATGAGGTTCTAAAAAGCCCTATGGCAAAGGCACTTATGAAAAAGTTTCTCGGCGGAGGAAAAAATGGATGATTTAAGTGAAAAATTAGCGGGGATTTTAAACGACCCCGAAACTATGGACAGGGTAAGAAAAATGGCGGAAAACATCTTAGGGGAAGAGGAAAAAACCTCCTCCCCTCTTGAAAGTTTTTCCGATAATATCGGTGCGGATGAGCTTAAAACCGTTATGAGCTTAATCGGAAAATTCAACTCGTCAGGAAACGACCCCCGTTCAAATCTACTTCTCTCTTTAAAACCTCACTTAAGTGAGCCGAGAAGAGAAAAGGTTGATACCGCCATAAAGCTTCTTAAAATCATCGAGCTTTTCCCTCTTTTAAAGGAAAGCGGCTTTTTAAAGCTTTAGAAAGGGTGATAACTTGGACCAGAACGATTTCAAAGCCGAGCAGCAGGCCGCCGTTCAGAGAATGCGTGAGATGAACTCAAGAAGAAAAGAAGAAAATCCTCCTCAAAACAACATTAAACAAACCCATCAGGAAGGCTTTTCTATCCCCTTTCTTGATAGTTTTCTAAAGGATGGCGATTCCTCCCTTATTATAGGTCTACTGCTTATCTTAATGAGCGAAAAGGCTGATAAAATGCTCCTCTTTGCCCTCATTTATATACTGATATAAAAATGCCGAGACTTTTGTCTCGGCATAAGCTTTATTTAAAATAATTATAAATTCCTATAGCAAAGAAAACAAAGATTACTACGGGCAGAATGTAGCTTAGATATCCTCTCATCCAGTCCTTAACCTTTAAGCCTTTTCCTGTGTTTGCCTCTTCCTTGAAGTTGTTCCAACCCCAACCGCCTTTTCTAAGAGTGCAGAAAAGAACAAATGCCAGCGAGCCTAAGGGAAGTAATACATTGCTTACAATAAAGTCCTCTAAATCGAGAACGCTTGTGGCACTTCCGAAGTTTATAAGGCCCGACAAAACATTAAAGCCTAAAACGCAAGGCATAGATAATACGAACATTGAGATTCCGTTTACAAGGCAAGCCTTTTTCCTTGTAAAGCCGAACATATCCATCGTGCAGGAAATAATATTTTCAAATACTGCAAGAATAGTTGATAATGCTGCAAAGCTTAAGAAAACAAAGAACAAACCGCCCCAAAGCTTTCCTAGGGGTAAGTTATTGAATATGTTGGGAAGTGTTATAAAGATAAGGGGAGGTCCTGCCTGAACCTCAACCCCGTATGCCGAGCAAGCGGGGAAAATAATAAAGCCTGAACATAAAGCAACAAATGTATCAAGAGCAGCTATATTAACCGATTCACCGAGAAGTGCTCTATCCTTTCCGATATAGCTTCCGAAAATTGCCATAGAGCCGATACCAAGGCTTAATGTAAAGAAAGCTTGACTCATAGCTCCAACTATAACATTTCCGAGTCCAACCTCTTTAACTTTATTAAGGTCGGGCTTTAAGTAGAAGCTAAGTCCCTCAGCACCGCCTTCCATAGTTGCACTGTTAACTGCTAAAATCAACATAATTGCAAGAAGGGCAAGCATCATATATTTAGTAACCCTTTCAAGTCCCTTTTGAAGACTAAAGGAGCATATAACAAAACCAAATACAACAACTATACCCATATAAACCGTTAGACTTACAGGGTCTGCCAGAACATTATCAAAATGCGCGGCGACTCCTGTCGAATCAAGACCTTCAAACTTGCCTGAAACCGTATCAACAAAATAGCGAAGCATCCAACCCGAAACGGTTGTATAAAACATCATAAGAAGATAGTTTCCCGCAACTGCCGCATAACTATGCGCGCGCCATTTTTTATCCTGCGGCACCAACTTGTGATAAATCCTTGCCGGGCTTTTCTGACTTGCTCTTCCTGCTGCAAATTCCATAGTCATAACAGGGATACCCATTATTACAAGGAAAATAAGATAAATCAAAACAAAAATACCGCCGCCATACTGACCTGCCATATAAGGAAACTTCCAAACATTTCCTATGCCGATAGCGCAGCCTGCACTAAGCAGAATAAAGCCTAAACGGCTTCCTAACCTTTCTCTCTCCATAATAAACCTCCAAAACCTATTTTTTATATAATAATTTATTTTTGGATAAATTTCAATCTTTTTATTTCTTGCTTTAATATTAAATTTTTGATACAATATATGTATACATATTAAAAGAAGGTAATTTATTTGGAATTTGAAACTGTTGCCCTTGCCGCTAAAAGACTTTCTGTTACACCCCGTGCTGTTCAAAAATGGGCAAAAGATGGCAAAATAAGCGGTGCGTTCAAATCGGGAAGAGACTGGCTTATTCCTAAAACTTTCACTCCATTTTCCGACTTTAATACAATTTCATATAACAATCAAATTCAACCGCTTCCTCTGCTTAACGGCTGTTTTCCTATCGGCAAAGCCCTCGAATATATAGATAGCCTTGAAGACGAGGATGAAAAAAACATCGCCCTTTCGGAATACTATTATTACACAGGCGATGCCGAAACTGCAACAAGATATGCTGAACCATATCTTGACAGCGGAAACCCCATCCTTAGAATTTCGGCAGCACTTATGTGTGTTTTCTCAAATCTTGTTTCGGAGCACGCTCATCTTACCGACTTTGCAGTTCATATAATATCCGAAGAACTCGAAAAAGCAGAGAAAAATCCTCTTGATGATGAGCTTTATGCTCTGCTCGTTTTATCAGCCGCAACGGTTGAAGTTCAGTTTCAGGTTAAAACCCGAAAAGCTCCACCTTTGGAAAATTATGTAAAATATTTAAAGGGCGGATTAAAGCTGTTTGCTTGCTATGTTCTGGCTTTCAGGGTTTATTTGAGAGGCGATTACCACCGCTGTCTCGCTATAGCGGATACCGCTCTTTTACTAAGCGAAAAAACCTATCCGCTATCCTTCTCATATCTGAATATTATATCGGCTATTGCCCTTATAAATCTAAAGGAAAGCAAATATGCTAACAAACGTATGGAAGAGGCTTTTAAATCAGCCCGCCCCGATAACCTGATTATGACCTTTGTTGAGCATTACAGTTTGTTTGGCGGAATGACCGAGGTTTACTTCAAGAAAAATCACCCAAAAGATTATGAGGCTATTATTTCTGCCACCAAGCATTTCAACAACAGCTGGTATAAAATTCATAATAATGATACAGAAGACCTTGTTGCCGATAATCTCACAACAACTGAATTCACAATAGCAATGCTTTATAACCGCAACTGGCGGATTAAAGAGATTGCCGAGCATATGGACCTATCAGAACGCACCATCAAGAACTATCTGCAGATTATCTATGAAAAGCTCTGCATTAACGGCAAAAAGGGCCTCTCTCAATATATGATGAAATAAAACATCCTCGTTCGTTATAACGAACGAGGTGCTTTTTTATTTTTGGGAAAATCAGCTTATAAAAGGCTTATTTTGCCACTTTTTTTGTTGGAAATTGTAGTTATTAGTACCATAAATTTGCACTTTTTTTCTTCAAAAAGTACCGTTACATTTTTATCTTGTTTTGTTATACTTTTATTGTAACGAAACGAATTTAGGAGGTGGCCTATGGCGAAGATTAAAACTCGCCTTTACAGGCTCGATGGCGATACCGTTGAGGTTCCATTTTCCTACGATAAAACGCTTGACCGCTATTTTGGAGATTACCCCGATTTTTCGGAAAATCCGAGAATTACTCCAAGCGGAAAGCCATGGGTTAATGTTACCTGGGACGGTTGCGAATTTGCCGATGATGAATTTGACGACTGCGGTTCCTGTAAATACTTCCGAAGCGAAAAATTGGGAGACTTAATAGGAATTTGCGAAAACGAAAAACTGATAGAACTAAGAAAGGATGCTTAAGATATGAAAGGAAAATTCGGTAAAAAACTTATAAGCTTGATACTCAGTATCGTTCTCATTATGAGTTGTCTGCCCTTAACGGCATTTGCTGCTGAGGATGCTGCATTTTATGACCGCATCGCAGATGTTAACACGATGGACAACTGGAAAAACTATTTCGATACTGAAAATCTAACCACTGCAAATGCAGGCGGCGTTTGGACCGATAAATCGGTTTTCACCGATGCCTCTGCTTTTGGCAGCAATATAAAAATGATAGATGACAGTAAGAACTTCCTCACCGCTTTATCGGCAATAGCCGCTAACAAGGAGGTTGTAGGATATTCAACCGTTCCGACTGATACTATCCTTGTTCTCGATGTTTCGGGCTCGATGTCCTCCAATGCGGTAACTCAGCTTGTTGCCGCCGCCAACAACGCCATAAAGTCTCTTCAGGCGACAAACAACAATAACCGAGTTGGCGTTGTTCTTTATTCGGGTATGAGTGCAAATTCTACCGAAAACAGAACCTATCCTAATGCGATTTCGAGACTTCTCCCCCTTGACCGCTATACTTCAACTGCTCAAAACGGCAATTTTATTACCTATTCGGGCGGAACAGTTTCGGTTAACAGCCGTTATGTTTCGGGAACAAAGCAAAATGTTACCTTTGGCTCAAAAAGCCGAGGCGGCGCTACCTATATTCAGGCAGGTCTTTGGGAAGCATATAAAATGTTCGATGAAGTTCCCGACAGTGAAATTGTTATCGGCGAAAACAACTGGCAGACAGGTGAATACCGTATGCCGATTGTTGTTTTAATGTCTGACGGTGCTCCGACCATGGGCGCCAGTGATTTCGATAATGTTGAAGAGCAAACTTATGGCACTTGGAATACTAAAGGTGCTGACTTTGGAGACGGAAATGACAGCAATATCACCGTTGGTCAGGGTTTCTTAGTTCAGCTCACTGCCTCTTATATCAAAAACAGAATTGAAAATAAATATAGAATACACGATGAAAACGGTGCAGGAAGAAGCCTTTTCTATACACTTGGCTTTAACCTCGGCTCCATCTCGGGCAACACAGCAAGAAACACTGCAACAAGTGTTTTAAACCCTGATGCTACAACCGTAACCGATTCGCTTTGGAACACATATAACGATAAATCCTCCAACACGATGCAGGTTTCTGTTGAAGGCCGTAACGGCGGAAGCACAAATATCACCATCGACAAAAGTTCCTATGCAACAAGCAAATCCTATGTTGATGAGTATTTCTCAGCCTCCGAAGACGGTCTTACAACAGCATTCGAAAGTCTCGTTGAAGAAATTATCCTCCAGTCTCGTTATTATCCTACCCATCTTGAAGGCGGAAGCCCCGACTTCTCGGGTTATGTTGAATTCACCGATACTCTCGGCGAATATATGGAAGTTAAACACATTAACGGTATCCTTTTAGGAGACACCCTATATGACGGTCATATGATGGCTTCAAAGCTTGCCGATACTTCCTCAGACGGTCTTGGAACTCCCGATAGTCCAACCGATTTGGGCAACGAATTCATCCGCTCGGTTAAAACAAGACTCGGCATTTCGGAAACTGCAGATGCTCAGGCCTTAGTTGCAAATGCCTTTGCAAGCGGTCAGTTGAAATATAACGGTCCTGACGATTGGTCCAACTATATCGGTTGGTATGCCAAGGCAGACGGCACCTATCTCAAGCATTGGGATGAAAGTGCTACCTCCATAGCACCCGCAGACGCTGTTTATAAAATCAGGTCTTACGGTTTCTTGGGCGAGACCACAGGAAGCATCAAAAACAGCGATATGATGTATATGACGGTTCAGGTTAAAACCAATATCGAGACGGGCGAAGAAACAGTTTCCTGGAAAATCCCCGCTTCGTTAGTTCCGATGGTAACCTATTTAGTTTCTCTGAAGGGAACAAATGTTGACACCGCAACCGATGTTGAGATTAGCATTGAAAATGCTGAGAACATTGCTCCTATCCGCCTTGTATATGAAACAGGGCTCCGTTCAGACCTTAATGAATTTAATATTACAAGGGTTGCAGGAAACAGCATTAACGATACCTCCAGAATAACCGATGAGAGACACATTGGTGCGGACGGACACACCCGCCTTTTCTGGAACAATAGCTATGATATAACTGCTACTTCTCACAACCAGCACCAAGTTTCTTTGGCAGAGTTTACCCCCAATAAAGAAAATGAGAGATTTTATTATACCTTTGATTCTGCCGTTCATAAGAAAACGGGCGAAAACACCTATTCTCTTGTAACCCAAAACGAAGGACTTAATGCAGACGGTGAGTATTATCATCGCCGTTATATATTCGTTGAGGGCAAGGATGAGCCTCAGTTCTTCTATGAAAGAATGTCTAAACAATCGGTAGTAGCTGCTATAAATAACGGCTGGGTAGCAAACTTCAAGCCCTATGGCAGTAATGTTGCCACGGGAGCCTATGTTGTTCCTAAGGGAACACCCGCAAGAGAGCTTGATATGTATGACGAGCAGAAGAGTGATACAGACTCTATCGATACAAAATCAGCTCATATGGTATTCCACCCCTATCTTACCGAGCATAACAACACCTATTATGTTGATATGAACCTCGGCAATAACGGACTTCTCGCAGTTACTCCCGCAACAGGTATTAAAATTTCCAAGACTATCGATATTTTTGAAACTGGCACTTCTGATACCTTTAAGTTCCGTATCACCGCTTCTACCAGCGGAACATTTGAAAGCTGGATTACAGCACTTGATGAAACTCCAAGCAAAGAACCTGTATCTGCAACTCTCAGAAACGGTGTTTATGAGTTCGAAATGAAGCGTAATGAGACCTTCTGGCTATCGGGACTCCCCGCAGGCACAAAGTATACCATTGAAGAAATTTCCGATAACGCTGATTATAAAATTAAATCTGTTCATGTTAACGGCATTTCAACAGGAACCATGGCCTCAGGCACTGTTTCTCAATATCTAATTGATGATGTTGATTTTGTTAACACTGCCATCGGAGAGGGCGACCTCGTTATAACCAAAAAGGTTATCGACCAGAACGGACGCGAGGTTGATATTTCGGATAATATTGAGTTCACAGCCGAAGTTACTCTCACCAATGCTTCAGGAGCCGCTGTTTCAGGCACATTTGCATCAACGGGCGGAAATATCACAGTTGGAGCGGACGGTAAATTCACCGTAGCTTTAAAAGAGGGTGAATCCTTCGTTGTTAGAAAAATTCCCGAAGAAACAAGATACTCGGTAAGAGAAATAAATATACCCCGTGGCTTCTCACTTTCTAATGCCGAGAGCTCGCTTTCAGGTATTGTTGATTCAACCGCTAATGATGAGGCTCTTATTGTTAATGAATATCTTCCCCTTAGTGTTGATGGCAGCGATATTTCGGTTGTTATAAATAAAGAAATCACCGGACGCAACCAATGGTTACAGGGTGAAAGCTATTCTTTCTCACTTGAAAGATTAGATGTTACAAGAAACACCCCTACTGTTATCGCAACCGCAACTATCGATTATAACGATAGCGATAAAGCCCATATCTTCTCACTTGCAAATGAGAGCTTTAATGCCGCAGGCACCTATTATTATAGAATAATCGAAACCGAAGGTACTCAGGGCGGCATCACCTATGATACCGCCGAACGCAGATTTTCGGTTACAGTTGCCGATAGCGATATGGATGGCGACCTCGAAATCACCGCAGTTAACAACGATATGAATACAACCGTTAGCGGAAGCTGGATGGTTACTGCATCTTTCAACAATATTTATGCCGCAACAGGCAGTGCAACTGCTCGGATTGATATCAAGAAACAGTTTACAACAAACCATTCGCTTAGCGGTTATCAGTTCGCCCTTTATGATGAGGACCCCTCTAACAGTTCTGAGGTTAACGAAATCATAAGGTCGGGACTTACCGATGCTAACGGTAACGCTAATATCACTCTAAGCTTTGCAGCTAATACCGTTGGAAACACCTACACCTATTATCTTGCCGAAATAGGCAAAGGTCAGCTCATAAACAATATCAGCTATTCAACCGAAGTTTATGAGGTTAAGGTTACTGTTAAGGATAATCTTGACGGCACAATCTCTACCGAAACTGTTATAAGCGGTTTGCCTCAGGTGGCAACTGTTCCCACCTTTACAAACACCTATGTTCCCTCAAGCTCTGATTATATTACAATTTCGGGAAGAAAAGAAATAAACGGCGACCGTATCCTCAATGCGAACGAGTTTGAGTTTGAACTCAGTGCAAAAACTCAGGGTGCTCCAATGCCATCAACAACTTCAGTTAAGAATATGGCAAACGGTTATTTCGTATTCCCTGCTATCGAATTTAAGGATGGCGAAGAGGGCACTTATGAATACGAAATAAGAGAAGTTGACACCAATAAGATTGGCGGCTTTAGTTATGATAATACTGTTTATACCGTAACAGTTACAGTTACCGATAACGGAAATCAGCAAATCCACGCCGAAGCAGTTATAGACAACGGAACAAATACGGTTGATGATATCGTTTTCACCAACACCTATGACCCAACCGATGCTAAGGTAATCCTTAAGGGAACAAAGCTTCTCACAGGCAAAACAATGCAGAGCGGTGAATTTGATTTCTTGCTCCAAGCAGTAACTCAGGGCGCTCCGATGCCGGTAGATGCCGTTGTTCATAACAACGAAAAGGGCGAAATCATTTTCGGCGAAATCACCTTTACAAAAGCCGGCGTTTATAATTACACCTTAACAGAGCCCGACTTAAATGATGATAGATACGATTGCGATGAGTCTGTTTATCAGGTGAAAATTACAGTTACAGATAATTCCGAGGGTCTTCTCTCTGCTAATGTTGAGCTTTCTAAAAACGGTATGCCCTCAAGCGAAATCGTTTTCAACAACGGATTTACTCCAACCCCGATTTCTTATGATATATATGCTGATTTCGGAGGACTCAAAGAACTTCTCGGAAGACCTTTGATTGATGGCGAATTTGAGTTTAGGCTTATCAATGCAATTAACGGTCAGCAAATAGGCGAAGCGGTTAAGAATGATGCTTCCGGTGCTTTCAGATTCCCCCAAGTTACCCTTGCAACAACTGGTATCCATCACTTCAAGATAGTTGAGGTTATCGGAGATGAAAAGGGAGTAACTTATGATAACTCGTCTTACCATATAAGAATAGAGGTAATTCAAGACGCAAACGGCGAGCTTGATATTCCTATAATGCCCAGACTTTATAAAGGCATTGTTACTAAAGAGATGGTTGGCGGAGTTCTCACCGAGGTTACAACCTATGAAGAACTCATCAATGGAGAAAAGATTAAATTCACCAACACCTATAAAGCAGACCCTGCTTATGTTACCTTAGAGGCTTTAAAAACTCTTGAGGGAAGAAAGCTTAATGACGGAGAATTTAAGTTTGACCTTCATAAGACTGATGATACCTTTGATTATTCCGAGAACACCGTTATTCAGGATGATGTTGTTTTAAATCTTAAGGATGACGGAACAGGCAGTATAACCTTTATGGCTTTACCCTTCGATACTGTTGGCACATACTACTATGCTATAGTTGAAGATGAGCTTGATGAAAAGGGTATCACCTCGGATAAAACCGCTTACAAGGTTGAAATCACCGTTACTGACAACCATCAAGGAAATCTTGTTGCCGCTCTGAAGATTAACGGCGAGTCGGTTACAAGTTCAACCGCCGATAAGGTTAAGTTCCTTAACACCTATGAAGCTAAGGCTACAGAAATTGTTATTAAGGGACAGAAGACTCTTAATGGCCGTGAGCTTAAAGACGGCGAATTCTCATTCGAGCTTTATGATGGAGACGAAAAGAAAGAAACCGTTAAGAACAAAGCAGACGGAAGCTTTGAGTTTAGTGCAATTCCTGTTGATAAGGCAGGCGAATACCTCTTCACCGTTCGTGAAACCAAGGGTGAGGCTGAGGGCATAACCTATGATGAGAATGTTTATACAGTTAAAGCTATCGTTACCGATAACTTAGACGGAACATTTAAGGTAGAATATATTTATGCGATAGGAAATGAAGCGGCAAACGGTTTAACCTTTATTAACCTCTATACCGCTCCCACTCCCCCGCCCGCTCCCACTCCCGAATCACCCGAAACCCCATATATTCCTCAAACAGGCGAAAGCAACAACCTCTTTATGTGGTTAGCACTTCTCTTCATAAGCGGAGGCTTTGTTACAACAACTGTTATTCTTAAAAGACTTAAAAAGGATAGCTAAGTAATATAAAACACCGTATATCTTAGGATATACGGTGTTTTTATTATGCACTTTTTATTTTTGCAAAAGCTTGGGCAATATTCAGGATATGGTCGCCTATTCTTTCGAAATCGGTAAGCAGCTCAGAATAAAGAATACAAGCCTCTTCTGAACATTCGCCTTTTCTCATTCTTTCAAGATGGCGTTCTCTGTAAAGATTTGTCATCTCATCCATCTGTTCTTCAAGCTCCTCAACCTCTAAAAGCCAGTCCATTCTTTCCTTATTATTATCAAGGGCGGTTTTTAGACTTAACTCGGTTATTTGTTGCATCTTTTCAATTTCCTCTTTAGCACCCTTAGAAAACTCTATCGATTTATTTTTTATAACCTCGGTATAGCCTGCAATATTAAGGGCATGGTCGCCGATTCGTTCGGCATTACCCGTTATAAGAAAATACTGCTCAATCTCTGCAACATTCTGCTTATTGTTGTTATGAACAAGGATTTTTGAAATATATTGCGAAATCTCCTTGTTAAGCTTATCAAGGGTCTCCTCCTGTTCGGTTATCTGCTTTAAAGCCTTTGTGTTGCTTTCAAGCACAGCGTTGTAAGCCCTGTTAACATTAGCTCTCGAAATTTCCACCATCTTGCCGATTTCCTGTTTAAGCAAATCTGTATGAACTGCGATTGCGCCGAGATTTATACTGCCTCTGCGGAACTCATCCGAAAGCGAGAAGCGGTTTACCTCTTCTCTTTCGGGCAAAATTTTCGCTGCAAGGTTTGCAAGATATGTGCCAAAGGGCAACAAGAGAAGGGTTGTTGTTATATTGAAGATTGTGTGCATATTAGCAATCTGTTTTGACATATCGCCGGGGGTTATACTGCTCACCCAGTCGGTAACGGGAAGTAATAGGCAAGCGGTTGTAAAAACTGTTGTTCCTATGAGGTTAAAGAGCAAGTGAATAACCGTTGTTCTTTTTGCCGCTCTGTTTGTGCCAATCGAAGCTAAAACCGCCGTGATACAAGTTCCTATGTTCTGACCGAACAATACGAACACCGCACTGTCAAAGCCTATAAGTCCCGCCATTGCTAAGGCCTGCAAAATACCAACAGATGCCGAGGATGACTGAATTATTGCTGTGAAAACCGCACCTGCAAGTATTCCTAAAACGGGGTTTGAGAACTTGGTCATAAGCTCAACAAACACTTCAGATTCTCTTAGAGGCACCATCGCATCGCTCATCATATTCATACCTATAAACAAAATGCCGAGGCCTGCAAGAATTTTGCCATAATGATGAGCCTTTGGAGCTTTAAGGAAAACCACCAAGGCAACACCTATAAAGGCAAACAAGGGTGCTAACATTCCAACATCAAGTGCTATTAACTGACCTGTTATGGTTGTACCGATATTGGCACCCATTATAATCCATACCGCTTGTTTTAAGGTCATCATACCCGAATTAACAAAGCCGACAGCCATAACCGTTGTCGCCGAGGAAGACTGAATTATAGCCGTTATTCCCGCTCCAACTGCAACACCTAAAAATCTGTTTGAGGTTAGTTTCTCTAAAATCCTTTTCATTCTGTTTCCGGCGGCATCTTCAAGTCCATCACTCATCATCTGCATTCCGTAAAGAAACAATGCAAGTCCGCCTAATAATCCTAAAATTTCTACTGTTCCCATTTCTATTTTCTCCTTTCTTTTTTCAACAAGGATATTATACCCGTTGACAATTCATAAGTAAAATAGTATAATTTTATAAAGTTCATATAATTTTGGTTATGAGGGGAAATTATGACTATTAGGCACTTAAAGGTTTTTATAACAGTTTGCGAGCACGGCAGTATGACAAAGGCAGCAGAGGAGCTTTTTATTGCTCAGCCTGCCGTTAGTAATACTATTTCCGAAATTGAAAAGAATTATAATGTTGTTTTATTTAACCGAATAAACAAACGGCTTCACTTAACTGAGGAGGGCAAAAATCTTTACATAAAGGCTCAAGAGGTTATAAGCTCCTTTGAGGAATTTGAGGAACAGGCTCAAAACTCCTCTTTGAAGCCCCTTTTAAAAATCGGTTCTTCGCTGACTATCGGTAAACAGCAAATGCCCCGACTTATTCGCTCTATAAAAGAAAACTTTAATGTTGATATTCAGATTTCGGTTAACCAGACCTCTGTTATTGAAAATAAAATAGCAAACGGGCTTCTTGATTTTGGCTTTATTCAAGGTCGCCCCTCAGACCCTAACATTGTATCGAGGCTTATTGATACCAACATTCTTATTGCTGCTTGCGGAAAAAATTATGATATACCTGACACTGTAACCCTTAAAGAGCTTTGCCGATATGATTTATTGCTTCGGGAGGACGAAAGTGTTTCAAGAGAATTCTTAGACCATATTTTTGCACTTGAAAATTTGAGTGTTACTCCCGTTATGGAATCTATAAGTAATCAAGCACTGATTTCTGCCGCCGTTCAGAATTTGGGAGTTACCGTTTTGCCCGAAGCACTCCTGAAACGAAGACTTGAAAACGGAACACTTAGAAGAATTACCGTTTCGGACTATGCATTTTCCCGAAATTCATATATTATTTATCATAAGAATAAAGCCTTTGGCTCGGTCAAAAAGGATATTTTTGATTTTTGTTATAAAACTTATCGAAAATAGTTTTGACATATCGCTTTTTTGGCTCTATAATATTATTTATCAATTTTACTTGAGGTTACTATGAAATACGAAGCAATACTTTTTGATTTAGACGGAACTCTGCTTCCAATGGATAATGACAAATTTACTAAGGGATATTTTTCACTTTTAGCAAAGGCTGTAGCTCATTTGGGTTATACTCCCGACACCTTAATTCCTGCTATGTGGAAAGGTGTTAAGGCGATGGTTTTAAATGATGGAGCCGAACCTAACGCCGATGCCTTCTGGAAGGTTTTTTCAAGTGTTTTCGGTGAAAAGGTTTATGATGATATCCCCGTTTTTGATGATTTTTATCGTAACGGCTTTCATAATGCAAAAGATTTAACATTTCCAACCGATTTATCGAAGAAAATCGTGGACTTGGCTCATAAAAGGGCAGAAAAGGTTATTGTTGCAACCAATCCATTCTTCCCTGCTGTTGCTTTGCAGTCAAGACTTAGTTGGATAGGTCTTAAATCAGAGGATTTCGACCTTGTTACAGATTACGAAAACTCCCATTTTTGCAAACCTAATCCCGATTATTATAAGGAAATTCTCGATAAGTTCGGACTTAAGGCTCAAAACTGCCTTATGGTTGGTAACAACATTGAAGAGGATATTATTCCCTCAAGCAAGCTCGGGTTTAATAATTTTCTTGTTAACGACTGGCTATTAGGCGAGGGCGAGGTTTCCTGTCCTAAAGGCTCATTAAAAGAATTTTATGATTTTCTGAAAAGAGGTTAACTTTATGGGATATTTATTCTTAGCGTTTGCGGTTGGAGGCAACCTGCTTAAAGCATTTTCAGGCAAAAAAACCAGCGGTTTTATGAAAACAATTCTTGATGCTTTTTCTTTTAGCACAATAAGACTTGGCCTTTCGGCCCTGTTTGCTATCCTTTTTATGCTTCCCGAGTTATTAGAAAACGGTTTATCGGTAATGTCGCTCAATTTGAATTTGCTGCCAACCTATCTCCTCTCGGCAGTAGCAAATGCAGGTATGGTTATAACCTGGTTGCTATTCGTCAGAACCGGAGTTTTGGTCTTAATGGATGTTTCAGCCCTTTGCGGTTGCTTAATTCCTTTAATCCTAAGTCGAATTTTCTATTCCGAGCTAATAAAGCCAAATCATATAATCGGTCTTGTAGTTTTATTTGGTGCCGTACTTCTTATGGCTTCTTATAATAACTCAATCAAAACAAAGCTCAACGCTAAATCTATTCTCTTGCTTTTTGGATTTGGAATAAGCAGCGGATTTATAGATTTTTCTCAAAAGCTTTTCCGCAAGCAAACCCTCAACAAAGTACCCTCTTCGGTTTTTAATTTTTATTCCCTTTTATTTGCCTTTGTTATTTTGCTTATAATCATAATTGTTATGAAAAATGCCAAAGGTAAAGATAGTTCAAAGCTTGAAATCAAACCCAAAGCATTGTTACATATTTCCCTAATGGCAGTTGGTCTTTGCGTTGTTACCCTCTTTAAAACCCTTGCAGCAGGCTATCTTCCCTCTGCCTTGGTTTTCCCATTCTTCCAGGGAACAGTTATCATATCAAACGCTGTTTTAGGTGCGGTTTGCTTCAAGGAAAAGATTTCCTTAAAAAGCGTTGCCAGTTTAACTCTTATGGCACTGGGCCTTGTTATAATGAACTTTTTATAATATAAAAACTAAACCCCTAATCCTTTAAGGATTAGGGGTTTTTTCTTTTGGGTTTTAGTACACACATTATCAGCGCAAGCCGAAGCCTATTCACGCTGTCATAATGTGAGCACTAAATTAAGCAAATTCGAATAACTTTTCGTATTTGCTTAAAGTTATATTAACTCAATAATAGCCATCTCAGCTGCATCGCCACGGCGGGGGCCGATTCTGGTGATGCGGCAGTAACCGCCGTTTACATCCATATACTTAGGAGCAATCTCGTTGTAAAGCTTAGCAACAACTGCTTCCTTAGTGATGAATGCAAATGCCTGACGCTTACTTGCAAGAGTATTATTCTTAGCGAGTGTAATATACTTCTCTGCCATAGCTCTAACTTCTTTAGCACGAGTTACGGTAGTTTCAATCTTGCCGTTTTCGAGCAAGAAGGTTACCATAGCTCTGAGCATAGCTGTTCTATGGTCGCTGGTTCTTCCGAGTTTACGGGTACCTGCCATTTCTATTCACTCCTTAAACAGTGATTTTGGTTATTCTGATTCCTTTTTAAGAGTAAAGCCAAACGAATTGAGCTTAGCAATTACTTCTTCAAGGGATTTACGGCCAAGGTTTCTTACCTTCATCATATCCTCTTCGGATTTTCCGATAAGGTCTTCAACCGTATTGATACCTGCGCGCTTCAAGCAATTGAAGCTACGAACAGATAAATCAAGCTCATCGATAGTAAGGTCGAGAACTTTTTCTTTCTCGCTGTCGCACTTTTCAGCCATAATGCTTTCAACTTCGCTAACACCTTCGGTAAGGTCGAGGAAGAGTTCAAGATGCTCTATAAGAATCTTTGCAGACATCGAAATTGCTTCGTTTGCTCTGATAGAGCCGTCTGTCCAAACCTCGAGGGTTAACTTGCCCTTATCGGTTACATTACCAACACGAGTATTATCAACCAAGAAGTTAGCCTTAAGCACGGGCGTATAAATAGAGTCAACAGGGATAACACCGATTACATTCTGATTGAGTTTATTCTGCTCAGCCGGAACATAACCTCTGCCACGGTCAAGAGTCATCTCCATATTAAGAGTTGCGCCCTCATCCAAGGTAGCGATGTACATATCCGGATTGAGAATTTCAACCTCTGAATCGGCCTTTATTGAAGCGGCGGTAACCACACAGGGACCTTCAGCCTCAATATAGATTTTCTTTGCCGTATCGGCATGAAGTTTTGCAATGAGACCCTTAATGTTAAGAATGATTTCAGTAACATCCTCTTTAACACCGGGGATGGTTGAAAACTCATGCACAACACCGTCAATCTTAACGGCTGTAACTGCAACACCGGGGAGAATGGAAAGAAGAACTCTTCTCATACTGTTTCCAAGTGTTGTTGCATAGCCTCTCTCCAACGGCTCCATAACGAACTTGCCGTAAGTACCGTCAGCTGTCATTTCAACAGTGTCTATTCTGGGCTTTTCAATTTCTATCATTTAAAAGCTCCGTTTCTCCGTACACATAAATTTTTATAAGAACGCCTTGTACGGTAAGCGAAAAAATTGTTCTAATTATTATTTAGAATAGAACTCAACGATAAGCTGCTCTTCAACAGGAGCCTCAATCTGCTCACGGGTGGGAAGATTGATTACCTTAGCACTAAGAGCCTCTCTATCAACATCAATCCACTGCGGAACAGGTCTTGCACTGTTAGCCTCAACAACAGCCTTAATCTTTTCGCTGCCACGGCTCTTCTCGCAGATGGTGATAACGTCGCCAGCCTTTACGAGATAAGAAGCGATATCAACACGCTTACCGTTAACCTCATAATGACCATGACCAACGAGCTGTCTTGCTTCTGCTCTTGAAGAAGCGAAACCAACTCTGTAAACCACATTGTCAAGACGGCTTTCGAGAATTCTTAAAAGGTTATCACCAGTGATGCCCTGCTTTCTCTCAGCAATCTCGAAATAATGATGGAACTGATTCTCCTGAACGCCATAAAAACGTCTTGCGGTTTGCTTAGCACGAAGCTGCAAGCCGTATTCGGATGACTTCTTTCTACCCTGTCCGTGCTGGCCGGGAGCATAAGCTCTGATACCAACGGAACATTTCTCAGAATAGCAGCGTTCGCCCTTTAAGAACAACTTCTGTCCTTCACGGCGACAAAGTCTGCAAACTGCACCGGTATATCTTGCCATCTTTTGCACCTCCAAATTTTATGCAAATATTTGTTTAAATTATTAAACGCGTCTTCTCTTGGGAGGACGGCAGCCATTGTGAGGAATGGGGGTAACATCTTTAATCATGCTAACCTCAAGACCTGCAGTCTGTAAAGCACGGATAGCAGCTTCACGGCCGGCTCCGGGTCCCTTAACGAATACTTCAACAGTCTTAAGACCGTGCTCCATAGCAGCCTTAGCTGCAGTTTCAGCAGCACTCTGTGCTGCGAAAGGAGTAGACTTTCTTGAACCTCTGAATCCCAATTCACCTGCACTTGCCCAGGAAAGAGCATTTCCCTGAGTATCAGTGATGGTTACGATGGTATTATTGAAGGTAGACTGGATATGAGCTGCACCACGTTCAATATTTTTCTTTTCACGGCGGCGGCGTGTAGCAGTCGCCTTTTTAGCTGTAGCCATATTATCTTCCTCCTACTTATTTCTTCTTGTTAGCTATGGTCTTCTTGGGACCTTTGCGGGTACGAGCATTGGTCTTCGAACGCTGACCTCTTACGGGCAGGTTCTTACGATGACGCAATCCGCGATAGCTTCCGATTTCGATAAGTCTTTTGATATCAAATGCGATGGTACGACGACGGTCGCCTTCAACCTGAAGGTTATGGTCGATATACTCACGAAGCTTTGAAATATCATCTTCAGTAAGGTCCTTTACTCTGACATCGGGGTTGATACCGGTATCAGCAAGGATTTTTTTCGATGTAGTAAGACCGATTCCGAATATATAGGTGAGTCCGATTTCAACTCTCTTCTCGTTCGGAAGGTCAACACCAGCAATACGTGCCATTTATCAAAGCACCTCCATATTTGTTGTTGCGATACTCAGGGGAAATTAACCCTGACGCTGCTTGTGCTTGGGATTCTCACAGATAACCATGATTCTACCCTTGCGCTTAATGATTTTGCATTTTTCGCAAATCTTTTTTACAGAAGGTCTGACTTTCATTTGGATTTTACCTCCTTAAAATTTAGGGGTATGATTTTTAATCATACTATTTTCTGTCTTATTTTGAACGCCAAGTTATGCGTCCTTTTGACAGGTCGTACGGTGACATTTCAACCGTTACCTTATCGCCGGGAAGTATACGAATGAAATTCATACGTAACTTACCAGAGATGTGTGCGAGTATCTGATGTCCACCTTGAATTTCTACCTTGAACATTGCGTTAGGCATTGCTTCAACAACGGTGCCTTCAAGTTCAATCATATCTGATTTTGACATTACGTTTCCCCCTCATAAGTGCTACAAAACTCATTTATGGCTTTGCGTAGCGCACGATTGGTTTCAAGCTGATGTGCTTTAAGATAAGTGTTGGTAAGTTTAAGATGCTTCGGGTTTTTACGCTTTGGACGTTCAACCGGCCGCTCTTTTCCATCACACACTAACAGATAGTTTTCGGTCTCTTTAACTATTACCATCGCTTTTTTCTTATCTCTGCCTGCTGTTGATATTACTATCTTACCTATCATAACGCACCTCAGGGTTTTGTCATTATCTGTGGTCCGTCTGGGGTAATTACAATAGTATGCTCAAAGTGAGCAGATAAAGAACCGTCCTTTGTAAGCACTGTCCAGCCGTCAGGCATTACCTTTACGTCATAGTGGCCTGCGTTTATCATAGGCTCTATTGCAAGGGTCATACCAGGCATAAGGCGAATTCCTCGCCCTTGAGTGCCAAAATTAGGTACTTCGGGAGTTTCGTGA
The DNA here is from genome assembly GCA_045531855.1 of Acutalibacteraceae bacterium. Taxonomy (GTDB): domain Bacteria; phylum Bacillota; class Clostridia; order Oscillospirales; family Acutalibacteraceae; genus UBA737. The sequence goes on from JAZSEU010000018.1 coordinate 25,581, forward strand.
AGCTGTGTTCCTATGCCGTGACCGACAAACTGGCGCACAACCGAATAACCCCTTTTTTCGACATACTGCTGTACAGCAGCGCCTATATCACCTAATCTGCCGCCGGATACCGCCGCCGCGATGCCTTCGTAAAGGCTTTCGCGAGTGGTATCTATCAGCCGCGTTGCTTCAGCGGATATATCTCCGCAAGCAAAAGTGGCGGCATTATCACCGTGATATCCCTCAAATTTAGCTCCCAAGTCAATTGAAACTATATCGCCTGCTTGAATCACGCGTTTTTTTGAGGGTATGCCGTGAATTACCTCGTTGTTGATTGATATACATGCGGTTGCAGGATAGCCGTGATAATTTTTAAAGTTAGGCGTAGCGCCTTGACTTAAAATATATTTTTCGGCTATTTTATCGAGTTCGGCTGTTGTTACACCCGGCTCTACCGCACTGCCTGCTAATTTTAATGCTTCGGCCGATATTCTGCAAGCTTCTCGCATTACTTTAAGCTCGCGACCGGTTTTAAGGACTATCATATACCTTATATCTCCGAAAGCGCTTTGAGAGTGAGAGCAGTTGTGTCCTTAACATCTTCCTGACCCTCTACTATAAGCAGCTTATCCTGAGCGTTGTAATAGCTCTTGAGCGGCTCAGTCTGTTCGTGATAAACATTCAATCTGTTCAGCACAGTCTCGGGCTCATCGTCCTTACGGATAATAAAGT
>JAZSEU010000006.1:0-1536 GCA_045531855.1 Acutalibacteraceae bacterium
GTGAAATATTGCGCCCTTCGGTCGCAATGTGAAATGAAATTTGCCCACATTCGCGTCAGCGAATATTTCACATTTGCATAGCAAATATTTCACAGCGAAGCTATTTCACTTACCCGTAAGGGCAAATTCCGCAGAAAAAAGCACACATTTGTCGGTAGACAAATGAGTGCTTTTTTCTGTGAGTAATCCAAAATTTTGATACTGCTTCAAAATGAGTACAAATTTTTGAACTATGGGTGCATCTTCCTACAAGGGTTTGCACCCATTTTTAGTCCGATAAATTGGAATTTGTAATGCTGTTAAGCGCAGTTATCTACCTAATAGTTGTTCGAGTGCGGGAGTTATCGTATTTGTAAGCACCTCGTATCCTGCGGATGTTAAGTGACCGCCATCGGTCGTATATTCTGCATATATTTCACCTGTTTCAAGATTCAAAAGTGGAGAATACAGATCGACAAATTCGTATCCGTATTTTTCTGACAGGAGCTTTATTTTAACGTTGTTATAAGCTGCTTTTTGATTATTTTTGCCCCATTCCTGACTCATAGATGTAAGAGATAGCAATACTATTTTGGTATTTGGCAGATTTTCCTTAAATCCCTTCAAAATATTTTCATAGTTATCAAACATTGTATCAAAGTTGTTTGCCCCTATGAGCATTACTGCCACTTTAGGCTTTAAATCATAAACCGATACCTTAAGACGTTTTTCAAGACCAAAGGTCGTTTCACCACCAATTCCGCGATTAAGAACAAGATATTGCGGAAAGTATTTTTCAAGATCGTATCCGTCGGTAAGGCTGTCGCCAAGGAATGCAACGTCCACCTCATAGTCATCATATTTCTCGTTTTCCGCTGTATACATAGCAAGCTTTGCGTCATAATACTCCTGCACCGCTTTTAATAATTGCTCCTTCTCTCGCTTTTGCGGCAATGCCACAGCAAAAATATATGTAAGACTTACCCCTATAGCCAATAAAATAGAGAACGCTACCGTTGCAAGAATAATCTTCCTCTTTTTAGTCATAAAGATCCCCTCCTAATTTGTTAATCATCTTAAAAGTGGCCGTCAAATTCTTATTTCTCGTTCAGTTTATTATAGCACAACAATCGCATTTTTTCAATATATTTGTCTACCGTATAACGAAAAAACATTGGTAATATCTATCATTCCGTTGATAAACCTATCGTTCTGCAGTTATTTATTATAACGAAAAAGAACCCTGCAAAAGGGCGGTTAAACACTCCTACAAGGTTCTGATGTTCACTTACAGAAAGGAAAGAACTCCCTATATGCAAAGAAAAAAAGGTTCAATACTTTTGTATCAAACCTTTGCTTTTCTTATGGAGCAGATGACGGGAATCGAACCCGCGTATTCGGCTTGGGAAGCGGACACTCTGCCATTGAGTTACACCTGCAGGGCGAGGATAGTATAACACACAATTTTCCAAATTGGAAGGGGTTTTTCAAAAAATTTCAACTTTTTTCATAAACCCGCCCCGAAAAAAGCGAACCGTGGCGAAAAAAAGAAGAGAA
>JAZSEU010000048.1:0-50239 GCA_045531855.1 Acutalibacteraceae bacterium
TTGACTTTATTATCCATAAATGTTATAATCATTTTGCAATAGGGAGCTTGATGAAACTCAGGCTGAGAGGAAGTCCGTTTTTAACTATGACTTCGACCTTTAACCTGATGCAGATAATGCTGCCGTAGGGAAATACGAAATGAAGTATTGCCGCAGGTTTATTGCCTGCGGCATTTCTATTATCCGGAGAATAGAAATTCCTTTGGTTAAAATTGCAAAAAAACTCAAAGGAGAAGAAAAATGAAAGAAACAAGAAAAAAATCACTTTATAAGCTATGCGAATGCGCTGTGCTTATAGCACTCGCCGTTGCCCTTTGCGCCGTTGAAATTCAAATCGGCGTTTTCGGGGGCTCTATTGATTTTGTTATGATACCACTATTTATCATAGCATATCGAAACGGTGTTTTTTACGGAATTGCCTCAGGTGCAGTTTTTGGCTTTTTGAAGTGCCTCATCGGTGGCGGTATCGGTTGGGGACTTCCCTCAGTTTTGCTTGATTACGTTTTAGCCTATGGAGCCGTTGGTTTTGCAGGCGTTTTCAAACAAAAGCGTTGGGCTATCGAGTTGTCAACTCTTTTCGGTTGTCTTTGCCGATTTGCAATTCATTTTATAAGCGGTGTTACAATTTATATGATAACCGTTCCTACCGAGGTTGCAGGTATTACCTTTGCAAACCCTGTTTTATATTCAATCGTTTATAACGCTCTTTATATGCTACCGAACACTGTTATCGCCGTTGGCGCTATGTGTTTATTGCGTTATCCTCTCAAAAGGCTCGAAAAGTTTAATAAGTAAAAAAGAAACCACGGTTAAAACCGTGGTTTTCTTATTATTCTTCGATTTCTTCCTTTTCAAACTCAACATCAGCAACGCTGACATTTACCTGAGTTACGGCGGTGCCGGTCATGTTCTGGATTTTTTCCTTAACATTGCTCTGCACCTTTTCAGCTACTTCCTTAACAAGTGCATCCTTTTCAACAGTTATATAAACATTAAGCTTTAATGCACCGTTTTCGCTTTCAACCTTAACGCCTTTAAAGGGGTTTTTGTTCTTTCCCTTAACAACACCCTTGATATCAATAGCACGTTTTGCAAGACCTGCAACACCCGAAACCTCTTTAGCGGCGATTTCGGCCATTTTTTCTAAAACCTCAGTATTTATCGAAAGTTCTGTTGCTTTATTATTCATAAGTATCCTCCGTTTAGGCTTTCTTTAAGTCTATTATACCACATTTTTCAAATAACACAACTTTTTTTTGAAAATCAGGAAACAGGAATAATTTTTATATTATTAAGGGTGATACTTGTTTGCTCTGTAACGATATCCTGAATTTGTAAAGTCTGGGCAGAGGTAAGCCCCTCGGAAGCCACAACAATATTTATTCCGCTATCGCTTATAACAGCAAGGCTTTTCTCAAAGCCTTTAGCTTTAAGCAGACTTTCGATATTGCTTTCCTTTTCAATTCTATCCCCTATTTCTTCAATTTTTGAAAGGGCACTCTTTTTATCCTCGTCAGACAGTTTATCGCTTTTAATGGTTTCTTCTATGGTTTCAACCGCCTCTTTGCGAGCTGATTCTCTGTCCTTTTTAGCCTTAGTAAAATAATCCTCTTCTGCCTTTGCAGAGGTTTCAACCGCTTCTTCGGAAGAATTGCTGACATAGGAAGCCTCACCCAAATATTTTGCCTCGCTAGGCAGATATTTGGCATTAAGCCATATTGCCGCTCCTAAAGCCAGCACCATTACGGCAACCGAGATATGTGCCTTTGTGAAAACCTTACCTTTTTTCATTACTGTTTCCTCCCACAGATATATACTCTCTTAGATGTTATATTCAAAGCCGCCATAACGGAGTTTTGAATTTTTTGGTTAAGAATTTCGTTGTCTCCCCCTTCGCAAACGATTGCAACCCCTCTCACCTCGGGCATTTTAGCATTTACAAGCAGAGCTTCCTCGCCGCCATCAGCCGTTTTAACAATTATGTAACCCTCTTTGAGCTCGCTATCAAGGCTGGTTGAGGTATCCTCCTCGTTTTTCTTTGAGGTTTCTTCTCTTGTATCGGCATAGTAATAGCTCATACCGCCCTCAAGGGTAATAGCAACCTCGACCTTTCGGCTTCCCGTTATGTTAATTACCATTTTTTCAATCGTTTCCTCAAGCTCGTTTCTATACTCTTCTATTGAAAACTCGCCCGAAGAGGTTTCTTGCTGTTTTTCCTTTTCCCCTGAAAAAGAGGATAAAAAAATCAGCAATATTCCGCAAAGCCCCGCTATAATCAGCACCTTAGGGGAACGAATTTTTCCTATAATTTTTTCTGCTAATTTATTCATTTTTAATTTCAACCTCTGTGTTTTGCCCTGCTTCGCCCAGAGCCGACAATATTTTGCTTTCATCCTCTTTGCTCTTTATATAAACCTTGCTAATATATATGCTGTTGTCTTCTCTTTTATCCACCAAAACTTCAATTTCGCTGAAACTTATGTCGTTTTCCTCTAAAGCTTTGCTGAAAACGAACTCTGCAGTCTGTGCATCAAGAAGAGATGTGTCGGTAGCAACGGTTGGTATTTCAAAAGAAAAATCAGTCCTTTTAACACTCACCCCTGCCGCCGCTATTACCGAAAGCAAGAAGACTAATGACAAAACATACTTAACGCTCTTTGAAAGTCTGCCATCAGGACAGAGAATATAAAGTGCACCTATAAATACACAGGAAGCACAAAAGGCTGATAAAACAGAAGTTATTATCCTCATAATGCCTTACCCGCCGAAACCACGATTGAAAGAGAAATTATGAACATACAGGCTGTTAGTATGATTATTCCGCTTAGAACCGACATAACTGTATCAACCGCCCTTAAAAGTGAAGAAATTTTTGAAATAGAAAACAAATCTGATATAACGGCTAATAAACTTAAAGCAATTTTCCATATTAAAAGCTCGCAGACAAGGGGCAAAAATATTGCCGAGCAGGCAACAACACCGTAAATCCCAATCGAAGATTTCAAAAGTCCCATAGAGGCGGTAACGGTTGTCAGTGCCTCAGAAATAACCGTTCCCGCAACGGGAACCGAAGAGCCGATAATAAACTTTGCCGTTTTAACAGAAAGAGTATCTGCAGAGGCGTTAACAGCGGTCTGAATACTCAAAATTCCGATAAAAACGGTTGTTAAAAGGGACATTATCCAAAAAGAAAGCTTTTTTATTCCCTCAGCTATTCCCGAATTTGATACAAGGGGTGAAACCGAGGAAGCAAGCGAAATGCTCATATATCCGCCTAAAAGGGGCACTACAACAAAATTCGAAATAAAACTTACAACCTGAGATGCCCCAAGCAGCAAAGCCGACATCGAAGCCGAGGTTATCGGTGCTCCTGCAGAGGCAACTATCACCGCAAACACAGGTATAAATCCCGCCATAAAAACCGAGCAGCCCTGAAGTGCATTAACCGATGCCGAAACGGTCTTAAAAACGGGAACACATATTACCGCCGCAGCCGAAAGGGCGGTAGCATAAGCGGCGGCGGCAGAGGCAGAGGAAACGGTTTCCATGCTCCCTATTGCCGCACTTATTAAAATCACCGCAAGTATTCCAAAACTTGCCAAAAAAGGCTCTTTTGCACCCGATTTCAAAAAGGAAAATATATGGGAAAAAACGTTTTCTAAAGATAGTTTATTTATCCAATCGGGGTTTTCAGCAGTTATTTCCTCTTTATTTAAAAAATCCCTTGTTTCTTCGGGGAGGTTATAAGACAGTCTGTCCGCCTCGCTAAGCTCATACTGTTCTTTATAAAAGTTTTCCACCTCCTCGGCCGAAACGGGCAGAGAAAAAAGAAAAATAAAAATTGTTATAAACACTAATTTTCTTATCATTTTATAAACCCTATCGCAGTTTTTAAAACCGATATTATAAGGGGTACCGACAAAACAAAAATAGCCGCCTTGCCCGCAAGCTCGGCCTTTGAGGCTAAAGAGGTCTGTCCGCTATCTCTGCAGGAATCAGCTATGAACGAGGTTACATAGCCGATTCCAACCGCCTTTAATGCAACCTTGAAATATTCGGTATTAACCCCATAAGTTTCAAGGCTTTCCCTTATCGCATTTATAGGCGATGCGAGATTTTTGAGTATTATGAGGCTGACTATCACCCCAGCCGTTATGGCTGTGAGCAATGCATACTCGCTGTTTTTTTCCTTTAGCACCAAGCAAACAGCACAGGTTATAAGAAGAAGTGCCAGAACTTTAAAAACCTCACCTGTCATAGTCCGAAAAGTCCCTTAACGGTTGTGAAAAGCTCTGCAACGGCATTAACAACCATCAATAGAACAACAACAAGACCTGCTAAGGTTGTGAGCATTGCCTGTTCCTCTCTCCCCGAGCGAATCAACACCTGATTTAAAACTGTTACAATTATGCCGATAGCGGCAATTTTAAAGATAAAATCAACATCCATTTTTTCACCTACAAAAAGAATATGCTTATAAATATTCCAAAAAGAACTCCCAAGGAATTATAGAGCTTGCAAAGTTTATCAGCCTCTGCCGCCGCATCCTTGCCCCTTTTTTCAATAAGGGAAGCAAAAAGGGATATCCGTTCATACTCTGTGTTTATATCACTAAGACCGAGTTTTTCGAAAAACTCTTCAAAGAGGGTTATATCCTCGTTATCAAGGTATGCCTTATTTAAAACCGGACTTCCGTTCTGCATTTTAACCGTTTCTTCTCTGAAACAGATTTTTAAAGCCCTTTGCATTTCGGTTTTTTCAGCCTTTATTCTTGAAGCGAGGGTTTTCACAGAGCGAGCCGCCAAGCTTAGCTTCTCTGCCCTTTTTCTGATGGCAAAGGACTTCAAAAAGCCAAATGCCGCAGAAGATAAAAACAAAACAATAATTCCCATAACCTTAAATAGCATAGGAAAGGGTTAACTCCTTTGCATCTATAATATTTATATCCGAGCCGTGAAGCGAGGGCAGCAAAGCGACCGAAGATATAACCGAGCTTTTTATAAGGCTTGCCGTAACCCCTCTTTTAATTAGCTCTGCCTTGTTTCCTATATGGGCAGTTGTTATAATCTCAACCCCCGAATAAAAGCTTTGGCTAACCCTCCTTAGCTCCTCCGCCGTTCCGATTTCATCAAAGGCGATAATATCGGGAAACATTGTTCTGACGGCAATTTCAATCCCCTTTGCCTTGTCGGCGATACACAAAACATCGGTGTTTGCACCTAAATCAAGTGTTTTCGAGCCTGAAATCTCGCCTCGGCTATCAATAACGCAAATTCTTTTGGGTTTTCCTGTTCTTCCCTCTGAAATCTGGCGGATAAGGTCTCTTAGAATGGTTGTCTTGCCACTTCCAGGCGGTCCTGCAATTAAAAGACCGCCCGAAGAATATCTTTTTAAAATATCGTTTGCCGCACCTAAAATCTGCCGTGAAATTCTTATATTAAGGGAGGTTATATCGGTAATACCGCTTTCGGTTATGTTTCCGCAAACCCCAGCTCTGCAGCCGTTTTTCATAATAACAAAGCCGTTAGAGAGCTCTTCGCCATGGGCATAGACCGAATGGGAGCATAAATTATAATAGCTTTCGGTTATATCCTCTGCAGTTGGATAAAAAAGTCCACCACACAAAGAAAAGCTCACAGAAGAATCTTCCCTTATAAAAACCGTTTCGCCCGAAACGGTCAGAGCTAGCGGCAAATCAACTCGAATCCTTATTTCTTCTGTGTTTGCCTTTACTGTTCTTGATAAATTTTCCAGCACTTTTCTTATTCTGTCAGAAACGCCGTATAACGCTCTCTCAAAGCTTTCATCTTTCATTTTGAACACCTCTTTATAAAGTATATGAAAAGGTTGTCCTCTATAGAACAAAAAACAGAGGTTTAAAACCTCTGTTTTTTTAATTTCTTCGCTATATAGAACGCTGTTATTACCGATACGATATCTTTTATAAGGAACGGCAGTGAGCTAACCAACGCCGCCTCGAAAAAGGGTGAATTGCTGACAAGGGAAAAGACTGTTATTCCTATTAAATGACAAACAATCAGTCCTATTAAACCCGAGGCAATCTTTAATATATCTTTTGGAAGTTTTTCTGTAAATGAACAAGCGGCGGCTAAAATTAAAAAACCGATTAAAAATCCGCCCGTAGATGAAAAGAGAAGCTGTGCTCCGCCCCTGAAATGAGAGAAGACGGGAAGCCCTATTACACCAAGTGTTATGTAAACCATAACAACACTTACAGAACAACTCACCGAAAGCAGATAACCGCAAAGGGCAACTGCGAAGGTTTGAAGTGTAAAGGGTATTCCAAAGGGTGTTGGAATTGCTATTTGCGACACAATACATAAAACGGCGGCAAAGAGAGCAGAAAAAACAACACCCGATAGCTTTGAATTTTTTATCTTCACTTTTCTTCCTTCTCTGTTCTTTCTGCCACAATATATCTCGGGCGGTTTTTAACCTCTAAATAAACCTTGCCGATATATTCACCTATAACACCAAGGCTTAAAAGCTGAATACCGCCAAGGAAGCATACTATACTAACGGTTGATGCCCAACCCGCAACAGTATGACCTAAAAGAGCAACTATAACCGACCAAATAATTCCGATTCCGCTTATTAGTGCCACAATAAATCCAAGGAAAGTTATAAGTCTTATCGGCTTAACAGAAAGGCTTGTAATTCCGTTAAGTGCTAACGAGAACATCTTTTTGAGAGGATAATGCCCCCTGCCTGCAAGCCTTTCCTTTCTTTCATAGTAAACACAGGTTGATTTAAATCCAACAAGCGGTACCATTCCGCGAAGAAAGATATTAACCTCACCGAATTTTGAAAGCTCCTTTAAGGCTTTAGAAGAAATGAGGCGGTAATCTGCGTGATTATAAACAACCTCTGCTCCGAGCGTTCTCATAAACTTATAAAAGCCCTGAGCTGTAGCACGCTTGAAAAAGCCATCGGTTTTTCTTGAATCTCTCACTCCGTAAACAATTTCCGCTCCGCCAAGATATTCTTCCACCATTCGTTCCATAGCGGTTATATCATCCTGACCGTCGCAGTCAATGGATATAGTTATATCACATTTTTCTTTTGCCTCCATAAGCCCTGCAAGAAGAGCGTTCTGATGCCCCCTGTTTCTGCTTAGAGCTATGCCTTTAAACTCCTCTGTTTCATTTGAAAGCTTTGAAATTATATTCCAAGTGTTGTCCCTACTTCCGTCATCAACGAAGAGAATACGGCTTTTATAACTGATTTTTCCCGATTTTTGCAGCTTTTTTAGTTGCTCAAGAAAAAGAGGTGCCGTTATCGGCAACACCTCTTGCTCGTTATAGCACGGTATCACGATATAAAGTATCGGTTTCATAACAAAATCCTTATCCCAATATTACTATGCCCGAGATTACAAGGGCTATCATTAAATAGTGCCTCCAGGACATTTTCTCTTTTAAGAAAATTCTGCTCCAAAGCACCGAAATTGCACAATAAGCCGAAATGATTACCATTCCAACCGAGAAATCACTGAATAAAACTGCCATATAGAAAATTTGACCTACAGTTTCGCAAAAACCGCCAAAGAATAAATGCTTATTTCCTTTAAAAATATTATCCTTTTTAACAAATTTAATCCAAATAAATGCAAATATTGCCAAACAGAAGAATGTAAGCTCAAATGCTGAGTTTGCGGCATAATCGGTGATATCGGTTTTGATGAAGATTAGCTCGTCCCCTGCAGTTCCCAATGCATCTATAACAAGATATAGAATAGGCATAAGAAATGCCAAAATGCTCTTGGTATATTTGCGGTTTGCTCTTTCCTGTCTTGCTTTCTTGATTTCCTCATCCTCGTTTTGCTCAACAAAACCGAGTCCCACAATACCAATTGTTATAAGAACAATGCCTATAACAGTTACTGCAGTTAACTCTTCTAATGAGAAAATACCAAAAAGAAGGCACAAAAGGAATGCCAAAGCACCCGAAGAATTGCATATGGGCGAGGAAATGGACAATTCGATATAACGAAGTCCGATATAACCCAAAACCATCGCCAATATGTAAAGCCCTGCAACCGGGAAATATCTTATAAAATCAAAGGGTTTAAAATCGGTATAGAAAATGCTTGCTATAACCTTAGGAACAGCATCAACACCAACAGTATTATCAATAACCGCTCCGCCTATAAGGGTTATAAAGAAATGGATACCCATTATAAGACCAACAGCGAAAACTACCTTCCAATGACTATTCTTGTCTCTTTCTCTGGTTCCCATTTTAGAGAACAAATCCGAGCCACTCCAACAAAGAAGGGCTAATATTGAAAAAATGTAAAACATAAACTTCTCCTTTAATAAAACTTAATCTTCTCTTTTAAGTTTTATTTGGAGGGGGTCTTCGCCTGAAATGGCGGCTTGGCATAATCTTTTTTAGTCTCTTAGTCATATACTTAGTCTGCTAATTTCTTTGCAAATTCAGAAAGCTCTTTGTCGCTGAAAAATTCGATAGTAAGAGTTCCTTTGCCTTTGCCAGTTGGTTTTATGTAAACCTTTCTTCCCATCTCGTTTTTGAGGGATAACTCAACCTCGTTATAGAAATTAGGCTTAACTATTGCCTTTGTTGTTTTAGAGGATTTCTTTGAGGTGGCTGCCATTTTTTCAAGCTCACGAACAGATGCACCGTCCGCTGCGGCAAGAAGCATTCTGTGGCGAAGCTCTTTATCATCAACAGATAGAAGTGCTCTGGCGTGTCCCGCAGAGATAATGCCCTTTCTTAAAGCCTCAAGCTCGTCCTCATATAAGCTTAATAGTCTTAAAGCATTGGTAACGGCACTTCTCGATTTGCCCATACGTGCGGCAACCTCTTCCTGAGTTAAGCTAAACTCATCTATCAAGGAACGGAAACCCAAAGCCTCTTCAACGGGGTTCAGGTCTTCTCTTTGCAGGTTCTCAATAAGAGCCAGCTCCATAAGTGTTTTATCATCGGTATCCTTAACCATAACAGGAACCTCATAAAGCCCTGCAATACGGCAAGCTCTCCAACGGCGTTCGCCCGCAATAATCATATATCTGCCGTTAGTTGTTGGTCTAACCACAATAGGTTGTATAAGACCGTGTTTTGCGATGCTATCTGCCAATTCGGATAATGCTCCCTCATCAAAGTCCTTTCTAGGCTGATTTCGGTTAGGTTCGATATCGTTTATATTAACGGTAACTGCACCGTTTTCCTCGGTTGAATTATCATTAAAGAGTGCATCCAAGCCTCTGCCAAGGCCTCCCTTTTTAACTGCCATTTTAACCTCTCCTGTTTCTCTTCAAAAATTCTTTCGCTAAATCGTTATAAGCGGCTGTTCCCTTTGAACGCTTATCGTAATACTGAATAGGCATTCCGTAACTTGGAGCTTCTGAAAGTCTTACAGCCCTTGGAATTGCCGTTTTATAAAGCTTATCAGCAAAATATTTCTTGATTTCTCCAACAACCTGTTGAGTAAGATTAAGTCTGCCATCAAACATTGTAAGCACAATTCCCTCGATTTCAAGGGTTGGATTATAAAGTCTTTTAACCTGACGTACGGTTGCCATCAACTGAGAAAGCCCCTCAAGAGCGAAGTATTCGCACTGAATAGGCACTAAAACTGTATCGCTTGCATTAAGAGCGTTTATAGTTATAAGTCCCAAAGATGGCGGACAATCTATAAATATGTAATCATATTTCTCTCTCGAAGAAGCCAAAGCCAGCTTTAGCTGGGCCTCACGGCGTTCGATTTCAATTAAATCAACCTCAGCCGCCGCCAAGTCCATAGAAGACGGCACAACGCTGACATTCTTAAACTCGGTTTCTATTGCGGCATTTTCTGCTGTTGCCTTGCCTATTAACAATTCATAAGCGGTAGTTTTTGCATCTCTCTTATTTATTCCGTAACCGCTTGTAGTATTTCCCTGCGGGTCGGCATCAACAAGCAATACCTTTTTTCCCGACATTCCAACCGCTGCCGCAAGATTTACTGCGGTTGTTGTCTTTCCAACTCCGCCTTTTTGATTGACTATGGAAATTATTTTTCCCATTTCCCTTGTTTTCCTCCTATTTTAATGTTTCACGTGAAACATTTTGCAGTCCTTTTAAGATTATTATATCAGTATATCGCCAAAATGTAAAGAAAATAAAGGTTGGAAGCCGAAACTTCCAACCTTTTCTAAGTTTTATCGCCCGGTTTAAAGAAGAGTGCCATTATATAACCGAATACGATTGAAGCGGTTATTCCCGCCGCTGTTGCGGTCATTCCACCACAGAGAGCACCTAAAAGTCCATACTGTGCCGTGGCTTCCTTGACTCCGTTTGCGAGGCTATAACCAAATCCCGTAAGAGGAACTGTCGCTCCCGCCCCCGCAAACTCAACAATCGGCTCATAAACCCCAATTGCAGTAAGGATTACCCCCGAAACCACAAAGGATACGAGTATTCTTGCGGGTGTGAGCTTTGTGTAATCAATAAGCACCTGTCCGACAAGGCATATAAAACCGCCAACCAAAAAAGCTTTCAAGCAATTTAAAAAAATATCCATAGTTATGTTCCTTATAAAAAAGTAGTAATGTTTCACGTGAAACATTACTACCATTCCCTTAAAATCGGATTTTATTCATTTATAAAGCATTTATAAATATTTTCAGTTACCTTCTCGTAATCCATATATCTCAGTCTTATGCTATCTGCCTGCTCACTACAGACGGTAAATCTCACAAGACAAGTGTTTTGCACAAGGTCAAATCCTAACTGCAAAATCTTAATCTGCCCTATATTCTCCCTCGGGCAGTATATTTCTCTTGTTCTGAAAAGAGTTGTTCCTCTGATATAAATATTTTTTCCAAGCGAAAGCTTGCCATAATTAAACTCATACATATTTATATAAGCATAATAAAACACAAATGACAGGCAAATGACTGTCAAAAAGAAGATAAATCTGCCGAACTCCGTGAAAATCAGTGCTGAGATTAGTGCTAATGACAAAACCAAAAACAGATAAATCGCAGGGAAAAATAAATATCTGTTTCTGACCTCTTTTCTGTGGTTAGGTCTTATAACTGTTCCCTTTGGTGTTAGAAACGGAAAATAAAGCGAAAAGTCCTTGTTTATTTTCTTTCTTCTTTCGGCGGGCACTATAACCTGAGATGCTCCCTTGCTCTCGCCAAAACCGCCAACGCTAACCTTCATTGAATATCTTCTGAAAAGATGCATAAGCGGAGTTTGTTCAACTGTTACGTTGTTAACGCATCTTTTCTTGAAATAGGTCCTCGTTCTGACAAAGAAACCCGACTTAACCTCAATTTTATCTTCCCCTAAGGTTAATTTAAAATTTATATACTTAACAAAAAGATAAATAAATGAAATGGCATAAGCCAAAAGAATTATAAGAGAAATAGTATTAACAACGGGCGGAAAATAGGTTTGTATCTTCATCGAAACATTCGTAAGCTCTTCATAAATCTTGTTAAAACCTATTCCTAAAAGCTTACCCGCCTGATTAAGAAGCGGAACTCCGACAAGCATACCCGTAAACGCAGAGGAAGTTGCCGCCGCAAGAACCGCAACCTTAAAGGGCGAAAATCTCGTTTTTGAAACGGTTTGACCGTCATAAAAAAGGTTTGACAGCTCCTTGCTGTTTTTAACGCTTAGCTTAAACCTGAAGTCTGAGCGGTTTTTAGTGCCGGCCTCGGTGTTGACCTTATAGGTAACCGCTCTGAAAACTGCATCGAACGGGTTTTGCTCAACCTGTACCGATGAAAGCTTTGAAATTTCGATTTCAGCCGTTTGAACAAATATGATGCCTGTTGTTATAGTTATATATTTTCCATCAAAGGAAATTCTGAAGGCTAACCACCTTGCAACCGCGATAGCGGTTAACATAACAACCATTAAGATTTCAAGACCTAGTATATTGTTAAGCTCACCGTAAGCGGCATAACGAATCAAGGCTTTTATAAACGGGAGCAAAAGCACAAAAAGAAAAGGCTTTAATAAACTCCATATCATAAGCGGATGAGCACGGTATTCTTTTTTCACTAACTCTCACCCCTTGAAATAAGTGCGAGTAGCTCCTCGGCATCGGTTTTCTCCATTTCAGGAACGAAAACATAGCTCCTTGCTGCCTTAAGGGTTAAAGCCGTAAGTGAAAACGCCTTAGCAATCGGAGTTACAAGGGTTTGAGTGTATATAAGTCTTGAAAATGGTAGAATATGGGTATTTTTTAGAAAAACACCTCTTTTAACTACAACGGAACCGTTAATATACTGTATTTTACAGGTTTTAAAGAATTTTGGCAAATACCAGAAAACAACTATTGCAAAAATAACAGCTAAAACAACAGCCGTTATTGCAAAGGGCTTCAGGGTGAAAGAAAAGTATCCGCAAACCGATAACAAAATAAACCCTAAAGCAATCGCTCTTATCTGCCACAGCAGCAAGGTTTTTCTTGGCAGGTTGTATTCTCTCATAATATCACCGACAATTTATTTTTTAATCTTAGACCAATATTCCTTAAAGGCAGCCTCGGTCTTATTGTCTCCAAAATTATAATACTTCTTATCTTTTATTTCATTCGGTAAATACTGTTGGTTTACATAATGTCCGTCATAGTCGTGGGGGTATTTATAATTCTGCCCTTTAACTAAAGCATCTTCCCCGTCAAAATGTTTGTTCTGCAGTTGTCTTGGAATATCGCCGCCTATTCCCCTTTCGATATCTTGCATAGCCGAGTTAATAGCCATATAAGCAGAATTCGATTTTGGAGAATTTGCAACTAAAATAACTGCGTTTGCTAAAGGTATTCGAGCCTCAGGAAGACCTACCATCATAGCAGTATCAACCGCCGCTTTAACAATGGGTATTATCTGAGGATAAGCCAGTCCCACATCCTCATTGGCACAAACCAAAAGTCTTCTGCAAGCACTCGGTAAATCGCCCGCCGCCAAGAGTCTTCCGAGATAGTAAACTGCGGCATCGGGGTCAGAGCCTCGCATGGATTTCTGATATGCAGAGATTATATCGTAATGCTCATCGCCCTCTCTATCATATCTTACGGCATTTGAGGCTAATATCTGCTCGGCAATTTCATCCTCAATAACTATTTTCTCATTTTCCTCTGCAGTTACAAGACATAACTCGAGCATATTAAGAGCTCTTCTGACATCTCCGGCAGCTGCAGTTGCCATTTTCTTGAGGGAGTCCTCAGAAATTTCTATTTCCTTTCCCTTATCCTCACTCAAAACTTCTTTTGAGCGGACCAAAACCCCTTTGATATCTTCATTTGATAAGGTTTTGAACTCAAAAACGGTTGAACGGCTTAAAATCGCATTATAAACATAAAAATAGGGATTTTCTGTTGTTGATGCGATAAGGGTTATATCCCCGTTTTCAATATATGAAAGTAAAATTTGCTGCTGCTTTTTATTGAAATACTGAATCTCATCGAGATATAAAAGAATTCCTCCTGATGCCTCAATAGAGCCGATACTGTTTATTATTTCCTTGATATCGGCAGTTGAAGCAACCGTTGCGTTAAGATGATAAAGTTTTTTACCGCAATTTTCGGCAATTATATTCGCAACAGTTGTTTTTCCGACACCAGAAGGTCCGTAAAATATAAGGTTAGGGATATTGCCCGAATCGATAATACGCCTTAACACCTTTCCCTCATCTAAAAGGTGGTGCTGACCCGCAACATCTTCGATTTTTTTAGGTCTTACCCTATCAGCTAAAGGAGAATTCATTATTTCACCCCTCATTTCATACTATTTAATAACTCCCGAAAAAGAAGGTTTTTCTATTGAAAAAGACTGTTTTTATAAAAAACGCCCTGGTTTTAACCTTTTCTTCCCTTTTGCTCCGTTTTATCGGCATAATTTTTAAGGTCTGGCTTGCCAAAGAGGTTGGAAGTGAGGGAATAGGTCTTTATCAGCTCGTTTTCTCGGTCTATGTTTTAGTTTCAACCTTTGCAACGGCAGGTATTTCCACCGCCGTTACACGACTTGTTGCCGAAGAGCTTGCCCTCGGCTCAAAAAACGGCTCACTTAAAATATTAAAGCGTGCTATTTTCTTAACCCTTATTATTGCCTTTTTATCTCTTCTTGCGGTATTTTCAGGGGCAAAGTTTATAGCCAAAACTCTGCTTGGGGATATAAGAGCTGTTCCCGCACTTAAAATTCTTCCCTTTTCTCTTCCCTTTATGGCAGTTTCCTCTTGCCTCAGGGGATATTTTATCGCAAGAAGAAAGGCAAGTCCTAATGCTATCGGTCAAATCTTTGAACAAATTATCAGAATTGCCGTTATTTTTCTGCTGATTAAAAAGTTTGCTATAAAGGGACTCGCTTTTAGCTGCCTTGCGGTTATAATCGGCGATGTTGCGGCAGAGGCTCTTGCCTGTCTGCTGCTTTTTGCCCTCTTCCTAAAAGATAAAAACAAACTGTCCTCTCTAAGCGGCAGAAAAGCTCCGCCTTATCCGGTATTTCGCAAAATTCTTGCAATTTCAATGCCCATAACCTCGGGCAGATATCTTAATTCCTTACTTCGCACGGCAGAAAATATATTGGTTCCTAAAAATCTATCAAAATTTTCCGCAAACAACACCCTTGCCCTTTCGCAGTTCGGTATGATAAAGGGAATGGCACTACCGATTTTATTTTTCCCGTCAACACTTCTCAATGCAGTTTCAACTTTGCTTATCCCCGAAATGAGCGAGGCGGTGGCGAAAAACCAAAAAGGCCTCGTTAAAAGGGCGGTTCGAAATATTTTAAGGCTAACCGCAGTTATCGGTTTTATTTTCGGCAGTCTCTTTTTCTTCCTGGGTGAAGAATTTGGCATACTTTTTTATAACGACAGGGAGGTCGGGCACTTAATAAAGGCTCTCGCTCCCATAGTTCCCTTAATGTACCTCGATAGTATATCTGACGGTATTCTGAAAGGTCTCGACCAACAAAATTTCACCTTTCGCACCGCCGTTTCAGACTCAACAATCAGAATAATTCTGATTTTACTTGTCCTGCCGTTCTTTGGAATGAAGGGCTTTATCGGAATAATGTATTTTTCAAATGCATTAACCTGTTTTTTGAATGTTGGAAGACTAATAAAGGTCAGCGGAGCAACCTTCAGAACAACCGAAGAGATTATTTTACCGCTTTTATTATCAGTTTCACTTCCGCTTGTTATAAAAAACATTATAATCTTATTAAATTTAAGCGGTTTGGTTTACATAATTCTTGTTTCTGCAACCGCTATAGCTATTTATTTTCTATTGCTCCTGTTTTTCGGCACAATAAAAAGGGAAGACATAAAAACTTTAATTTCTTAATGTTTTAAAGAAGTTTTTTAAAACTTCAAGGCATTCGTCTTCCATAATTCCGCCATAAACCTCAACCTTATGGGGATACTCAAGGTCGCAGAGGTTGATAACCGAATCAATGCTGCCCATTTTACTGTCATACGCCCCGAAAACAAGGGTTTTTATTCTCGAATTTATAATTGCTCCCGCACACATAGGGCAGGGCTCTAAGGTTACATATATTTCGCAGTCCTCAAGCCGCCAACTGCCTGTATTTTTGCAAGCATCGTTTATGGCCTCGATTTCCGCATGGGACAATGCGTTTTGCTTAGCCTCCCGCATATTTTTTCCTCTGCCGATAATCTCGCCCGCCTTAACAACAACGGCACCAACCGGCACTTCGCCCATTTTTTCTGCCTCTTTTGCAAGCAAAAGAGCCTCTCTCATAAACCTTTTATCCATTTTGCCTCCTTTAAATCACAAAAAATGCAAGTGAATCAACAAGGCAGATAATAATGAAAATTATTATAAGTGCATTTCTAAAGAAATACTTATATTTTTCCTTTTCCTTAGTTTTAAGGGTTGAGGGAGCAAGAGTATATACGTCTGTTCGGTTTTTGAGCATAAGCACTCCCAAAATCCCTGCCAAAAGGCTTAAAATAAGGAAAACGGTATAAACAACATTTTGAATATCTGAGGTTACACCCTTAAAGAAATATTCAAAGGCGACCGATATAAAATTGTTAAAGGCATGAACAAAAATTGCCGGCCAGATAGAATTTGACTTAACGGTTATATAGCCTAAAACAAGACCAACCAAGAAAGCAAAAGGAATCTGCTCGAAATTTGAATGCATAACCCCAAAAAGAATTGAAGATACAATTATAGCAAAGCCGTCTCCATATTTTCTCAGATGCCCTAAAACAATACCTCGGCAAGCGAACTCCTCAACTAACGCCGGGGTTACTACCGTTGCAATTAAAGAAAGTAAAAATCCGAAAATTCCATCCGGTCCTTTTGGGAAATCAACATTATAGTCTATTCCGAAGCTCTCGAAAACACTTCCCGCCGCAGAAGATGCAACATTTGCAAAGGCACAAAAACCTACACCAAATAATAAAAAGGGAACAAAGGTCTCTTTTTCCCATTTTCCAAAGCTTATAAGCTCGCTTATTCTGATTTTAGAAAGCTTGAAGCTGATTATAAAGGGTAAAGTAAAGCTTAAAAGCGAAAATAAAATTTGTTGTGCCTGAGATATTGCAGGGTTAGTTAAAAAATTTATATCCGTTATCTTAAAAAGCTGTAAAACCTGAGAAGCTATAATAAAAAAGATATTAAGCGAAACAATAAAAATCTGCACAAGAATGAAGGCAAGGCCTATTGTTTTTGCGGATTTTTTTATTTCTAATTTCTCGTATAGATAATCATCAGGCTTTAAATTTGAAAAAAGTGCAGAGAAATCAGGGGGATTTTTAATATCCCCCTCTTTTTCTGCACATACTCCCTCTTCCTGTAAAATTTCTTCACAGGAAGAGGTGTTTTCATTTGTTTCGAAGTTGTTATCATTCGGCATAACTTTTTCCTACTTTCCAAAAGGTTTGCCGCTTTTTATTCCTCATTTACCTCTGCTTCGGCAATTTCCTCAGCCGAAACCTCTCCCGCATCAGCTTCAGCCGTTTCGGGTTTTTCGGTAACCTCATCCTCATTATGCTCAGTAAGTGCTACCGAGAGAATTCTCTCTCCCTCAGCAACCTTCATTACCCTAACACCCTTTGCAGGACGGGCAAACTGAGAAATATCCCCGCTGAAAATACGGATAATGATACCGTTTGAAGCTATCATAATGATATCATCGTTATCGCCAATCGGGATGGTTGCCGCTACCTTGCCGAATTTCTCGGTGCGGTAGTTAATCAGACCCTTACCGCCTCTCGACTGAATTCTATAATCGGAAATACTGCTTATTCTTCCGTATCCGGTTTCGGTTACGGTTAAAATTCTGGTATTTTCATCGGTTATAGCCATATCGATAACCCTGTCATCCTCACGCATATTGATAGCGCGAACACCACGGGCAGTTCTGCCCATCGCTCTGACATCGGTTTCTTTAAACTGAATTGCAAGACCGTTTCTTGTTGCGATAAAGATGTTCTGGTCCCCATCAGTCATACGAACAAAGCCTAATTCATCATCCTCATCAATAGAAATTGCGATAATACCGCTCTTTCTTGTGTTTCTGAATTCTGATACCTTTGTTCTCTTAATAGTACCTTTCTTGGTAACCATAGCGATATATTTTTCCTCATCAAGCTCGCTTGCGGGAAGAATAATGGTAATCTTTTCGCCCTGCATCAAAGGCAGAATGTTAATAAGGTTCATACCCTTACTTGTTCTGCTTCCCTCAGGAATTTCATAAGCCTTGATGCGATACATACGGCCAAGATTTGAGAAGAGCATGATATAATCATGAGAAGAGCATACAAACATATTCTCAACCGCATCTTCTTCTCTTGTTGTCATACCTGTTATACCTCTGCCGCCTCTATGCTGAACGTTATAAGTATCGGCAGGAAGTCTCTTGATATAACCGTTAACAGTTTTGGTAAGAACGCATGCCTCTTCGGGAATAAGGTCTTCAATATCAACCTCGCCCGCAACATCGGTAATCTCGGTGCGGCGGTCATCTGTGAATTTATCGCGAAGATTTAATGCCTCGGTCTTAACTATATCAAGAATTCTTTCCTTGCTTGCAAGAATTGCCTCGCATTCTCTGATAAATGCAAGCTTTTCTTCTAATTCATCAAGGATCTTCTGTTTTTCAAGACCTGCAAGCTTACCCAACTGCATCTGAACGATAGCAGTTGTCTGAATATCGTCAAGTCCGAATCTTTCTGACAAAGCCTCTTTACTCTCAGGAATGGTTTTGCTTCCTCTGATTATTGCAATAACCTCATCAATAAAATCTAGAGCAATTTTAAGTCCCTCTAAAATATGGGCTCTTTCCTCTGCCTTTTTCTTATCGTATGCAGTTCTTCTCTCAATTATTTCACACTGGAAGTCAATGCAGTTCTGAAGCATTTCCTTAAGTGTTAAAACCTGAGGCTTGCCGTTAACAATGGCTAAAAGAATTGCACCAAAGGTTGACTGCAAAGGAGTATATCTGTAAAGCTTATTAAGAACAACCTGCGGATTTGCGTCTTTTTTAAGGTCAACGATAATTCTGATACCGCCATCTCTCTTTGAAGAATAGTCAACAACATCATCTATTCCTTCAATTCTCTTATCAGCAGCTAAATCATAGATGTTCTTAACAAGTTCCTGTTTCTTAACCTTATATGGAATTTCGGTAATGATTATGCGGAATTTGCCGTTCTTGGTTTCCTCAATTTCGGCTTTGCCTCGAAGAATAATCTTGCCTCTTCCTGTAGCATAAGCCGCACGGATACCCGCTCTTCCCATAATGATACCGCCTGTTGGGAAGTCAGGTCCCTTAATATATTCGCAAATATCCGAAAGCTCTGCCTCGGGGTTATCGATAAGGCAACACATACCGTCAATAACCTCACCTAAATTATGAGGCGGAATTTCGGTTGCCATACCAACTGCAATACCCGAAGAACCGTTAACCAAAAGCTGAGGGAATCTAACGGGGAGTACCTCAGGCTCTTCCAAACGGTTATCATAGTTAGGGGTAAAGTTAACAGTATCTTTCTCGATATCATCAAGCATACCGTGGGAAAGTCTGTTCATTTTTGCCTCTGTATAACGGTATGCAGCGGCAGGGAAGCCGTCTATGTTACCGAAGTTTCCCTGACCATCAATAAGCGGATAACGAAGTGAAAAATCCTGAGCCATACGAACTAATGCATCATAAACAGAAGCATCACCGTGAGGATGGTAACGTCCTAATACCGAACCTACGGTATCAGCACATTTTCTATGCTTTTTATCGGGGGTTAACCCGTTTTCATACATAGTGTAGAGTATTCTTCTGTGAACCGGCTTAAGACCGTCTCTAACATCGGGGATAGCACGGCCAACCAAAACCGACATAGAATACTGAAGCATACATTGTTTTACTTCATCAACAATTTCAACCGGCTGAATGTTGGTTTCTTCATCACTCGGCCAATATACGTTTTCGTGTTTTGCCATTTTCTATCCCTCCTTAAATATCCAAGTCTGTTGCGTAAACCGCATTTTCTTCAATAAATCTTCTTCTGGGTTCAACCTCTTCACCCATTAGCATTGTAAATGTCTGGTCAGCAAGCTCAGCATCTGCCATAGTAACCTTTAACATTGTTCTATGCTCAGGGTCGAGAGTGGTTTCCCATAACTGTTCGGGGTTCATTTCACCAAGACCCTTATAACGCTGAATATCAACGCCGCCGCCAAATTCTTCAACATAACGGTCTTTTTCTTCATCGGTGAAAGCATCAAAATACTTTTTACCCTTTGAAACCCTGTAAAGCGGGGGCTGGGCTAAATAAATGTGTCCAGTCTCTATAAGCTCGGGCATATAACGGAAGAAGAATGTTAAAAGAAGTGTTCTGATATGGCTTCCGTCAACATCGGCATCGGCCATAATAACAATTTTATCATAGCGAAGTCTTGAAATATCAAAGTTTTCGCCTATTCCTGTGCCAAGTGCTACAATAACAGGGGTTAACTTGTCGTTTCCGTAAACCTTATCTTCTCTTGCCTTTTCAACATTGAGCATTTTACCCCAAAGAGGTAAAATTGCCTGATAGGTACTGTTTCTGCCCTCAACGGCACTTCCGCCCGCACTGTCTCCCTCGACAATGAAGATTTCGGTCTTTGTCGGGTCATCTGAAATACAGTCCTTAAGTTTTTCAGGCATTCTTGTTTTTCCACCGATGCCTGCCTTGTTTCTTGAAGCATCACGGGCTTTTTGAGCAGCTTCTCGGGCATTTGATGCCGCAATAGCCTTATCAATAACTATTTTTGCTTCGTTCGGGTTTTCTTCAAGGAATTTATAAAGTTGGTCGTTGATAATTTCCCTTACCAACTGACCTATAGAGGTGTTACCAAGCTTTGCTTTGGTCTGGCTCTCAAACTGAGCATCCGAAAGCTTAACCGAAACAACTGCAACCAAGCCCTCTAAAATATCATCACCCTTTAAATTATCGGAAGATTCCTTGATTTTCTTAAAATCGTGGGCATATTTGTTAACAACTCTTGTTACTGTCTGTCTGAAAGCCTGCTCGTGAGTACCTCCGTCAATAGTATGAAGTGTGTTAGCAAAAGAAAGGATTTTGCTGTCATAAGCGGTGGACCAAAGAAGTGCTATTTCAGCAGTACTGTCTCCCTTAGAGCCTGAAAGATAGATAACATCTTCGTTAAGACTTTCTTTCTTTATTCCCTCAAGCAGATATTCAACATAGGATTTAATACCGCCCTCATAGCAAAGGTCGTCCTGTTTATCCTTAGTAAAAGAATCTTTTCTCTTATCGGTTAAAATTATTCTTATTCCTGCATTAAGGAATGCCTGCTCACGAAGTCTTTTAAGGAGAATATCGTAATCATAAGTAGTGGTATCGGTGAAAATTGTGGGGTCAGGTTTAAACCAAACGGTAGTACCGGTCTCCTTAGTTTCTCCGATAACCTCAAGGTCGGTTACAATATTTCCCTTTTCATATCTTTGCTTATAGATATTCTTTCCATCCTTAACCTCAACCTCAAGCCAGCTTGAGAGAGCGTTAACAACAGAAGCACCAACTCCGTGAAGTCCGCCCGAAACCTTATATCCGCTTCCGCCGAACTTACCGCCTGCGTGAAGAATGGTAAATACAACCGTAACGGTGGGTATTCCTTTCTGTGGGTTAATACCAACAGGTATTCCTCTTCCGTTATCGCAAACCTTAATAATTCCGTCATCAAGTATATCAACGGTTATTTTATCGCAGTAACCTGCTAAGGCCTCATCTATAGAGTTATCCACTATTTCATAAACTAAGTGGTGAAGACCTCTTTCTCCCGTTGAACCGATATACATACCGGGGCGTTTTCTTACAGCCTCAAGTCCCTCGAGTACCTGTATGGAATTTTCGTCATAACTGTCGGTAACCGGGGTTGTAATTTCGTTATTCATTAAAAAACAATCCTTTCTTGTCTTTTTAAAGTGTATCTATAAAACCTGAACGCTTTCTAAGCGTTAAGGAAGATATCTGAGAAATAAAAACCTTTGCATCTCTTTTTTTAGAGCAAACTATAAAAGATTTTGGAAGTTCAAAGGAAACATTAACAACCCTTTTTTCTTTTTCAGACTTTTCTAAAAAAATTCGGGTATTTTTTGAAATGGTTGTACTCTCAAGGTCAAATATTCCTATAACCTCATCCGATTTTATAACCGTTTCCTGACCTAAATGTATATACATCAAACAATCTTTCCTTTTTTAACCTCAAAAATTTTGCCTGCTTTTAGATTTTTAAAGTTTGAGGGGTCGCAACAGGTTAAAAATGTTTGCATTCCCTCAATATGATTAAGTATAAAGTCCTGCCTTTTTGGGTCTAATTCGCTCATAACATCGTCAAGCAGAAAAACAGGACATTCTCCCGTTTTGTTTCTTATAACCTCTGCCTCGGCAAGTTTTAAGGATAAAGCAACACTTCTCTTTTGTCCCTGAGAGCCGAAAGAACGGGCAGATACTCGGTTTATTTTAAATTCTAAATCATCTCTGTGGGGTCCTATTGAAGTAACACCCGAAAACATATCTTCTTTTCTTATTTCCTTTAATTTTTCTTTAAAATTTTCATCCTCAAAGGAACATATATAAGAGGTTTCAAGTGTTTCTTTTCCTGAAGAAAGCCCATTATAAACAGAGGGAAGGAAAATATTCAGATTTTCTATATATTTCTTCCTGTAATCTATTATTTTTTCTCCCGAAGAGGCTATTTCTTCTTCAAAAATATCAAGCATAATAGAAAGGGAGGAATCATATTTTAAATCTTTTATTATTTTATTTCTTTGTGCTACTGCTCTTAAATATTTTTTAAGAAGTTCAATGTAAGAAGGATATAACTGACCGATAGCAACATCTAAAAATCGGCGTCTTACACTCGGTCCATCCTTAACAATACTTAAATCGTTAGGAGAAAAGATAATAGCATTAAAATTTCCTGCCAAAAGAGAAGGGGATTTTAATTTATTTTCATTTAAAACGGCTTTTCTTTTTTCTTCAATTTCAATAAAAGCCTCTTTTTCAATTCCCTCGCTCATAAAATCTAATTTTATCTGAGCTTTTTCTCTTTCAAACTGAATAAATTCCTTATCCTTGGAGTTTCTGAAACTTTTTGCTCCAGTAAAAAGCCATATTGCTTCTAAAATGTTGGTTTTTCCCTGAGCATTTTCTCCGCAGATAACATTCATTCCCTCGTCTGCCTGAAGAGAAGTATCTTCAATATTTCTAAAATTCTTTAAAGAAAGGTTTAAAACTTTCATATTATAGTAAAACCTTTACCCTCAAACTCTACCTTATCACCTTTATAAAGTTTTTTACCCCTCATTTTGCAAACCTCATTATTAACTTTTACCTCGCCATTTTGAATAACTATCTTGGCATGGCCTCCGGTTACAACTAAATTTGCAAGCTTCATAGCAGAATCTAACCTTATAAATTCTTCTTTTATAGAAATCTTCTCGTATTCCATTATTTCAACCTCATAGGCATTATCATATAGGTAAAGTCATCACTTTCAACGGGGGTTATAATAACACCTGTATTTGGTCCATTAAATAAAATCTGAACATTTTCTGCCTCGCTTGCCTTTAAAGCCTCTAATAAATAACGGCTGTTAAGACCGATTTCAAAGCTTTCACCCTCTAATTTTGTATTAAATGTTTCGGTTGCTCTTCCCATAGAAGTAGCACAGGTGAAAACAACATTAAGCTCATTAAAATAACAACGGACAGGGGTTGAAAAAGACTCACTTATAAGAAGAGAAACACGTTCAATAGTATTTATAAGCTCTCTTGTATTAACAACAACCCTCTGCTTATGTCCCTCAGGGATAGTTTTCTTATAATTTACAAAATCTCCCTCTAAAAGACGTGAAATAAAGGAATAACCGTTGATATTAAAGCTTATAAGTCTTTCACCAACATTTATTTCAACATTTTCAGTTTCTTCATCAATAAGCTTAACAGCCTCACCCAAAGCACGATTTGAGATGGTGAAGTTAATATCTTTTCCAATATTGCTTTTTTCTTTTTTTATTGCAAGGCGGTAACCGTCTATCGCAACCAACTGCAGAACATTATCCTCAGAAGAAATATTGATACCTGTGAGAATCGGTTTTGCACCCTCATTCTGAGCGGCAGCAAAAATAGTTCCCTTAACCATTTCGGATAAAACCTTACCTTCAACAGAAAGATTTATTCCATCAGCAACAGAGGGCATTTCGGGAAAATCGGTTGAAGCCATACCCATAATATCAAAGTTTGCCTCACCGCATTTAATTGAACAGTTAAGTCTTGAGTCTGCAGAAATTTCAACCTGAACTCCGTTCATTCTTCTTAAAATATCAGTAAGCAAACGGGCATTGATAACAATATCTCCCGGCTCTTCGCATTTTGCATATATTTCTTTTTTCATTCCCATTTCAAGATTATAAGAAATGAGGGTTATTTTGCCCTGTTCGGCAGAAATTAAGATTCCCTCTAAAACAGGCATAGAGGTTTTTGAGCCAACGGCTCTTTGAAGACGTGATACAGCATCTAAAAGGCTTGCTCTTTCAACAGAAAAAATCATAATTTTTTTCTCCTTTATAAAAGAATAAAATAACAGTAATAATAAGTGGTGTTAATTGTGTGGATAAGTAATAAAAAATGTTATACAAACAGTGTTTTCTGTGTTGATAGAAGATTTAATTAAAAGTGAATAATTTTCTTTAAAAAAGTTATCCACAGTTGCATTTAACAAAATGTATGTTAATTAAAGTGGACAAGTTGGATAACTAAAAATTATTTTCGTTGTGGCTTATAAGGTTTTTAATAAGGTCATCAACGAGTTCTTTTTGATAAGGCTTGTCCCTTAAAAATTCTTCAATTTTGTTAACATTATGAAGAACGGTTGTATGGTCCTTACCAAAGCTTTCGCCTATGGCTTTAAAAGAAAGGTCGGTTGTTTCTCTTGCAATATACATTGCAACCTGTCTGGCAAGTACCAAAGCAGAGGTTCTGCGGTTTGAAAGAATATCGGATTCTGAAATGTTATAGGTTTTTGCAACCTCTGCGATAATCTTTTCAATCTTAATAGGCTCAGGCTTTGTGTCGTTTATAACATCTCTGACAACATCCTGAACAAGAGAAAGATTTGGAACTCGGTTTTGAATTGCTATCATAGCATGGAGCTTTTTAACAACTCCCTCAAGCTGTCTTGTATTAACCTTTATATGCTCAGCAATATAATAAACCAAATTTTCCGCAAGGGTTATTCCAACCTGTTCTGCTTTTTTGTTTATAATTCCAACCCTCGTTTCAAAATCGGGAGGAGTTATGTCCGCAAAAAGTCCGCTTTCAAGACGTGAACGGATACGGTCATCAAGGGTTTTAACCTCTTTTGGCGGACGGTCAAGGGTAACTACTATCTGTTTATTGTTCTGCCAAAGGGTGTTAAAGGTGTTAAAAAACTCTTCCTGAGTCTGTTCCTTACCGGCAATAAAATGGATATCATCAATAAGCAGAACATCAACATTGCGGTATTTATTTCTGAAGTCATCAACCGTTCCAAGACCGAGCTTACCTTCCTGCAAGGCTTTGATAAGCTGATTGGTGAAATCTTCACTTCTTATATATTCGATTGATTTATAAGGAAAACGCTTTCTTATGTTGTTTCTGATAGCAAGCATAAGATGGGTTTTACCAACTCCTGAGGGGCCGTAAATAACAAGTGGGTTATAAACGATATTGGAATTATCTGCAACCGCTAAGGATGCCGCATGGGCAAAACGGTTGGTTGAGCCAACAATGAAGTTATCAAAGGTGAAGAAATCTTCAAAGGTCAGTCCCTCACTATGCTCCTCAGCGTTTCTTATTTTTTCTTCATCATCATCAAGAATTATTTTAACGGGAATATCAATGCCCATAACCTCTCTTGTTTTAAGCTTAAGAAGAGGGAGATAATTTTGTTCGATAAGGCCTCTCAGATAATCGTTGTTAACGGTAAGCACTAACTGACCGTCAAGAGAGAGGGGAGATAAAGGGCTTAAGAAGCAGTCAAACGCAGTCTGACTGATATCCTCTTTGCATTTATCGCATATAGCAGACCAAATATCCTCCAAAGAATTTATAGGCATTATGTAAACCACCTTTATATATATATTTATAATATTTAATATAATCTAAGTTAGTATACCATAAATAAATAATTTTTTCAACTTTTTATTGAGAAAAAGTTGCATAATTTTTAAAAATATAAGCAAATCTAAAAAAGGGTGATAAAAATGTCTTTAAGAACAGACTTAGCGATAGAAAAAGAGGATATTAAAAACCTCTTTGAAAAAGAGGAAGAAACAAGAGAAAACATAAAAATAACAAGGCTTCAAAACAATAGCGAAAAGTATGTAACAATAGATTTTGAAAGCCTTGAAAGGATAGTGGACTATGAGCCATTAGAAGAAGAGATTTTGAAGGGAATCGAATATGTTTTTGAGGGGGAAAAAGAAACCGCCTTGGTTGCAGGGCTTGGGAACACCGAAATAACCCCCGATGCCGTAGGTCCTCTAACGGCTAATAAAATCCTTGCAACAAGGCATATAATGGGGGAATTTGCAGAAAAAAACGGGCTTGAAGATTTAAAAAGTGTTGCTGTTATAAGCCCCGGTGTGCTTGGCAAAACAGGTATCGAAACCGCCGAAATTATAAAGGGTGTAAAGGACAAAATCAACCCCTCTTTTTTAATAGTTATAGACGCTTTAGCGAGCAGCAGTCTGTCCCGACTTTTCCGCTCTGTTCAAATAAGTAACCAAGGAATTTCTCCGGGCTCAGGGGTTAAAAATAAAAGAAAAGAAATAAGTGAAAAAACCTTCTCTGTTCCTGTTATTGCGATTGGTGTTCCAACCGTTGTTGATGCTAAAAATTTGGCAGGCGAAATAACAGGCGAAAAAGGGGGAGCCGATATGATTTTAACACCCAAGGATGCCGACCTTTTAACCCAGAAAATCAGCGAGATAATAGCAAGAAGTATTAACAGATTTTTGCAACCCGAAACCGATAGGGAATGGCTCTTGGCGTTGGTATAAAAGCCCTTTTAAAAGCATAGTATTATCAAAGGAGATGAGACTATGAAAATCGGCGGTATTATCAGGTTTTTCACCGTTTGCTTTGTCTGTTTTTCGGTTTTGCTTTTTAATGCCGCAGATATTTTTTCGGCAGAAAAAGAAGAAGAAAAAACAACAAGTTCGCAAGAAATTATACCTTTACCCGAAGAAAAAGAAGAAGAAAAAGCAGAGGTAAAAACAGAAGAAAAAACAACAGAAGCAAGCTCTGTTTCTGTTTCTGCCGAGGCGGTTAAGGGAAAAATAATAGAAAAATATATTTCGCCCTATAATGCACCTCAAAGCTATAACAATGTTTATATGAAAAATGCCTCGGGGCTTGATGTTGATATAAAAACAATGTTAAATTCCTCTTTGAGCTTTAAAATTGCAGAAACAGAAGAGCCTCAGGTGCTGATAATGCATACCCATACAACCGAAAGCTTTATGGAAACGGACAGCGAATTTTATACCGAAAGCTTTACCTCAAGAAATCGGGATAATGAGAAGAATATGGTTAAGGTAGGGGAGATAGTTACAGAAAAGCTGAACAAAGCGGGGATTAAAACTCTTCACGATAAAACCCAGCACGATTATCCCGAATATACAGGAAGCTATACCCGTGCCGCCAAGACGATAAATTCTTATTTAAAAAAATATCCAAGCATAAAAATTGTCCTCGATTTGCATAGGGATGCCGTATCCTCTGGAGATAGCGATAAGGTTAAATTGGTAAGCAAAATAGACGGCAGAAAAGCGGCTCAGGTTATGCTTGTTATGGGCTCTCAGAGCGGCTCTGTTACTAACTTTCCCAACTGGCAGGAAAACTTAAAGCTTGCCTTTAAGCTCCAACAAGCCTTAGAGGTTAAATATCCCTCTCTTGCTCGCCCATTAAGCCTCGTTTCCAAGAATTATAACGAGAGCTTAACCAAGGGCTCAATGCTGATAGAATTCGGAACAGATGCCAATTCTATGGATGAAGTGAAGTATTCGGCGGAGCTTGTAGGAGATGCCTTGGCAAGCGTTTTAAATACATTAAAGGAATGATAAAATGAAGTTGTTTTTCAGAAGCTTTTATCTGTCTTCGGTAATTCTTTTTTGCCTGTTGCTCGGCTTTTTCGGTATGGCGAAAGCTTATGAAAATATCCGTCTTATTGGCTTCGGCGAATATAGAAACGCCGTTGAAATTGAGGAAGAAACCCTTAAAATATTCGATTTGGAAATAGATTTGCATTGACAATCCTCTTCTTTGTTATTAAAATAATCATAAAAGGGGAGGAATAGATATGGCAAAAATTTTTGATTCTGCCGAGCAGCTTGTTGGCTCAACCCCGCTTGTGCGATTAAGTAAAATAGAAAAAGCCTTTGATTTAAAGGCTCAGATAATAGCAAAGCTCGAAAGCTTTAACCTCGGAGGCTCCGCAAAGGACCGTGTTGCAGTTTCTATGCTTGATGAGGCAGAAAAACAGGGCAAAATAAAGGAAGGCTCGGTTATTATCGAGCCAACCTCGGGAAATACAGGAATAGGTCTTGCTATGGTTGCCGCTGCAAGAGGTTATAAGGCTATAATTGTTATGCCCGAAAGTATGTCTGAAGAAAGAAAGAAGTTGATTTCGGCATTCGGTGCCGAGCTTGTTTTAACCGAAGGCTCAAAGGGTATGGCAGGGGCTATAGAAAAGGCAGAGGAGCTAAGATGTGAGATAGAGGGAAGTATAATTGCGGGTCAGTTTGAAAACCCTGCAAACCCCTTGGCTCATTTCAAAACAACAGGTCCTGAAATCTGGAATGATACCGATGGCGAGGTTGATATCTTCGTTGCAGGCATTGGAACGGGCGGTACCGTTTCGGGTGTTGGCGAATATTTGAAGAGCAAAAATGAAAACATAAAGATTATAGGAGTTGAGCCTGAGGGCTCTCCTGTTTTAACAAAGGGCGTTTCAGGTGCTCATAAAATTCAGGGGATAGGAGCAGGCTTTGTTCCAAAAACGCTGAATACAGCCCTTTTAGACGAGATTTTAACCGTTTCGGATGAAAAGGCATTCGAAATGGGCAGAAAAATCGCAAAACAAGAGGGAATACTTGTTGGAATTTCCTCTGCAGCAGCTCTTGTTGGTGCTATAAAGATAGCAAAAAGAGAAGAAAATGAAAACAAAAAAATAGTGGTCTTACTTCCCGATACGGGAGACCGCTACCTATCAACCGAAATGTTTTAAAAAAAGCCAAGCGAAAGCTTGGCTTTTAATTATTTATTAACCTTTTTATCAATTTCTTTTGCGGCATTTTCAAGATAATCAGCCTTGAAGAGTTCAAAATCGCCATTATCAACGAGTGTTGCAAGGGAGGTATCAATAGGCATTTTGCCGAGAAGCTTAACGCCTAATTCCTCTGCAACGCTATCACTGCCAGAGCCGAAGATATGGAATTCTTTCTTGCAGTCAGGGCAAACAACATAGCTCATATTTTCGACTATTCCAAGCACGGGGATATTCATCATAGAAGCCATATTATAAGCCTTTTTAACGATTAAGGAAACCAAGTCCTGAGGGGAGGTTACTATAACCGCACCATCCAGCGGAATACTCTGGAAAACGGTCAGCGGAACGTCTCCGGTTCCAGGAGGGCAGTCGATAAAGAGATAATCAAGGTCTCCCCAGACAACGTCATGCCAGAACTGTTTAACAACCCCTGCAATAACAGGACCACGCCAGATAACCGGACTGTCCGCCTCTTCAAGCATAAGGTTAACCGACATAATTTTAATGCCCGTTTTAGTCTCGGCGGGCAAAATTCCGATTTCGTTCTGCATAGCCCTTGCGGTTATTCCAAAGGTTTTGGGAATAGAGGGGCCTGTTATATCGGCATCAAGAATACCAACCTTATAGCCCATTCGGCTCATAAGAACTGCAAGGGAGGAGGTAACAAGAGATTTACCAACTCCGCCCTTACCGCTGACAACGCCGATAATATGCTTTATGTTGTTATATTCGCCCGTAGGCTCGATAAGACTTTTTGGGTCGTGTCCCGAACAGTTTTTTGAGCAAGATGAGCAGTTACCCGAACAGCCTGTTGTTTTTTCTTCTGCCATTTTAAAATCACCTTTCAATAAAAGAAAATCAAGTATTCTTATTATACCCCCAAACCACCAAAAAGGCAATGGGGAAATAAAAAACCGACTGTTACAGTCGGTTTTAACGGTTGTTTGTTCTGCCGAGGATATAATCGGTTGAGGTTTTATAAAACTCTGCTAATTTAATAAGGTGGTGAACGGGAATTTCCCGTTTGCCTGTTTCATAGGTGCTGTAAACCCGTTGGTCAATGCCGAGAACAGCGGCGACTTGCTTTTGAACCAAGTCGGCATCTTCTCTTAAATCCTTTAATCTTGAAAAGTACATATCCTCACCTCAATATAAGTATATGTACTATCAAAAAACAGTATTGATTTTACTATTAAATAATAGTAAAATAGTTTTGAGGTGATAAAAATGGAGTTTTTCGGGGAGCTTTTAGAGGAATTTAAGAAAATAGAAGAAAAAATATCAGAAGAAGTAAGAAATGAATTTAAAAACTGTAAATATGATGAGCTGTCGCAGTATCATTTCTCTATCGGGCTTTATATAAGAAATAATATCTTATTCAAAAAAGGAAAAATCTATAGTGGTTTAGAGAAAATCGGATATTCTTATGATGAAATGTCCGTTTTTTTAATAAAACTTTTGTATTTATATCTAAACGGTTAAAAATATTTTTTTATAAGACATTTTTCTCTCATTTTTTCAAAGTTCTTATCATATAATTTTCTTAAAGAAAGGGCAAAACGCCCCAAAAAGAAAGGTGAGAGAAAGATGGAAGGTTTTTATCCTGAAGGATGGAAAACAACAGAAAACAAAGGAATGAAATATACTTCGGCAGATTTAGCCGAGGCAAAGGTTCAGGAATCGGTGCTTGAAGCACCTGTTATTATGTGTGATGCGGCACATAACCTTGTGGTTAATCTTGGCTGCATGAAAGGGATTATCCCAAGGGAAGAGGGGGCTTTGGGTATTGCAGAGGGCTCAACCCGAGATATAGCCCTGATATCGAGAGTTGGAAAATGTGTTTGTTTTGTTGTAACAGCAATAACGGCAGATGATAACGGAAAGCCCTATGCTCTGCTTTCGAGAAGAAGAGCTCAGGAGCTTTGCCGAGATTATATAATGGAAAAGAGGAAAGCGGGCGATGTTATAGACGCCAAGGTTACCCATCTTGAAAGCTTTGGTGCTTTTTGCGATATCGGCTGCGGAAATATAGCACTTCTTCCGATAGATTCAATTTCGGTTTCACGCATTTCTCATCCCAAAGACCGCTTTTTTGTCGGCGAAAACATAAAGGTGCTGATAAGGAGCATATCAGAGGATAAAAAAATCACTCTTTCCCATAAAGAGTTGCTCGGCACTTGGGAAGAAAACGCTGAGCTTTTTTCGGCGGGGCAAACCGTAACAGGTGTTATCAGAAGCGTTGAGGATTACGGAGTTTTCGTTGAAATAACCCCGAATCTTGCAGGGCTTGCAGAGCCGAGAGCGGGGGTATATGTCGGTCAGCAGGCGAGTGTATATATCAAAAGTATTATAAGAGAAAAAATGAAAATAAAGCTTATTATCATTGATAGCTTTGATACGGGTTATTCCCCCGAAATCAAATATTTTTATAATGGGGAAAATATGAGTGAATGGGATTATTCCCCCTCATCCTGCCAAAAAAGAATAACAACTAAATTTTGCGGATAAAAAGAAAAGGAGCCCAAAGAGTTTATTTCTTTGGGTTCCTTTTTATAATGGAATAGGTTAAGCGAAACAATTCTGTTTCGCCACAAAATCTTTGATTTTGCGACAAATTTTCTAGTAAAAATTTGTCCTATTCCATTGCAATGCGTGTTGTGCAAAATTAAATATTAGAATTTGATTTTGCTGAAGCCACTTGTAAAGTGGCTTGTCGGAACGCTTTTGAGCGTTTCGACTAACTACAATCATTATATTAGATATAATCCCGATTTCAAAAGCACAAAGCGGTTATCCCCAACCTTAACATACTGATAAACAGGCTCCTCAAAGCTTTGATAATCGAAAACATTATAGGTATTGAGGTTAATCTGAGTAAGCTTCATAGAATCCTGATTGCTAACCATAACCGTATCCCCATCTAAGAAGAGGGCTCGGGGCTTATTAAAGGGTGATTTATTTCCGCCGATTCTCAGCTCCTCACGCATAGTCGCAAGGTTGAACCTCAGAAGTGCATTTTTCTCTGCATAGCAAACCCAAAGGGCGTTGTTATGAAGAATAATATCATTAGGAGCACTCTGGCGGTAGCATAAATTACCCATCCAGATAGGCATTCCGTCTGTATCAACAAGCTGGGCATCCCCGTTCGGTGCCAAAAGGAAAACCTTTCCACCCTGAATAAGCAGAGATTTAACGGTTATATAGTTATCGTTAAACTCAAGTGCCGCCTTATAGTTGTTGCCGAACTTTGTTATTAAATACATATTCTTTGCAACATCGGTAAATCTGCCGGTATCAAAGGACAGCATTTTATAAGCGATAACCATATCGTCATTGACAAAGCTTTTGAGGTATGAAAAGATTATGCCGTTCTGCAGAGGCATAACCTCGAAAATTTCACCCGAGAAAACTTCTTTCATTATTTTTGCTCCTATAAATTTATTACGCCTTTTTCAAGCATTTTCTGAGCCGCTAAAAGAACACCAGCTTTTGCACTGTGGAAGTTAAGACCGCCCTGCATCCAGGCGGCAAACGGCTCTCTTAAAGGTCCGTCCGCCGAGAGCTCAATGGAAGCGCCTAAGGTAAATGCACCCGCCGCCATTATAACGGGGTCGGTGTAACCTGGCATATCCCAAGGCTCTGGAATTACAAAGGAATCAACAGGAGCTCCGCTTTGCATTCCTTGACAGAACGAAATCAAACCCTCTGCGGTTTTTAAAATCACGCATTGAATAATATCCCCTCTTTTTTCCAAAGGAGAGGGGGTAACCTCAAAGCCGAGAGAAGAAAAGAGAGCAGCGGTATAAACTGCGGTTTTCATAGCCTCGCCAACAACGTGGGGAGCCGAGAAAAGTCCCATATAAAGCTCTCTGTTATGACCGAGGGTTGCTCCAACCTCTCTGCCAACGCCCGCACAGGTCATTCTTGCAGCACATTTTTCAATAAGGTCGTGTCTGCCTGCGATATAACCACCGGACGGTGCTATTCCGCCGCCTGGGTTTTTAATGAGTGAGCCTGCAATAAGGTCTGCACCAACCTCGCAAGGTTCCTTTGTTTCGGCAAACTCGCCGTAGCAGTTATCAACCATAATAATGCTTTTTGGGGATACCTTACGGACGATTTCGACAAGCTCTTCAATATCAGAAATGGTAAGGCTCGGTCTTGTGCTGTAACCACGGGAACGCTGAATGTAAGCCATTTTATAATTATCTTCAGACAACGCTTTTTTAATGTTCTCAATGTCGGGAGTGCCGTCATTTTTTAAGGGCACTTCGCTATATTCAACACCAAAATCGGCAAGCGAGCCGTCAACCTTTTCGTCAATTCCGAAAACACCTGTTATAGTGTCATAAGGTCTGCCGGTTATTGCAATAACCTTATCGCCGGGTCTTAAAACGCCGAAAAGTGCAACCGACAAGGTATGGGTTCCCGAGGCAAAGCTATGGCGGATAAGCGCATCCTCAGCCCCCATACAGTCTGCCATAATTCTATCGAGGGTTTCTCTGCCCCTGTCATCATATCCGTAACCCGTTGAGCCCGAAAAAGATGCCTCGCTGACTCCGTTTTCAATAAAAGCCGAGAGAACCTTAAGCTGACAAAATTCGGTTATCTTATCAATCTCATCAAATTTTTCTTTTGAGAGTGCAAGTGCCTTTTCGTCATATCTCAAAAGGCGTTTATCAACATTAAAAAAGTTAAGTATACTCAATTTTCTTTCACCCAGTATCCTGCATAATATAGCGGACTAAATCCGTTTTTTTCGTAAAATCCTTTAATTTTTTCTCTGCAGCAAACAAGAAGCGTTCTGCCCCTGTTTTTCTGCAAAACCGCCCTTAAGGCAACACTGCCAAAACTTTTCTTATGGCTTGCAATACCGTTTATAATAGCGGCATCGCAAGAATTAAAGGTTATAGCGGCACAAGTATTCTTAAGTGCGAAATAATCTGCCTTTCCTCTATTAAGTCTTCGACAGAAATCAACCGCAAAATAGGGATATTCAGGAAGAGAAAGACCGTCTGTATCAAGAAGAGCATAAAGCTCTTTGCTTGATAAAGTGTCCCCTTTTGTTTCTCCCCCGATATCTGCCTTGCGGAACATAACATTTATTTTTTCTTTTGGAGCTCTGCCGATTTTTTTGAGTGTTTCAATATCGCTGAAAACACAAACAGGGCCTATAACATCAACAAACTCTTTGAGTTCATCGATATCTGCCGAAATGTTATGAATAATCATATTGGAATCACAAAGGCTTATAATCGCCTTTTCTTTGTCTTGCGTCCAGAACAAAACCTTATCATCCCGCTGATAACAGTCAAAAAGGCAGTGAATTTTAACACTTTCGGCTGATAAGGGCTCAATTTTTGGAAGAGAAGAGGTAAGGCTAATCATTCTGCTTCTCCGCTTAAAATCTTATCCATCATATATTCGCAAAGAGCCTTTGCGTTTTTAATATCCTCAGTATTTGCAACCGAGGAAGAGGAATGGATATATCGGCAGGGAACAGAGAGGGTAATGGTTTTAACCCCGTTTCCCGAAAGGTGAATAGCTCCCGAATTGTTGCCGCCCGAAACAAAGGCTTTTGGTTGACATAAAACTCCGCTTTTCAGAGCTATATCATAATAAGGGCGGTAATAAAGGGTGGAGTTATCCATAAAGGAAACTGCCGCACCTTTTCCTAAAATGCAAACCCTTTTTTCTTTGGGAACATCAGCTATATCGGCGGCAGTTGTGCCCTCTAAAATTATAGCACTGTCAGGCATTACCTGAAAAGCGGCGGTTTTAGCACCCCTCAGCCCTATTTCCTCCTGAACAGAAAAAGAAGCATAAAAATCATACTCTGTCTTTTGCTTTAAAAGGGTAACGAGAATTGCACAGCCTATTCTGTCATCAAGAGCCTTTGAAATGATATTTTCGCCCTGCATAACGAACTCTGATTTTATAACCGCAAAATCGCCAAGGCTAATCTTTTCTAAAGCCTCTTCCTTTGAAGAAGCACCGATATCAATATAAAGGCTTTCCTTTTCGGGAAGCTTTTCTTTTTCCTTTTTAGAAAGCAGATGAACGGGTTTGCCCGAAATAACGCCATTTGTTTTGCCGTTTATCAGAACATTTCTGAACAAAAGGGCTGCGGTATCAATTCCGCCAACTGTTTTAAATTTTAAGAATCCGTCCTCTGTAACAGAAGAGATAATAAGTCCAACCTCGTCCATATGAGCATCTATAAGAAGTTTTTTGAGAGGTGTTCTTTCACCCTTTTTAAAGGCGATAATATTGCCGAGATTATCGGTTTTCCATTCGCAAAAGCCATCGATTTCAGAGATGATAATATCCCTTATTCTGCCCTCGTCTCCCGAGGTGCCGTCAGTTTCGCAGAGGCGTTTTAGCAAATCAAGCATTTAAAACACCTCCCGAAAGGATATATTCTTCAATTATATCGCAAACCGAATTCAAATCGTTTAAATCGAGAACTTCGGTTTCGGTGTGCATATTGCGAAGAGGAATAGAAACGGTTGCCGTCTTAACCCCCGACTTCGATACCGAAACCATATCGGCGTTAGTGCCCGAATTTCCGCCCATAACTTCTGTCTGATAGGGGATATTTTTGCTTTCTGCTATATTTTTAAGCTTGTTTGAAACGGCTTTCGAAAAAGCAGGGGAAAAGCCAAGCATTGCACCCGAGCCTAATTTTCCGCACTCCGAGGGGTCTATGCCTTGTCCGTCCCCGAAGCTTACATCAACAACAATAGCCTCATCGGGTTCTTCACGGAAAGCGGCGGTGCGAATACCCCTGAGCCCCAATTCCTCGCTATCGCTTAAAACAAAGGCAACCGAAAGAGGTAGCTTTTTATCCGAAAGTCTTTTTGCAAGCTCTAAAAGACAGGCAACAGAGGCTCTGTTATCAAAGCTTCTGCCCGAAACTTTAGTTGATGAGAGAGAAGTGGGGGAAGCCGAAAAGGTTACAAAATCCCCAAGGGAAACAATCTCTTTTGCCTTTGCTCCAAGACAGGAATCAAGCTTTATTTTGGATATATCGGTATACTCCGTTTCCCCTGAAGACAAATGGGGCGGAGTGCTGCAAAAAACGGCAGAGATTTTTCTCTTCCCGTGAACACAAACTGTGCGTGAGGGAAGAGAACGGATATCAATTCCGCCGGCATTCGCAACGGTTAAAAAACCGTTATCATCTATATTAGTAACAACCATTGCAATCTGGTCTATATGAGCATCAAGCATAACAGTATAATCGCTTTCGCCCTTGATTTTGCCGATAACAGTGAGGTTATCAAAGGTTTCAACTTCCATATATTTTGAAAGCTGTTCTGCCGCAAAGTCTGAGGCTTCTCTGATGCTTCCAACATTGTCTTTTCGGCTCAGTTCAAATAAAAGCTCTTTAATTTCCATTAAAGTTTGTTCACCAGTTCTTTAAAATGATTTCCTCTTGCCATAAAGTTCGGGTACTTATCGAAGCTTGCACAAGCAGGGCTAAGGGTTACGATATCGCCCTTTTTGGCATTTTTGTGGGCCTTGTTAACGGCATCCTCAATATCCTCGCAACGAATAATTTTGGGTGCACCCTTATAATTTTCATCGCTTGTAACTGCCGCCTCGATTTTATCAGCGGTGTTACCGCAAAGGTAAAGCTTTTCAACCTTTTCTAAAAGATAGGGCACCATCGGCTCAAATGGAATATGCTTGTCATATCCGCCGGCGATTAGATGCACCTTCTGGTTGAAGGCTTTAAGACCTGCTATAGTTCTTGTTGGCGAAGAGGCGATGGAATCGTTATAATATTTAACCCCCTCAACCTCTTTAACAAATTCAATTCTATGCTCAACGCCCTTGAATTCTTTAGCAACCTTTTTAATAGTGTCAACCCCAACATAACCCCAAACAGCCGCAATGGCGGTGAGGTAATTTGCAACATTATGGTCGCCCAAAATGGTTATATCCTTTTTATGCATAACCGGAACATCAATGCCTCTGTATGCCATGTGAAGATAACCTTTGCTATCAAGCCAAGCGCCGTTATGAAGCTGACGCTCCATACTAAAGCCTAAGGACTGACCTCTGACATACTGTCTGAAAGACTCGGTTATATCGTTATCTCTGTTTAAAACGGTGCGTGAAAAGGCGTTCTGATGGAGAATAACATTCTTCTTTGCCTCAACATATTCATCCATATCCTTGTGGATATCAAGATGGTTAGGAGCAACATTTGTAATAACCGCAATATCGGGGCTTTTTCTCATAGAAATAAGCTGGAACGAGGAAAGCTCTGCAACAACAAAATCCTCAGCGGTTATATTTTCGATTTCGGGAAGCAAGGGTTTTCCTATGTTTCCGCCAACGAAAACCTTTTTGCCCTCTGCCTCAAGCATTTTGGCAATAAGGGTTGTGGTTGTGGTTTTACCGTCCGAGCCAGTAATTGCAAAAACGGTTGCGGGGCATAAATCGAAGAAAACCTCCATTTCGCTTGTAACCGCAATACCTTTTTTTCTGGCAGCCTCAAGCTCGGGAAGATTAAAGTTCATACCAGGGGTGCGGAAGATGATATCAACCTCTAAGTTATCGAGGTAATTTTCTCCAAGGCGAAGCTCTGCACCTGCCTGTTCAAGCTGAACGGCAATATCGCCGATAAGCTCTCTTGAACGGCGGTCGCAGGCATAAACCTTTGCACCCTTTGAGAGAAAATCAAGAATGAGCGGAGTATTGGAAATTCCAATTCCGCACATAGCAATTTTTTTGCCTTTAATTTGTTCGAAAAACTTTTTGCAATCCACAAAAAATCCCCCTCTAATCTATATACATATATATTATACTTAAAGTATTAGAAAATATCAACAATAAACTACATAACCGAGCGGAAATAAAGTCCACGTGTATATTTAAAGTCTGCCGAAAGCCCGTTTTTATAGGAATTTATTATTTTTTGAGCTTCTTGCCGGCTTTCCCTTGTGAAATAAAGGATATAAAAATCAAAGCCCTCTAAAGCCTCTTTTTTATCTGCAAGATAAATCGGCACAGAGTTTAAAAGTTCGCTGAAGCCCTCTCTGCAACGAACAGGAAATTCTATCCCCATTCTATCCTTCAAAACACCTTTTTTATCGCATTCGGCACAAGTTCTGCCGTTTCTTATCGGGCAGTTTTTAAAGAGCATAAGTGGGATGTTTCCGTATGCAATAATTCCCTTTTTTAAACCACTTATATTTTTGCTCTCTGAGATACTAAGCTCTGGGGATACAACCGCACCCTTTAATCCAAAGTCGGAAATAAGAGAAAGACTTTCACTATTTGTTATGTTAAGAGAATAATCAGCTATAGCCTCAAGCCCTGCTTCCTTTATGACTGAAATCAGTGCAATATTGGAGCAAAGTGCCTTTTTAAAGCCCTGTTCTTTTGCTTTTTTGAGCATTTCGAGGATTTTTTCTTCGCTTTTTATGCCTCTTGGGATATCAATAATAAGCTCGCCGTTGAATTGGGTTTTCTCGGCATTTTCCAAAGGCAAAATTATGCCTTTAACACCCTCTAAATCATCGGGAATTTGGTCTATGCTTTCAAATCTCGCATAGATTTCAGGAGCATTATTTTGGTTTACATAATCTTTTTTGAGACTGTATTCAGCGGTACAGCTCCTATCGGTTTTTGCCCTTAATTTATTTAGCTCTTCAACCGCATTTCTGCGAAGAGAATTTAGGTCCTTTGCCGAAACGAAAAGCCCCTCGTCAAACTTCAAACCGCCCCCTATTGCATAGTAAGGGGTTGAGCCGAGCTTTGATAAACTTTTAAGTGTATCATCGGGGCTTAATGCCTTGTTTTGTGCCTTTTCGGGAACAGAACCTTTAACTGTTACAGTGTTTTTTTCATCATCGCAAATAGTAAGGCTTATCGGCTTATCCTTTAAAATTTCGGCTTTTATATCAACAGCAACACTCTGCCTTTCGGCACGGTATAGCGAATGAAGATAAGGGTATGCCTTGTTTGCCGACAAAACATCGTCCCGTGTTCTGATGCCGAACATATCCTTGCCTAAATTATCTGTATAATAACCGTCCGTAAAGCCTGAACGGGAAAAAACATCTTTGAGAGTTTCAAGAAGCTCCTCGTCTCTTTTTCCCTCAAGGGCTGCTTTGCAAGCGGCTGTTGCGGCAGCAACATATTCATCTCGCTTCATTCTGCCCTCGATTTTAAAGGAAGAAACACCCATATTTTTAAGCTCTTCGATATAATCCACTAAGGACAAATCTTTCAAACTCAAATCATACCCTGTTCCGCCCTCGGCTTTAAAGGGAAGTCTGCAAGGACCTGCACAAAGCCCTCTGTTTCCGCTTCTCGAGCCTAAAAAGGCTGAGAACAAGCATTGTCCCGAAACCGACATACATAAAGCACCGTGGACAAAAACTTCAACCTTAATTCCAAGCTCTTTTGCCTTTTCGCAAAATGCGGCAATTTGAGTTTTACTCATTTCACGGGCAAGAACCACCTGCTTGAAGCCTAATTTTTTAAGGGGTATCAAAGCCGATGGTGAATGGACTGAAAGCTGAGTGGAAGCATGAAGCTCAAGCTCAGGAATATTCTCGCTTAAAATTTTAGCAAGACCTAAGTCCTGAATAATAATTCCGTCAATTCCCGAAATATATGCAAATTTTGCTAAGTTGAAAGCATTTTGCAGTTCATCTTCTTTAATAAGAATATTAAGGGTAAGGTAAACCCTCACCCCTCTGATATGACAGTATTCTATTGCGGATTTAAGCTCTTCTTTTGAGAAGTTTTCGGCGTTTCTGCGGGCGGAAAAACCTTTTAGTCCCAGATAAACCGCATCGGCACCGCTCCTCACCGCCGCTTCAAGCATTGAAAAATTGCCAACGGGGGATAGAATTTCCATTTTAAATTAACTCTCCTGTCAGTATTTCTCCGTCAAGCTCTTTTATAAGGCAAGAACGGTATTTGCCGCATAAATTTTCGGTTGACATAACACGCACTCTTGAATAGTTTTTAGTATAGCCCTCAAAATAGCCGTTTTCCTCGGTTTCAAACAAAACCTCTTGCGGTTGACCGATAAGGGAGGATAAGAATTTTTCCTCGCTTTTTTTGCAAGTCTCGGCAAGCATTAGGCTTCGGCGGTGCTTTTCTGCCTTTGCGACCTGATTTGGCATATTGAAGGCAAAGGTGCCCTCTCTTCTCGAATAGCAGAATATATGAGCCTTAGCAAAACCGATTTCTTCGGCAAAGGCAAGACTTTCTTTAAAATCTTCTTCTGTTTCGCCCGCGAAACCAACCATAATATCGGTTGTAATAGCAGAATCGGGGAAGATTTTTCTGATTCTTAGCACCAAATCTCTGTAAAAGGCGGTATCATACTTTCGGTTCATAGCCTTAAGGGTTCTATCGCAACCCGACTGAAGAGATAAATGGAATTGCGGACAAAACTTTTCTTGCATTTTAAATCTTAAAAGCATATCATCGCTTATATGGTCGGGCTCAAGAGAGCCAAGACGCACCCTTTTTATTCCCTCAACCTCGGCTACAGCCTCAACCGCATCGCAAAGGTTGATATCCTCGCCCTTGCCGTAAGAGGTGAGGTTAATTCCAACCAAAACTATCTCTGAAAAGCCGTTTTCGGCTAAGGCTTTAGCCTCTTTTCTAATCTCGTCAAGGGGTTTTGAGCGAACAAAACCGCGGGCAAAGGGAATTATACAATAGGTGCAGTACCTCTCGCAACCGTCCTCTATCTTCATATAAGCTCTGGTTCTTTCGGCAAAGCTTGAAAGAGAGGGAGTATTAAAGGCTTCAGTTCTAAGATGGGGACAAACCTCAAAAAAGCGTTTCTTATTCTTTAAAAATTCGATAGTTTTTTCAACCGTTTTCTTAACATCGGTGTTGCCGATAACAATATCGGCGTCTAAAAAGCTCTCTGCCTCTTTCGGAAATGCTTGGACCATACAGCCTGTCAGCACAATAACGGCATCGGGGTTTTGCCTTCTTATTCTATGAAGAATCTGGCGGGTTTTTCTATCACTCTCTGCTGTAACGGTACAGGAATTTATAACCGCAACATCAAACGGCTCGCCCTCATTCGCAATATCAAACTCTTCTTTTTTAAATTCCTCTCGCATAACCTCGGTTTCATACTGATTAACCTTGCAGCCGAGAGTATAAAAATAAACCTTCATAAGCATTCCTTTTGAAAAAATTGTTAAAACTATAATAACATTTCTCCAAACAATTTTCAAGTATATGTATAATATATAAAATAGATAGATTTTTAAATTTAGGGTTGGTTTTTGCTTGACAACTCATAAGCCTTATGATAAAATAACTAAGATAATTAGAAAGGCGGTTTCATAATGAGAATTTCCCTCAAAAATGTTAATGTTTATAAGAACAAGGCATTTTCCTTAGGGGAGTTTTTTTTTGATTTGAAAACCTCTGAAAATTCTAATATTGGTGCTATTGTTTCTAAATTTAATAATTGCTTTGTTTTTCCGGCCTTTTGTGATGTGCATGTTCATCTCAGGGAGCCGGGTTTTTCATATAAGGAGACTATTGAAAGCGGAACAAAGGCATCAGCCAAAGGCGGATATAGCGATGTTTTCTCTATGCCCAACCTAAACCCCGTTCCCGATAGCTATGAAAACCTAAAGGTTCAGCTCGAAATAATCGAAAGAGATGCCGTTATAAATGTTCACCCCTATGCCTCGATAACAATAGGGCAAAAGGGTGAGGAGCTTTCTGATTTTGAGGCTTTAAGCAAAGATGCTATCGCCTTCTCGGATGACGGCAGGGGAGTTCAAAGCGAAGAAATGATGCTTGAGGCGATGAAAAAAGCCAAAAAGCTCGGCAAAATAATCGTGGCTCATTGCGAGGATAACAGTCTTTTAAGAGGCGGGTATATCCATGATGGCGAGTATGCCAAGAAAAACGGGCATAAGGGAATTTGCTCTGAAAGCGAATGGAGGCCGATAGAGAGAGATATTGCTCTTGCTCGAGAAACGGGCTGTAAATACCATGTCTGCCATATATCAACAAAGGAAAGTGTTGAGCTGATAAGAAAAGCCAAGGCTGAGGGTGTTGATATAACCTGCGAAACCGCTCCCCATTATCTTGTTATGAATGATAATGATTTAAAGGAGGAGGGCAGATTTAAGATGAATCCGCCCATTCGCTCTGAGGAGGACAGGCTGGCTTTAATCGAGGGCATTAAGGACGGAACAATAGATATGATTGCAACCGACCATGCACCCCATTCACAAGAGGAAAAATCAAAAGGTCTCCAGAAGAGCCTTATGGGAGTTGTC
Organism: Acutalibacteraceae bacterium; assembly: GCA_045531855.1. Classification (GTDB taxonomy): domain Bacteria; phylum Bacillota; class Clostridia; order Oscillospirales; family Acutalibacteraceae; genus UBA737. Next base: position 42,123 of record JAZSEU010000048.1, read on the forward strand.
GGTATTGAAACGGCTTTCCCTGTGCTTTACACTTTTCTTGTTAAAAAGGGAATTATAACCCTTGAAAAGCTCATAGAACTTATGAGTATAAACCCGAGGAAGAGGTTTAATCTTCCTGAAACTAAAGATTTCTGCGTTTTCGATTTAAACGAGGAATATGAAATAAAGCCGGATGAGTTTTTATCGAAGGGCAGGGCAACCCCCTTCTCTGACCAAAAGGTTTTCGGCAAATGTTTATTAACGGTAAAAGATAATAAAGCAGTATATTTAACGGAGGAATAAAAATGGCAAAGAGAACAGACATTAAAAAGGTTTTGATTATAGGCTCAGGTCCTATTGTTATAGGTCAGGCGGCAGAGTTCGATTATGCAGGAACTCAGGCTTGCTTGGCACTTAAGGAAGAGGGGTATGAGGTTGTGCTTTGCAACTCAAACCCTGCAACCATTATGACCGATACAACCATTGCGGATAAGGTTTATATGGAGCCTTTAACCCTTGAATATATTGCTAAGATTTTAAGATATGAACGTCCTGACGCCATCGTTCCGGGTATCGGCGGACAGACAGGTCTTAACCTTGCTATGCAGCTTGAGAAAAAGGGTATTCTCAAGGAGTGCGGAGTGGAACTACTCGGCACTAAGAGCGAGAGTATCGAAAGAGCTGAGGACAGGGAGCTTTTCAAAGAGCTTTGTCAGGAAATCGGCGAGCCGACCATTCCCTCTGAGATTACCTATAGCATTGAAGAGGCAAAAGAGGCAGCTGAGAGAATCGGATATCCCGTAGTTCTTCGCCCTGCTTTCACCTTGGGAGGAACAGGCGGCGGCTTCGCATACAATGAGGAAGAACTCATTGAAATCGGCATTAACGCTTTTAAATTATCCCCTGTTCATCAGGTGCTTATTGAAAAGAGTGTTAAGGGATATAAGGAAATCGAGTTCGAGGTTATGAGGGACTCTAATGACCACGCAATAACTATCTGTGGTATGGAAAATATCGACCCCGTTGGTGTTCATACAGGCGACTCTTTGGTTGTAGCCCCGATTATGACACTTAACGACCACGACCTTAAAATGCTTAATGACAGTGCGATTAAGATTATCCGTGAGCTCAAAATTGAGGGCGGCTGTAATGTTCAGTTTGCACTTAATCCTCATACAAGCGAATATTATCTCATCGAGGTTAACCCCCGTGTATCCCGTTCCTCTGCTTTGGCTTCAAAGGCAAGCGGATACCCGATTGCAAGGGTTACTGCTAAAATTGCAGTTGGTATGGCGCTTGAGGATATTAAAATCGCTAACACAACTGCCGCTTTCGAGCCTAAGCTCGATTATGTTATAACCAAGCTCCCCCGTTTCCCATTTGATAAATTTACAAGTGCTTCTAACAGCCTTGGAACTCAGATGAAGGCAACCGGTGAGGTTATGGGAATAGGCTCAACCTTAGAGGAAAGCTTGCTTAAGGGTACACGCTCGCTTGAAATCGGCGTTAACCACCTTTATCATCATAAGTTTGATAATATGACCGATGATGAACTCAGAGCATATATCGGCGAGTTCAGAGATGATAACCTCTTTGCAATAGCAGAGCTCATTTATAGGGGCGCTACCGTTGAAGAAATTCACGAGATTACCAAAATCACCCCATTCTTCCTTGAGGCAATCAAGAATATTATTGATATGGAAGAAAGCCTCAGAGGAAATGCTTTTGATTTAGAAACCTTAGAGAATGCCAAGAAAATGGGCTTCTCTGATAAATATGTTGCAAGAATGTGGAACTGCACAGAGCTTGAGGTTTATAACTTCCGCAAAGAAAAGGGACTTATGCCTGTATACCGTATGGTTGATACCTGCCATACAAACGCATATATTCCTTACTTCTATTCTTCCTATAACGGTGAAAATGCGTCAATTCTTACCGATAAAGAGAAGATTATAGTTTTGGGTGCAGGACCTATCCGTATCGGTCAGGGTGTTGAGTTTGACTATTCAACCGTTCACGCCGTTACAACCATCAAAAATTCGGGCTATGAGGCTATTATCATAAACAATAACCCCGAAACCGTTTCAACCGATTATACTTGCTCGGATAAGCTTTATTTCGAGCCGCTCACAACCGAGGATGTTATGAACATTATCGAGTTTGAAAAGCCGATAGGAGTTATCGCTTCTTTGGGCGGTCAAACTGCGATTAACTTGGCTGAGCCTCTTATGAAGCGTGGAGTTAAGATTATCGGAACAGACTGTGATGCAATTGAAAGAGCAGAGAACAGAGATAGCTTTGAAAAGGTGCTTAAGAGCCTTGATATTCCGCAGCCTCAGGGTAAAGCGGTTACCAATATTGAAGCTGGAGTTGCAGCGGCTGCAGAAATCGGTTACCCCGTATTAGTTCGCCCCTCCTTCGTTTTGGGCGGCAGAGCAATGCAAATCGTTGCCGATGAAACTCAGCTTCGCCATTACCTTAAAACCGCCGTTGAAATTGATGAGGACAAGCCTGTTTTGGTTGATAAATATATTGCAGGTAAAGAGGTTGAGGTTGATGCCATCTGTGATGGTAAGGATGTTTTCGTTCCGGGTATTATGGAGCTTGTTGAAAGAACAGGTATCCATTCGGGAGACTCTATAAGCGTTTACCCAACCTTCAGTATTTCGGGCAAGGTTAAGGGAACAATTTTGCAGTATGCCAAGAAGTTAGGTCTTGGAATTGGAATTGTTGGTCTTTATAATATTCAGTTTATCGTTGATAAGGATGAGAATGTTTATATAATCGAGGTTAATCCCCGTTCATCGAGAACTGTTCCTTTCCTCTCTAAAGCTACCGGTTATTCACTTGCCGATATTGCAACCGAGGTAATTTTAGGCAAGAGCCTTAAGGAACAGGGAATATTCGATATTTATCCTGATGAGAAAAAGCGTTATTATGTTAAGGTTCCGGTATTCTCCTTCAACAAAATCAGAGGACTTGATGCTTATCTCTCACCCGAAATGAAGTCAACAGGTGAAGCCATCGGCTATGACGATAAGCTCAACCGTGCACTTTATAAGGCACTTCAGGCTTCGGGGATGAAGCTTCAGAATTACGGAACTGTTTTTGCAACTATCGCAGATGACGATAAGGAAGAGGCACTTCCTCTTATCCGCCGTTTCTATAACCTCGGCTTTAATATCGAGGCAACCGAGGGCACTGCTGAATTCCTCAAGAAAAACGGTATCCGCACCCATAGCCTCAAGAAAATAGGCGATGGAAGCGATGAAATTCCTGAGGCACTCCGTCAGGGACATATTGCTTATGTTATAAACACAAGGGATATTAACTCTTCGGGTCCTGAAACCGATGGTTATGAAATCCGCAGAAGTGCAACCGAAAATAATGTTAATATCTTCACTTCGCTTGATACCGTAAGAGTTCTTCTCGATGTTTTAGAGGAAACAACACTTACAATCTCAACTATTGATGCATAAAGGAAAGTAGTATGACACAGGGAATTTACAAAGTAATTTCTAATATGCCTTTGGCTCCGTCTGTTTTTAAGATGGAGCTTGAGGGCGATACCTCGGCATTAACAAAACCGGGGCAGTTTATAAACTTTAAAATTGAAGGACTTTATCTCAGACGTCCGATTTCGGTTTGCGATTACAGTGAGAACACCATAACCGTTATATATAAGGTTGTAGGAGAGGGTACCGAGATTATGAGCAAAGCAGGGAAGGGCGATGAGTTCGATATCCTCGTAGGTCTTGGTAACGGCTTTGATGTTTCTAAAAGCAAGGATAAGCCTTTGCTTATCGGCGGCGGCGTTGGAGTTCCGCCTCTTTATAAGCTTTGCAAAGAGTTGATTAAAGAGGGTAAAGAGGTTTCGGTTGTTTTAGGCTTTAATAATGAGACCGAGATTTTCTATAAGAATGAGTTTGAGGAACTCGGCGCCAAGGTTTACATAACAACAGTTGACGGCTCATACGGCATAAAAGGCTTTGTTACGAATGCTATGGAGCAAATCGACTATGATTATTTCTATACCTGCGGACCCGAGCCTATGTTCAGAGCTATTGAAAACGCTGTAAAGGTTAGCGGTCAGTATAGCTTTGAGGAAAGAATGGGCTGCGGCTTTGGTGCTTGTATGGGTTGCAGCTGCAAAACAAAGTATGGCAACAAGCGAATCTGCAAGGATGGCCCCGTGCTTTTAAGGGAGGAGATAATATGGTAAACACTAAGGTTACTTTAAGCGGAATCGAGCTTTCCAACCCTATTATCCCCGCAAGCGGAACATTTGGCTTTGGCTATGAGTTTGCCGAGCTTTATGATATAAATATGCTTGGAACCTTCTCTTTTAAGGGAACAACCAAGGATGCCCGTTTTGGAAATGATACCCCCCGAATTGCCGAAACGGCTTCGGGAATGCTTAACTCGGTAGGACTTCAGAATCCAGGTGTTGATAAGGTTATTTCCGAGGAGCTTCCAAAACTCAAAAAATGCTTTAATAAAAAGGTTATGGCAAATGTAAGCGGATTTTCGGTTGAGGATTATGCTTATACTTGCGAAAAATTAGATAGAGAAGACCAAATCGGTTGGTTTGAGGTTAATATCTCTTGCCCCAACGTTCATGGCGGCGGTTTGGCTTTTGGAACAAGTGCCAAAAACGCCGAAGAGGTAACAAAGGCGGTTAAGAAGGTAACAAACAAACCGGTTTACATAAAATTGTCTCCCAATGTTACCGATATAACCGAAATCGCAAAGGCTTGCGAGGCGGCAGGGGCTGACGGATTAAGCCTTATTAACACACTTCTCGGTATGAGAATAGACCTTAAAACAAAGAAGCCTATCTTGGCAAACAAGATGGGCGGCTTTTCGGGAGCGGCTATAAAGCCTGTGGCTCTTAGAATGGTTTATCAGGTTTTTGATGCGGTTAAAATTCCTATTATCGGTATGGGCGGAATCACAACTGCCGAGGATGTTATCGAAATGATGCTTGCAGGAGCTACCGCCGTTCAGGTGGGAGCGGCTAACCTTATAGAGCCTTATGCCTGCAAAAATATAATTGAAGATTTACCTCGGGTAATGGAAAAATATAGAATTAACAGTCTTGAAGAAATTATAGGAGGAGCGCATAATGGGTAAGGATGTAATTATTGCTTGCGATTTTTCGAGCAAGGAAGAGGTTTTCAAGTTTCTTGATAAGTTCACAGACAAAAAGCCTTTTGTTAAAATAGGTATGGAGCTTTTCTATGCAGAGGGTCCTGAAATTGTTCGTGAAATTAAGGCGAGAGGTCATAAGATTTTCCTTGATTTAAAGCTTCATGATATCCCCAATACAGTTAAAAAATCAATGGCAGTTTTATCCCGCCTTGATGTTGATATGACTAATCTTCACGCCGCAGGAACTATCTCTATGATGGAGGCAGCTTTAGAGGGATTAACCCGTCCTGACGGCACAAGACCTTTGCTTATTGCTGTTACTCAGCTGACCTCAACAGATCAGGAAAGAATGGAAAACGATTTGCTTATTAAAGAGCCTATTGATAAGGTTGTTATGCATTATGCTCAGAATGCCGAGAAGGCAGGGCTTGACGGTGTTGTTTGCTCACCGCTTGAGGCCGAGAAGGTGCATAAAACCTGTGGCGATAAGTTCTTAACAGTTACCCCCGGTGTTCGTTTTGCTGATGGTGATATCGGCGACCAGAAGAGAGTTATGACTCCTGCCGAGGCCAAGAAAATCGGAAGCGATTATATAGTTGTCGGAAGACCTATAACTGCCGCTGAGGACCCTGTTGCCGCTTATGAACGCTGCGTTGCTGAGTTTGTAGGATAAGGAGAAATGAAAATGGAAAGCTATAAAAGAGAATTTATTCAGTTTTTAGAAGGTGCTGGCGTTTTAAAATTTGGTGATTTCACCGCTAAATCAGGCAGAAAAATCCCCTATTTCATAAATGCTGGCGATATTAAAACAGGCGACCAGATAAGCAAGCTTGGCGAGTTCTATGCAAAGGCTTACTTTGAAAAGGTTGGAAATAAAAAAACCGTGCTTTATGGACCCGCTTATAAGGGTATCCCGATAGCAGTATCGGTTGCGGTTGCTCTTTCAAAAGAGGGACTCGATGTTCCTTTCTTTTTCAACCGCAAGGAAGAAAAGGACCACGGCGAAGGCGGAGTTTTCGTTGGCTATAAGCCTCAGGAAACGGAAGAAATAGTTATAGTTGAGGATGTTATAACTGCGGGTACCGCTATTAGAGAGAGCATGGAAATACTTTCCTCTTTAAAGGGCACCAAGGTTGCTGCAACCTTTGTTATGGTTGACCGCAAGGAAAAGGGTAAAACTGAGAAGAGTGCAATGGCTGAGGTTGGCGAGGAGTTCGGTTTCCCCGTTTATTCGGTTGTTGATGTTTATGATATTATTGAGTATCTCGAAGAAGACGAGAAAAATAAAGAAAATGTTGAGCGTATAAAGAAATACTTGGAAGTTAACGGTGCAAAAGCATAAATAAATGCGTAATTCGGAATTATTTTAATTAAATAAAAGGAATTGAATTTATGAGAAGTCTTATTGATATTTTAGAGCTTTCGCTAGAGGAACTCGAGGGTCTTATTGCTAAAGCCGAAGATATTATTGCAAATCCCGAAAAATATGCCCATAAGTGCGATGGCAAGAAGCTCGCAACCCTGTTTTTTGAGCCCTCAACCAGAACAAGACTCAGCTTTGAGGCGGCTATGTATGAACTCGGTGGAAATGTTCTCGGTTTTTCGGAGGCGCAAAGCTCATCTTCAGCTAAGGGTGAAAGTGTTGCCGATACGGCAAAAACAGTTAGCTGCTATGCCGATATTATCGCTATGCGTCATCCTAAGGAGGGTGCTCCCTTGGTGGCGTCAATGAATGCTTCTGTTCCGGTTATCAATGCGGGGGATGGCGGCCATAACCACCCAACCCAAACCTTAGCCGATTTATTAACAATTCATCGTGAAAAGGGAAGATTTGATAACCTAACGGTTGGTCTTTGCGGCGACCTAAAGTTTGGCAGAACCGTTCATTCCTTAATTGCGGCACTTCGCAGATATAAGGGTATTAAGTTTGTTCTTATTTCTCCTTTGGAATTAAGACTTCCTGATTATGTTAAGGAGTCTCTTAAGAAGAGTGGAATAGAGTTCTGCGAGACCACCGATTTAGAGGCGGTTATGCCCGAGCTTGACATATTATATATGACTCGTGTTCAGCGTGAGAGATTTTTCAACGAGGAAGATTATTTAAGACTCAAAGATAGCTATATTCTAACCCCTGAAAAATTGGAGAACGCAAGGCAAGACCTTTCCATTCTTCATCCGCTTCCAAGAGTTAACGAAATCAGCGTTGCTATTGATAACGACCCCAGAGCCTGCTATTTCAAACAGGTGCTCAACGGCAAGTTTATGAGAATGGCACTTATCCTTATGCTTCTGGAGGTAGAATAATGAATATAGATTCTATTAAAAACGGTATTGTAATTGACCACATAACTGTGGGAAAAGGAATGAAGATTTATAAGCTTTTAGGGCTTGATAGCCTTGAGTGCCCTGTTGCTCTTATAAAGAATGTTCCAAGCAGAAAGATGAGCAAAAAGGATATCATTAAAATTGATGCCGATATCGAAATCGATACCGATATTTTAGGCTTTGTTGACCCCGATGTTACGGTTAATATAATTAAAGACGATAAGATAGTTGAAAAGAAAACTATCGAGCTTCCTGAGAAGCTTACAAATGTATTGATTTGCAAGAACCCCCGTTGCATTTCGGCAACCGAGCAGGAACTACCCCAGATTTTCAAGCTTGCCGATAAAGAAAAGCGTGTTTATCGCTGTCTTTATTGCGAAACAAAAGCAAAATAATTTTAAAGGGACTCGAAAGAGTTCCTTTTTTATATGTATATACATATATAATATGGGAATACTCTTATATAAAATGTGGTCGAAAAGACCGCAAAAACGCTATATCTTGTGGCGTAAAAAAATATGAAAAAAACTTTTAAAAAAGTTGAAAAAAAGTGTTGACAAAGGGGTTTTAATGTGGTAATATAATCGGGCGCCCTTGAGAGAGGGAGCGAAAAACGGACCTTGAAAATTAAACAACGAAGAAATAAGGACCCTAAGATTCTT
>JAZSEU010000014.1:0-2349 GCA_045531855.1 Acutalibacteraceae bacterium
AAACCGTTAATTGCCTAACTTTATTTTTCCCAAAGTATACCATCTACCGTCACAAAGGGCATTAGTCGCAAGATATACCGTTTTTGCAACATCATTATAAATAGAAATTTTTATATCATAATCACCCGCTGTAATTTTTTCAGGTAATTTTATATTCATAGTTTCGGTGTGCTTTCCGGGCATCCATTTTCTTATATCTATATCTGTTTCAAAGGTATATTCATCTTCACCTTGCAATTTAATACTAAGCGGAATACGATGATAACATGGCGCTACACCTATATTATCGATCTTAATTACCATTTGAATTTCATCTCCTGCAGTAGCGTTTTCAGGATATGAAAAGTTATCTACAGAAAAATGATAACCCATTTTTGAAAGCCAATATTCAATTTTTTCTTTCCATTCGTATGGAATGGGGGTTGATTTAGGATTAAAGGACGAAATATGCCATTCCAATGTCCTTTCTATTATTTCATCAATATCCCAACCCTTACGTTTCCACTCGCCAAGCCACCAATACGACTCAAAAGAAACTGGTGCTGTTTTCCAAAATTCTGCAATTTGGGCAATATTGGACGGATAACGTTCTGTATGGTTAGGTTCGCCTAAACCATCACCACGCCACCCAATACTTGCTTTGCTTTTTACATAGTACAAAAAATCAGGTCTATGGCATTGACCTATAAGTTGGGTGTTTTTGAATGCCTCTATATATGTATCAAAAATTTTTATTATTTCTTCTTTTCTGTAAAGTTCAAGGTCATGCCCTTCACCCCAGGCGCCTGGTAAAGATATATCAATCGCATCAAAATACGGGTTAGAGTCAAACCTTTCGCCTAATTTCTTCACCGCCTCACAGAAAAGTTTAATAAACCGCGGATCAGTAGGCGATTCCTTAACCCTCTCGCCGTCAGGTCTTTCGGGACAAAACATAAGTTTCTTTAACCACTTAGGCACATCATCGCATGCCCTTGTACTGTGCGGCAATAATCTAAAAATTAATGTTTGTGAATGAGCACAAGCCTTATCAATAATATCTTGTATAAATTGATAATTGTATTTTTCGCGCTCAGGCTCAAATTCTTTCCACAGGACTCTTATATATGCTACGGTACTATCAGGATAATACCCCTCTTCTCTGCCGTTTTGTAGCACATAATCGGGCACAGGATAACACTCCAAATTTTCTGTTTCGCAAAAATTATTTTCCGGTTTTACTATTATATCAGAATAAAGTTTTTCTCCCCTGAAATGCTGAAAACTCATAATACCAGTATATGGGTTTTGACTTATTTCCCTTTTAATTGAAAATTCTTGTTTTTTAGTAGGTTTTTTAATCATATATTTTCCTCCTAATACATTTTTAAAAATATCCGCCCATACTCATTTCGATATATGGGCGGATACTATCTATTAATTCACAACTCGTGAAGCACCAACGGTATTTTTAAGACAACTTTTAATCTGAGATTTTACACTGTCAACTAACTGTGCTGGTTGCTTTCCATTAACGGTTAAATCTTTCCAAAAAGCAGCACCAAGTTTTTCACCTGTTGTCCAGTTTGTAAGTGCATAGAGCTTACTATCAAGCATTTTGTCACACTTATTCTTTTCAAAATCCAATGCGATAGCTTTGTGCTCATCAGAAATCTTGTTGGAAGCTTTTTCATAAACCTCGTATCCTGCAGCCTTCTTTTCTGCGTCAGAGGAATGAACACCAAAAAGTCTGTCATAATAACGATAAGCCACTGCCGCTATCGGATTTTTAGCTCCCTTTAGAATAAAGGTTCCATCAACATTTACAAATCCAAATGAACCATATTTAGAGGATGGCAACGGTACCATACCAACTTCATCTTCCATAGTATTATAGTAATCATAGTTACCGATAGCGTTCTTGTCTCGCTCAATTATCATAGCAGTCTGACGGTTACCAAATTCCTTATAACCACCGTCAATCTTTAAGCTGTTATCAGCACACATATCGTGGATTAACTGTAATCCCTCCATACCTGCCTTAGAATCAATAGTAACCTTCCAAGTACCGTTTGACTGCTCGGTTACCGCTCTTTCACCGTAAAAAGCCATAATAACAGAGGGATTCCAACACATCGAACCGTAGGTCTTTACAGTCTTTCCATCGGATTCATACTGTACTGCCTTTTTAGCAATTCGATGATATGCATCAACATCCCATTTGCCAGCCTTATAAAGTTCATACGGGTCTTCTGCACCAATCTCTTTCAAATAGGTTTTATTATACCATACAAAATATTTGGTTGAAATATCTTCACTCCAAGGCATACCATATAACTTACCGTTAAAAGTAAAAGCATCAAAACCAGC
>JAZSEU010000005.1:0-2822 GCA_045531855.1 Acutalibacteraceae bacterium
GTGTGACTTTGGTCACACCTTGATCCATTGACATTTATATAGAGTTATGGTATGATTATTCATACCAATCATACCAAAGGAGAGCTAACTATGAATATACCCGAAGGAAAATTTGCATGGATGGTTAAAATCGGCGAAAAGGGACAGTTTGTTATTCCTAAAGAAGCAAGAGAGCTGTTTGACTTACAGCCCGGAGATGAAATTTTAGTTCTCGGTGATAAAGAAAGAGGTATTGCAATTCTTCCCAAAGAAAAGCAACAAGATTTTGTTAAACAAGTTTTCAGTGAAATAGAGGAATAAAAGCAGGTGAAGTAATATGAGCAAAATAGTTTTCTTTTGTATCCCTGCACACGGGCACACTAACCCCACTTTGGGTGTTGTTCGGGAATTAGTTTCTCGCGGGCATCAGGTGTGGTACTATTCATATAACATTATGCGTGAAAAAATAGAGTCGGCAGGAGCAACATTTATATCCTGTGACGATTATGATACGGAGCAGAAACTAAGTGCCAAGGACTCTACCCGTGTAGGAAAAGATTTGGCTTTCTCTACAAAGATATTGGTAGATACCACATTGGCTCTTGATGACAAGGTTTGCAGGGAGATGGCAGAGCTTAAGCCTGACTTAATTGTTGCAGATTCCATGGCACTATGGGGAAAAGCGGTTGCACTCAAACTTGGTATTCCATTTGTTTCTTCAACAACAACCTTTGCCTTTAATAATCACTCGGCAAAGATTATGAAACAAGGTATCGGTGAATTGTTTAAGATGATTTTCTCAATCCCCAAAACCGCTAAGCAAATTAAACGCCTGCAGAGTAAAGGATATCCTGTTAAAAATATTCTTGATATTATTGGTAGTGATGATAACACCCACACCATTGTGTATACCTCTCCCCAGTTTCAGCCTTGTGCAGAGACTTTTTCGGAAAAGTATGCATTTGTCGGTCCTTCAATTCGTTCTGCAACCGAGGAAATAGAAAAAAAGAAAGATAAACTGATTTATATATCAATGGGAACTGTCAATAATGACATGATGCCTTTTTACAAAGCTTGTATATCTGCTTTGAGGGGTACAGATTATCAAGTGATTATGTCTGTTGGCAATTTGGTGTCTATCGAGGACTTTGGAGAATTGCCTGAAAATATATCGGTTTTTTCACATGTTGACCAGATTGCAGTTCTGAAAAAAGCGGATGTCTTTGTATCACACTGCGGAATGAACAGCGTCAGCGAAAGTTTGTATTTTGAAGTTCCGCTTGTTATGTTACCACAGACCTCAGAGCAAAAAGGTGTTGCCGAGAGAGTATCTCAGCTTGGTGCCGGTATAAAAGTTGATAAATTGAACGGGGTTTCCGTTATGACTGCGATAAATAAAATTTTAAGTATTGACACCTATAAGCAAAATGCCAAGAAAATTGCTGAGGGCTTTAAGAACAGCTCAGGTGCAAAAGGTGCAGCAGACAAAATTATAAAGGTTTGCAATGATATTAAACTTTAATTTGGAGTGGAGAATTAAGCAATGAAAATTTACGATATTTCACAAGAAGTTTTCGGTTGTCAGGTGTATTCCGACGATCCACTACCTGAGAAAAAGATACTTAAATCAATGAACAAAGGTGAAGTGTATAATTTGACAGCATTTAATATGTGCGCACACAACGGCACGCATATAGATGCACCATTCCATTTTGTTAAAGACGGCAAAACTGTAGATGAGATATGTATAGAGACATTTGTGGGAATGGCTTATGTGGCAGAACATCATGGTATTGTCACCGGTGATGGTGCTATAGAAATAATTGAAAAAGCAAAAAAACAGAACATTGAAGCTGCAAAGAGAATTCTGATTAAGGGTGATGCCGAAGTATCACTTGAGGCAGCAAAGGTATTTGCATCTTCAGATGTTTTGCTTTTAGGAAATGAATCCCAGACAATCGGTCCGCAAAATGCCCCAATGGCAGTACATCTTGTGCTTTTGAGTGCTAATGTTATATTGCTTGAGGGAATTCGTTTATCAGAAGTGCCTGAAGGTGTTTATTTTTTAAATGCTGCACCGCTGAATTTATCAGGTGCGGACGGTTCGCCATGTAGAGCTGTATTGATAGATTTCGAATGATAAATTCCAATATGTAGAACAGTTAAACAAATAAGAATTTATGAGACATCTTTCGAAAGTGTATTCATTTGCAACTTAAAGTTGCTCAAATGCAAATATAGGTTGGTAGATTTCTCTATGCAGATGCTTATAATTAGTGGTGTAAAGGAGGTAAGTTGTATGAATTTTGCAGATAATCTAAAACAACTAAGAAAAGAGAAGCAATTATCGCAGGAGGAGTTGGCTGAGATTCTTGATGTGAGTCGTCAGGCAGTCTCAAAATGGGAACAAGGAATTGGATACCCAGAAGTGGAAAAGTTGCTGTTACTTTCAAGTAAATTGAATATTTCCCTGGATAGCTTAATGGCAACGGAGATTACACAAGAGCCCAATACCCAAAAGCAGAATGCAACAGGAACAATCACAATAACATCACCAACTGAACGTGTAATTGCTACTTGTCATAAGGTGGTGTCTTCTCAAAAAATGTCCGGTGGAAAATCATCGCCACAGTATGCACTTTTTGGTAAAAGTGAAGGATACGGATTTTGGGGTGATGAGCCAACAACTTTTTTAGGCTGGTATGCGAACGAAAAAGATATTTCAAAAGAAAGAAAAGATGCTTTGGATGAGCTTGAAAAATTAAAGACGGAATATTTTGAAATCGTTAAGTCGAATGATGAAACCAAGCTTAAGCAGAATGAGGCTACAAAGGAGTACAACG
>JAZSEU010000007.1:0-28476 GCA_045531855.1 Acutalibacteraceae bacterium
ATATTTGGTTCTCCGTTTATGGTTTATAAGCAATTCCATTTTAACGGTTTTCTTCCAAATATGCTCTACTTTTTTTATTTCTTTTTTAATTTTTCTTCGTAGACTCTACTTGGTTACCCCAACATTTATTATAGAGCCAAAGAAAACCGCCAGTCCAATACAGGCTTGAACTGGCAGTTTAATTTATTGCTTTTTTGTGTCTACTAACTATTGACTATTTCAGTTTAACCGATGCTTTTTTTATATGTATTAACCTTTTATTTCCTTAAGTGCTGTTTCCATCTTTTCGTGAATTATATCGCCGATTTGGGTTGTGTTAAGTTCTTTATAATCCTCAGGATAAATAACATCAAGAAGTCTGAACTCAATCTCGGTTTTTCTAAGGAACATATTTTTAGGGATTGAGCGGGTGTTATTAAGAACGCAAACAACTATTGGAACTTGTGATTTTGTTGCAATTTTTAATGAGCCGTTTCTAATCGGTAATAGCTCACAGGTTGGGCTAACATATCCCTCGGGGAAAAGGGCGATAGAAGCAATATCATCCTTGATTGTTTTAATTGCTTTTATTATGGTTTTTGCTGCCTCTCTGTCGTGCTCACGGTCAATGGGTAGGGAATTCAATTTATGCATAGCCTTTGCAACAAAGGGCATAGTTTGATAAATTTCCTTTTTGCCGATAAAGGCGATATCTGAATCGGGGAAGACTGAAAGCATAACAACGCAGTCAAAATCGTGTTGATGGTTGCAAACAAACAAAACCCTCGAGTTTTCGGGAAGCTTTTCAAGTCCCGAAATGTTGATTTTAACACGAGCAAAGAAAAGTATAAAGGGAAGTGTGTGTTTAAGCAAAAATCTAAAGAATTTATAGTTCTTTGTTACGGGCTTCTTTATATCAACTATGAAAATTGAAAAGAGGAAAAGAAGTCCCTGAATGATTATAAACAAAAGAACAAAGCCTATAAATAAAACAGGCACCAGCCACCAGGAATAATCTTCTCTTAAGATATCAAAAAAGTTATTGAGAATTGGTATCAAGGCGGCACTTAAAACAAGATAAACATAGAACATTTTTCTTTCCTCAATTCTGTTTTCTAACAATGCCATATTCATCATAGAAGTTGAAATATGGGCAGTTTTTAGTATTCCCTGTTATAAATCTGCACATTTCATCCTCATCAAGAAGGGCATCGCAACAGTAACATTCATTTTCATCATCATAAATATAATTAGCACAATTTTCGCAGTTACTTGTCATTTTCTAATCCTTTACTCAGTAAGATATGAGGTGATTGCATAAACGGTCTGTCCGTTCCAGGAGAGCTTTGACCAGCCGTTTGTATGAACACCGATACGGGTTACATATTCACCGTTTTTAAGAGTATAAACAACAGTTGATGGGTCTTTACTGCTCGGAACAGTTCTGAGGTTTGTTTCACTCTTTGCAGTAACTTGTTCGTTAACTGCGGTAAACCCATCCGAAGCCTCTTGTGGCTCGGAATTAACGGGCGGTTTATAGCTTAAATCTGTTGTAAGATAAGAAGAAATGGCATAAACAGTCTGTCCATTCCAAGAAAGTCTCGACCAGCCGTTAGAGCCTACACCCGTTCTTGTAACGCTCTCACCGTTTTTAAGGGTATAAACAATGGTTGAAGAGTCCTTGCTGCTTGCAACTGTTCTGAGGTTTGTTTCGCTTTTCGCAGTAACAGTTTCGTTGACCGAGGTATAAACACTATCGGTTACAGGTGCCTCTGGCTTTGAAACAACTGGTGGTTTATAGCTAATATCAGTTGTTAAATAACTGCTTATGGCGTAAACTGTTTTACCATTATATAAAAGCTTTGACCAACCGTTAACCCCTATTCCGCTTCGGGTTAAGGTATCACCGTTTTTGAGGGTGCCAACAATATTTGATTTAGTACTTGCGGCATCACGGAGATTAACTAGTTCCTTTGCGGTAACTGTTTCGTTAACTTCTTTATATGTAGTATCCTTTTGAACGGGAACTTTTGCATCCTCAACCTTTTGGTTGCTCTTAGGACTTTGCTTTTGGTTGGTGTAATAGGAAACTATCATATCGCAGTTTCCGCTAACACCGTTAACTTTACCCATATTTGTGTATTGCCACATATCATATTTTCCACTGTAAGAGGGGGTTTCAACCTGAGGATAAGTAACAGAAGAATAATGAGCAACCCAAATTTTATGGGAATTTTCAATTTTTGCAGTTTCCCAATGAGAAGAGCCCTCAAGCTCACTCTTGGCGGCATAGAGCATACTGTCATATCCAAGCGATTTTATATGGGATAAAAATGCTAAGGCGTTATCGGTGCGGGCAGAATTTGAAATGCCGTACATACGGCTTGTGGGCGATAAAAATCCCTCACAGTCATAAACAACAGGGTAGGAGATGGGATAGCTTTTAATAGTCTCGACAGTCCATTTCGCTTCTTCAAGACTTTCTGAAGTGTTGATGGCTGTTGAAAAGAAATAAACACCAACAAGAACACCTGCTTTATCAGCCTGCTGAATATTATAATCGGCATATTCATCCTTATATATTTTTCCGTTTTCGGCACGGTAGCCTATTCGGATAATCGCAAAGTCAATACCCGATTTTTTAACCGATTGCCAATTTATTTTTCCTTGCCATTTAGATACGTCAATACCGTTTGCTTTGCCTGTCTTTTTAGATAACTCTTCTGCTTTAATCTCAGTTCCGTTACCGTTTGGATTTTCGGTATTTTCAGGGTCGATGGTATCATCTTGGTTGATATTAACTGTAATTGTAGAATTTGTTTCTGTATTAGAGTCTGCTATTGAAGAAGAATCTTTATTTTTGCATCCGCTAAGAATTACCGAAAAACAAAGACAAACAGCAAGAAATATGCTTAAAGTTTTTAGAAGTTTCATTTTAATTTCCTTTGATTTTTTTGGTTCTTATCCACACCGACGGGGCAAAGAGTAATATCATCGGTAATATTTCAAGTCTGCCGAGAAGCATTCCCACAGATAATGCCCATTTTGAAATATTGGAAAAATCAGCATAGCTGCTGAGAGGTCCAACCAATGAAAAACCGGGGCCAACATTATTGATACAAGCCGCAACCGCTGAGGAATTTGTAACCAAATCAAATGGGTCTGCAACGCATAGAATTATGAAAATAACCGTAAAGCAAGCAAAGAAAAGAGCAAAATATGTTGTTACGGTGGTTATCGTTGAGTTTTCAATTTTCTTACCTTCAAAACGGACAACTTCAACCGAACGGGGATGAATCATATGCTTAAGGCTTGAGCGCATTTGTTTAAAAAGCAAAACAACCCTGGAAACCTTTAAACCGCCGCCTGTCGAGCCTGCGCAGGCTCCGATAAACATGAGTAAGAATAAAATAAGTTTTGATATATTTGGCCAGGTATTAAAATCTGTTGTTGAAAATCCGGTTGTTGAAATGATAGAAGAAACTTGGAATGCGGAGTGGCGAATGGATTCGGAAATGCTTTTATATTGGGGATAAATATTGAAGGATATAAGCGTTATAGAGGTTAATATAACTCCAATATAAGCCCATAGCTCTTCAGATTTTAAAACAGATTTAATTCTTCTTAAAAGCATAAGATAGTAAAGGTTAAAATTAACTCCAAACAATACCATAAATATAGTTATAACCCATTGAATATACGGACTGTAACCACCGATACTATCGGCTTTAGAACCGAATCCGCCTGTACCCGCTGTTCCAAAGGAATGGATAAGACTATCGAAAAGAGACATTCCGCCGCAAAGAAGAAGCATAACCTGAAGAGCGGTCATAACTATATAGATAAGATAAAGAATTTTTGCAGTTGTTCTAATTCGGGGTACAAGCTTTCCAACGATAGGGCCGGGCATTTCGGCACGCATTATATGAATATTTCTGCCCGAATCATTTGGAAGAAGCGCCATGAACAGCACAAGAACTCCCATACCGCCTATCCAATGGGTAAAACTGCGCCAAAACAGCAAGCCGTTACTCATTTTTTCAACATTTTTGAGTATGGTTGCTCCTGTGGTGGTAAATCCGCTGACAGTTTCGAAAAAGGCATCTGTAAAAGAGGGGATTTCTCCACTTATGACAAAGGGAAGACTTCCGATAGCTGATACAACTATCCAGGAAAGTGCAACTATAGCAAAGCCCTCTCTTGCAAAAAAGGTCTTGTCCTTTGGTTTGTTAAAAAAAGTTAGTCCAAAGCCCACGATAAGTGCAATAGCAACTGTTGCAAGGAAAGTAGCAACAATATCAAGCTCTTTGTAACAAAGGGCGCAGATAAGTGGAAGCAGCATAAGTGCCGCTTCGAGCTTTAAAATTCGCCCAACCATATAAAAAACCATTCTTCTGTTCATTAAAAGTTACCTCACTGAAGAATATCAGATAATTTTCCTATTCTTTGATTTGCGGCTAAAACGATAACCTTATCGCCTGCAAGCAACATATCTTCACCTGTTGGGATAATGATTTTACGGTCTCTTATGATTCCTGCAACAAGGGTATTTGATTTTGTTTTCAGTTCTTTAAAAGAAACATTAAGCATCTTGAAATCAGGTTTAACGATAAATTCAAGAGCCTCAACCTTATCATCCATTAGCTTGTAAAGTGCTTCAACACTGCTATCGGCAGAGTCCTCAAGTGCTCTCGCATATCGAACAATTATATCTGAAATCAGTTTTTTAGGGGAAACAAAGGTATCAAGTCCCCAATGTTCAGCTAAAGGAATCAGCTCATCTCGGTTAACCTTTGAAATAACCTTTGGAACATTATGAGATGCGGCAAAGGAAGAAAGAAGGATGTTTTCCTCGTCAATCCCTGTTAGTGCCACAAAGGCATCAAGGGAATGAAGTCCCTCTTCAAGAAGAAGCTCCTGCTCGGCTCCGTCGCCGTTGATAACGGTTGCCTTAGGAAGTGCTTCGCAAAGCTCATCGCAAATTTTTGAGTCTCTTTCTATAACCTTAACCGAAATTCCTGCATTTGAAAGCTTTTTGGCAAGATAATAACCTGTTCGGCTTCCGCCTAAAATCATAATATTTCGGGCTTTCTTCTGGAGAATGCCCATATCCTTTAAAAGCTTTGTCATCTCAGTGGGAGCGGCGGTAAGGCAGATTTTATCACGGCTTTTTAGGATGAAATTACCATCAGGAATATATGCCTCATCACCACGCTGAACAGCACAGATAAGAAACTTTGCCTTGAATTTATTTCGCATATCGATAAGTCGCATTCCGTCAAGCACCGAATCTTCCTTAAGGCGAAGCTCAATCATTTCAAAGTTTCTACCTGAGAATGTTTCGATTTTTGCGGCAGAGGGGAACTTTAAGATATTATAAAGCTCGTGAGCGGCAACTCGCTCGGGGTTTATTGCCATAGAAATATCTAACTGCTGACGCATAAAACTAAGGCTTTTATCGTTATATTCAGGGTTTCTGATACGAGCAATAGTATGCTCGGCACCCATACGCTTTGCAAGAAAACAGCTAAGCATATTAAGTTCATCAGAGCCTGTTGCGGCAATAACCAACTGCGCTTTATTAACTCCTGCCTCTTCGAGAACATCACTATCCGCTCCGTTACCGCAAACGCCGATAACATCGTAAACATTTGTGATATTCTCTATAACCTGAGGGTTGTTATCAAGGGCGATAACATCATGTCCCTCAGATGCAAGGCTTGCAATTATAGTTGAGCCGATTTTGCCGCAGCCTATGACAAGTATATTCATAGCTAAACCTCTTAAATTAAATATATTTATATACAGTTTATCACTTATTAACTAATTTTACAATATTATCTTGAAAAATTTTCATTTTTGGGGTAAAATCAAGGTGTGGTGAAAGATATGATATTTAAAAGAAAATCAACTTATGACTGGCTGGTTGTAGGCCTCGGTAATCCAGGTCTTCAGTATGAAAATACCCGCCATAACGCAGGCTTTATGGCGCTTGACAGTATGTCAGAGGATTTGGGCTTTCAGTTTAATAAGAATAAATATGAAGCTCTGCTTGGCGAATGCAGGATAGGAAATAACAGAATACTTGTTATAAAGCCTCAGACCTTTATGAATAATTCGGGAAAAGCGGTGCAGAAAATTGCTTCCTTTTATAAAATCCCTACTGATAAAATTATCGTTATTCACGATGATATTTCCTTTGATATCGGTGTTATAAGAACACGCCGTAAGGGTAGCGATGGGGGACAAAAGGGACTCAGAGATATTATCGAGCTTTTAGGCACTGAGGAAATTATAAGAATTAAAATCGGTGTTGGAAAAAAGCCGAGCGGACAGACGGATGCAGTCAACTGGGTTCTTGGTAAAATACCAAAAGAAGAAACCGAGAATTTCGAAAAGGCACTAGAAAGAGCCATCAAGGCAGTTAAAGAGATTATACTTCGCGGAATTGACTCTGCGATGAATAAATATAATAGCTGAGGAAAATATGGAATTTCTTGATAAAATTCTGATTTCGGATGCCGATTTTTCCACACTTCTAAGGGATATCAAAAATGACCGTTTGCCCCTTGTTTGCACGGGAGTTTCACTTATTCACAAGGCTGTAATTCTAGCTGCTCTTTCAAGGCTGACGGGCAAGAAAATCACCGTTATAACTGAGGATGAGGGAACGGCAAACGAGCTTTGCTCTGATATAAATTCCTTAGGGCTTAAAGCGGTTAATTTTCCGCTCAGAGACTATTGCATCGGCAATCTTAGTGGTTACTCAAAAGAATATGAACACAAAAGAACTGACACCCTATCTGCTCTTGCAGATGGGGCTTTTGACCTGCTTGTATTATCTGTTGATGCGGCAACTCAGTATACCGTTCCGCCCGAAATCTTAAAAAAATCAAGGTTTGATATAAAAAGCGGAGATATAATAGAAATCTCCTCTCTTTGCGAAAAACTCATTTCTGCGGGCTACACACGAAGTGAGCTTTGCGAGGGTAAAGGTCAGTTTTCAATTAGAGGCGGAATATTCGATATTTTCCCGATAAGTGCCAAAAACCCTGTTAGAATCGAGTTTTGGGGCGATGAAATTGACTCTATATCTTATTTCGATATCGAATCTCAGAGAAGAGGGGAAGGTATCGAAAAAATCGAAATCACCCCCGCTTCAGAGATAATCTATAACCCTGAAGAGCTTGCAGAGAAACTCAAGCTTTATCTTAAAACCAAGGGTTTAACCGAAAATCAGAAATTGAGAATAGAAAGTGATATTTCCTCTCTTGAAAATGGAATTTCTATTATGGCGGATAGATATATACCGCTCATTTTCGAAGGTGGCGAAACCGTTTTCGATTATGTTTCTGATAATTTGTTTGTTTTGAGTGAGAGCGGAAATATAAAAGAGCGTTTTCAGAGTATGAATATTCAGCAATCTGCGGATATTGAAAGCTATCTTGAGGATGGCTATTTATCCCAAAAGACTTCAAAGCTTTTTCTGAGTAAAGAAGAGTTTTTCAGCTGTGTTAATAGTGCTGTAATTTTCGAAAACTTCCCGAGAAGCTCTTATGAACTCAAAATCAGGAACATTATAAACCTTTCCCTCAAGCGTTCTTCCTGTTGGTCGGGAGATATAAATGTTTTACTTGAGGATATTGAATATATTTACAGTCAAAAAGGAATTGTTGCCATACTTGCGGGTGAGCAAAGAGCAGCAAGAGTGCTTGTTGATACCTTACGTGAAAAGGGAATTGACGCCGTTTTTTCTACCGATTTTAAAGAAATTGGAGAGGGTGTAACTGTTATGACCGGGGGACTTTCAAGCGGTTTTGAAATCCCCTCCCAAAAATTTTTGCTTATAACCCACAGGTATATAGCATCTGAGGGCAAGCGAAAAAATAAAAGACCTAAAAATGCTCAGGAAATCGGTTCTTTAGATGAACTCAAGAAAGGCGACTATGTTGTTCATACATCTCACGGTATCGGTCTTTTCGATGGGATAAATCGAATAACTAATGCAGGTGTTACCAAAGATTATATAAAGATTAAATATGCCAAAAGCGATGTTTTATATGTTCCAGTAACTCAGCTTGATTTGGTTTCCCGTTATATCGGTGCTGCAAGTGAAGATGGTTCGATTAAGCTCAACCGTTTGGGCAGCAGCGAATGGCAAAAAACGAGAAGCAGAGTTAAAAAAGCCGTCAGAGATATGGCGAAGCAGTTAACGGCTCTTTATGCTAAGCGAATGTCGGTTAAAGGCTATGCCTTTAGTGAGGATACCGACCTTCAGAACGATTTTGAACGCCGTTTTGAATACGAGGAAACCGAGGACCAATTACGCTGTATCAATGAAATCAAAAAGGATATGGAACGTGCAGTTCCTATGGATAGACTGCTTTGCGGAGATGTTGGCTTCGGCAAAACCGAGGTGGCTCTCAGAGCTGCCTTTAAGTGCATAAGCGAGGGCAAGCAATGTGCTTTGCTTGTTCCAACAACAATTCTTGCTATGCAGCATTATAATACCATTGTCCGCCGTTTTGGTGAAATGCCGATAACGGTTAAACTGCTTAACAGATTTGTGCCTGCTAGCCAACAAGAAAAAATTATATCAGACCTTAAATGCGGAAGGCTCGATATGGTTGTCGGCACTCACAGGCTTATTTCAAAGGATGTTGCCTTTAAGGACATAGGACTTGTTATTATAGATGAAGAGCAGCGTTTTGGCGTTGCCCAAAAGGAAAGACTTAAAGAACTTTATCCCTTTGTTGATATCTTAACTCTGAGCGCAACCCCGATTCCGAGAACTCTTAATATGGCAATGTCGGGTCTTAGGGATATGTCGTCTATTGACGAAGCTCCGGGGGACAGACACCCCGTTCAGACCTATGTTCTTGAATATAATCAGGGTGTTTTGATTGATGCCATAAATAAAGAAATCAGAAGAGGCGGTCAGGTTTATTATCTGCATAACAGGGTTGAAAGTATTGAACGCTGTGCCGCAAGGCTTAAGACAAAACTGCCCGATGTCAGTATTGGTATTGCTCACGGAAAGATGAGCGAGGATGAACTGACTAAGGTCTGGGAGGATTTGCTCGAACACAGAATAGACGTCCTTGTTTGCACAACTATTATTGAAACGGGTGTTGATGTTCCTAATGCTAATACCCTAATTATCGAGGATGCGGACAGAATGGGGCTTAGCCAACTCCATCAGTTAAGAGGAAGAGTTGGCAGGTCTCCAAGAAGAGCTTATGCTTATTTCTGTTTTGGACAGAACAAACAGCTTTCCGATGTTGCCTCTAAAAGACTTGAGGCAATAAGAGAATATACCGAGTTCGGCTCGGGCTTTAAGATTGCAATGCGAGATCTTGAAATAAGGGGAGCGGGAAGTATCTTAGGTGGCGACCAGCACGGCAATATGGAGTCGGTAGGGTATGATATGTATCTGAAGTTGCTTTCAGAGGCGGTGAATGAGGAAAACGGCGAGGCTGTTAAAGATGATATTCCCTGCACAGTTGACCTCAATGTATCGGCACATATTCCCGAGAGCTATATCGAGTCCCTTTCGGCAAGACTTGGTATTTATAAGCGAATTGCGGCAATAAGAAACGATGACGATGCTTCGGATGTTATAGATGAGCTTTGCGACCGCTTCGGTGAACCGCCGCAATCGGTTATGGGACTTATTGATATTGCAATTCTCCGCAACAAAGCCGCCGCAGCGGATATTGCCGAGATAACGGGAACGGCTAATACTGCCGTTTTGCATATAAACTCAATAAAGCCTGAGGTTATGGCTCGGCTTTCAGAATATTTCGGCAACAGATTTATGCTCAGTGTTACGGGAAAACCCGTATACACAATTAAACTTAAAGGCGGTCAGAAGATGAGCGATTTAGTTGCAGAAATGTCAAAAGCATTGTAACTGAAAAAAATGTAGACATTTCAAAAAAAAAGTTGTATAATACTTCTATTGTAAAAGTAATGGAGGTTCATTATGAAATCAGTTAAAAGAATTTTAGCTTTAATCTTAGTAATGCTGTTGGTTTTATCTTTTGCTGGCTGCCATAAAAAAGGTGAGATTGCAGTTAAGGTGAAGGATGTTGAATTCACCTCGGCATACTATATGTGTGCCCTTATAAATTCTAATACAGAGGCTCAGAACAAGGTTTATGAAACCTTAACCGATGAAGAAAAATCTTCAGGTGCTGTTGATTATTCCAAAAAGAAAATAGATAAGAAAGATTTTGAGGACTGGGTTAAGGATGAAGCTATTGCAAATCTTAAAAGGATTGCCGCTTATAAGCTTCTCTGTAAAGAAAACAAGCTTGAGCTTGCTGAAGATGTCGTAGCTAATGCTCAGACCTATGCTTCATATTATTGGTCGAATTACGGTTATTCGGCATATTTCGAGCCTAACGGTGTTAGTCTTGAAACTTATACGGATTATTTAACCGATACCTATTATGCTGAAAAATACTTTGAGTTCCTTTATGGAGCTGAGGGTGAAAAGGCTATTGAAGCAGGTACTGTTAAAACCAAGATTTATGATAATTTTATTATCGCTGATATAATCAATGCTTCTTATGAAACCGATGCAACTGATGAGGATAAGGCAGCATTAAAGACCAAGCTTGAGGGCTATGTAACCGCTCTTGAGAACGGTAGCAAGACCTTTGCTGAGGTTTACAGGGATTATAACGGAAGCGATAATACAACAAGCTCTGAGGATGGACCTAAGGATAAATATGCTTCCATTTTGGGTGCTGAGGATACAACCTATGCCAATGATAATTATGAAACCGTTAAGGCTATGGCTGTTGGCGATGTTAAGCTTATCGAGCTTGAGGATAAGTCGGGCTTTGTTTTGGCAGTTAAGCAGGATATAACTGCTGATGAATATTATCTCGAAAACCTTGATATGACCGCTCGCCATCTCATTGCAGATGAGGAATATAATAAAATCATCGATGATTATGCAAAAAAACTTAAGCCTGAAATAAATAAATACGCTGTTAATCAGTTCAAGGTTAAGAATATCAAAGAACCGAGTTACAGTTAATAAATAGCTAATAATTTTAAGGAGTGGTCCTAATGAAAAAAGTATATGAAGGAAAAACAAAGGATGTTTATGAGTTAGATAACGGTAATGTTATGCTTAAATTTAAGGATGACTGCACCGGTAAAGACGGTGTTTTTGACCCTGGTGAAAATGCTGTTGGTTTAACTATTGAGGGTATCGGCAAGGCCAACCTTGAAACCTCTGTTCATTATTTTGAGCTTCTTAAAGAAGCAGGCATTAAAACACATTATGTTAGTGCTGATGTTGAAAATGCAACTATGGAAGTTCTTCCCGCAACCGTTTTTGGCCACGGTTTAGAGGTTATCTGCCGCTTGGTTGCAACAGGCAGCTTTATCCGCCGCTACGGTGAATATATGGCAGACGGTACTGTTTTAGAGGGCGGCTATGTTGAGTGCACATTTAAGAACGATGAAAAGGGAGACCCGCTTGTAACCGGCGAGGGCTTGGCGGCACTTGGCGTTATGACTCCCGCTATGTTTGAGAGTATGAAAGAGCAGACCTTGAAGATTACAAAGATTGTTGCTGATGATTTAAAATCTATCGGTCTTGACCTTTGGGATATCAAGTTTGAGTTTGGTTATAACAATGACGAGGTTATCCTTATTGATGAGATTGCTTCGGGCAATATGAGGGTTTATAAGGACGGAAAAATTGTAGAGCCCGTTGAGCTTACAAAGTTAATTCTTAACAGATAAATCTTTAAAAAGCAGGTGAATTTCACCTGCTTTTTTATTTTGTTACACACAAATTAAAAAATAAGCACCCAACGGGTGCTTATTTTTTGTTGCCAAAACTTACTTATTGTTCTTATTCTGGTCGTTACGGTTCTGGTCTTTTTTATTCTGATTATTCTTGTTCTGGTCGTTCTTGTTCTGATTGTTCTGGTTATTGTTCTGATTTTTATTGTTGTAATTATCCATTGAAAACACCCCGCTTTCAAGATTATTATTTCTTGAAAACGGGGTGCTTATTCTATTTTAAAAATAAATTTTTAGCATTTAAAAAAGTTTGTTTTAAAATCTCTTCTGTTGAGGTTTCCTTAATTTCGGCAATTTTTTCTGCTGAAAAATAAATCATCGCCGAATGGTTGGTTTTACCTCTATAGGGAACGGGAGTAAGATAAGGAGCGTCGGTTTCGAGCAACATTCTGTCCATCGGGAGCATTTTAACAACATCTGGTAATTTTTTTGCATTTTTAAATGTTATAACTCCGCCTATACCGATATAAAGTCCTAAATCAATAAGCTCCTTAGCCATTTCAGGACTTCCCGAAAAGCTATGAACAACACCCTTTGGTTTATATTGCCTTAAAATTTCGAGGGTATCGGCGTGGGCATCTCTGTCATGAATTAAAACAGGAAGATTTATTTTTTTTGCAAGCTCTAACTGTTTTATAAAAATTTGTTTTTGCTCAGGTTTGTTATCCTGAGTCCAATAATAATCAAGCCCGATTTCACCTATGGCAACGCATTTTTTATGCTTTGCAAGGTTTTCGATTTCTTCAATGGTTGTACCGCTGTCAATATTACAGGGGTGAATTCCAACGGCGGCGAAAACATTTTCATATTTTTCTGCCATTTCGGTAGCTTTTTTTGAAGATTCCTTATCGCAGCCACAGGTTATAGCGGCATCAACACCGTTTTTTTGAAGAGAGGATAACAACTCCTCTCTGATATCATCAAACCGTTCGTCATCATAATGAGCATGGGTATCAAATATCAAAGGCTCTTTAAGGGGAGTTTCGTTTAAAAATTCTATCATCTGATTTTGGACCCCTCGGGAACACCATCAATAAAAATAACCTTAACATCATCTTCAGCACAGTCGGCTGCTAAAATCATACCGTTAGATTCAACTCCGCAAAGCTTAGCAGGCTTAAGGTTTGAAACAACTATAACAGTGTGCCCAATTAAATCATCGGGAGTATACCATTTAGCAATACCTGAAGCTACAATTCTTTCTTTACCGCTTCCGTCATTAAGTGTTAATTTGAGAAGCTTTTTAGCTTTCGGAATAGGCTCGCAAGCAATAATTTTTGCAGCGGTAAGCTCAACCTTTGCAAAGTCATCTATTGAAATTTCGGAAAGCTTAGTGATATTTTCCTGTTCTTTCTTTTCTTCCTCGGCTGCAATTTCCTCTAAAACCTTTGCGCCGTCAAGGCGTGCAAAAAGAGGAACGGCAGCACCAACAGAATATTCTTTCACCTCTCCGAAAGAAAGGGTAGTAATATCGGTGCAAAGCTGAGCCTTAATGCTTTCACTGCTGTCAGGCATAATGGGGGAGAGCATAATAGAAAGCAAACGTATGCACTCGAGCAAATTATAAAGAACGGCTGAAAGTCTATCCTTATTTGCCTCGTCCTTAGCAAGTGTCCAAGGGGTTGTTTCATCGATATATTTATTGCATCTCTTTGCAAGGTTCATTATTGTTTCGCAAGCGTTTGCATTGTGATAAGAATCCATATTCTTATAGTAAGCCTTTATGGTATCTTCAGCAGCGGCAATAAGCTCTTTATCGTATTCTTCGGTTATTTCACCCTTAGAAACCTTGCCACCGAAATATTTATTGGTCATAGCAACAGAACGGTTAACGAGGTTGCCGAGAGTATTTGCAAGGTCGGTATTGAATTTAGTTATAAAGCTTTCATAGGTAAAGGTGCCGTCCTGAGCGAAGGGAATTTCAGAAAGCAGATAATAACGAACAGCATCAATACCAAAGCGTTTAGCGAGTTCATCGGCATAAACAACATTACCCTTTGATTTGCTCATCTTATCCTCGCCAACAAGCACCCAGGGATGACCTAATACCTGCTTAGGAAGGGGAAGACCTAAAGCCATAAGAATTATCGGCCAGTAAATCGTATGGAAACGAACTATATCCTTACCGATAACGTGAAGGTCGGCAGGCCAAAGCTTATTATAAAGCTCGGAATTGTTTTCAGTATCATAGCCGATACCTGTTATATAGTTTGAAAGTGCATCTATCCAAACATAGATAACATGCTTGTCATCAAAGCTTACGGGAACACCCCATTTGAAAGAAGAACGGGAAACACAAAGGTCCTGAAGACCGGGTTTCAAGAAGTTGTTTATCATTTCGTTCTTTCTTGATTCGGGCTGAATAAAATCAGGGTTTTGCTCGAAATATTCCAAAAGCTTAACCTGATATTTGCTAAGCTTTAAGAAATATGCTTCCTCCTTGGAGTCGATAACATCTCTTCCACAGTCGGGGCATTTGCCGTCTACAAGCTGAGACTCGGTATAGAATGATTCACAGGGAACACAGTATTTACCCTCATAGGTGCTTTTATAGATATCGCCCTGTTCATAAAGCTTTTTGAAAATCTTCTGAACTGTTGCCTCGTGATAATTATCAGTTGTTCTGATAAACTTATCATAACTAGTGTTCAGGCTATCCCAAACACCCTTGATAACAGAAGCCGCTCTATCAACATATTCCTTCGGAGCAATACCTTCTGCTTTCGCCTTTTCTTCAATTTTCTGACCATGCTCATCTGAGCCTGTCATCAGATAAACATCAAAGCCCATCTGCTTTTTATAGCGAGCAATCATATCGGCAAGAACGATATCGTAAGCGTTGCCGATATGGGGCTTACTTGAAGCATAGGCTATTGCAGTTGTGATATAAAATTTAGGTTTTGAATTCATTTTTATTCCTCCTAAGGTCTTTTAATGAAATATGCTATGTAAGACACGGCGGTGCTGATTAAGGTATATATTAGCAAGGTTGTGTCAGTAATAAGTGAATCTGAACCGCTGAATGAGGTGTAAGCGAAAAGGATTGCTCCCAAAGCTGCACAGATAACAAAAGCCACAGAAAGCAGGGTGTTAGAGGTTTTAATTCTTGCAGCACAGTTAAGAAGTGTTGGAAGAGCTAAGGGATTATTTCTGTATGCTGCGGGGGAAGAAATTGCTTTAGCTTTAGCACAGGTTGATTTATACATATGGCAGCCTGCTGCCGACATAACCTTAACTGTATCCTCATAAAGCCCTAAATAATCGCAAATCATTTCTTCGGTTAAGTTCGGGTCGCAGCTGTTTATAAGAAGTGTTACGCCCGAGAAGGTGAGACGTCTGAGTTGTTTTGCAACATCTGGGTTAACATTGTACTGAACAACAAGCAAAGCACACGCCTTTTCTCTTGTTGCAACGTAGATAGGAAAGTAACCCTGACGCAAAATCTTCCTATCGACCTCGACCGAGGGAACATCAATACCGTGTGCTTCCATAAGAGTTCGGTTGCCGATAAAGAGAAGTCGGTTATCAACCCAGCCCGAAATTCCCATTCTGTCCTCATATTTAACGGTATCAGAATCGGGAAGAGCAGTTATATGTGAATTACCTGTAATCTCTTTAAAAATAGGAGCTAATGTGCTACCTAAAGAAGCAGTAAGTGAAGCGGCACGGACAAGTGTGTCCTCAAGATTATTTTCGGATAGAACCTTCATCTGATGAAGTGTAACCGTGCCTGCAGGGAAAATATCTGCAGAGTTTAAAACTGCGGCATTTGCCATTTCAAGCTCGTTTGCAGCGGTTTTACCGAATATCACAGCTCCAACCTTTTTAAGACGCTTAGAGGCTCTGTAAAGGGGGAGAGAGTCGATAAGGAAAAGGGTCGGAATGGCTGCGAAGCACTGAATTGCCGCAGCGGCATAAAAACCGTAAACTAATCCCTCGAAATAAGTGGCACAGGCAAAAGCACTAATAACCGAAAGCATAAGCGAAAGGGCGGTTATTACGGGGAGCTTGCCTCCTAAGAAGGTGCCAAAAGAAGTGTATTTAACAAAATCTCCTATATGCTCTGCTTTTTGACCGGCGGCAATTAAAACATCACCCTCTATTGAGTTTTTAGACATTGAAAAGGTAATCGAGGGGTCGTTTATAAGCTTTATGCCGTTTTTGATGTTTGGTTGGTTAATACCTTTAAAGCTGGCTAAGATATGCGAGGTTTTAAAGAATGAGCCGATTGCTCTAAAGCAAAGAACAACCGATAATAAAATCAGCATATCAAGGAAAATAATCTCATTTATTATGCCTAAAACTGCATAAGCCGCAGTGAAAACAGCGGCGAGAGAAGCCGATATATCTGCATTGCCATCTTTTTTGAAAATTTTCCCAAGAGATTTTAGCATATCAATGTTCGATATAATAACAAGTCCCGCTAAAACAGAACATATTATCATTCCTGTAACAGTATGTGCTAAAAGTATGCCTTGCATAAAAGGAAGTTTTGCAAACAATAGTAACAGGGTGAAAATAATAGAAAAAGACATAGATAAAAAGGCACGTCTTTTATTTATCGAGAACTTTCTTAAAAACTTTCCGCCCTCTGAAAGATTTTTGAATTCTTCCTTTGGAGAATAATCCTCAAATTCATTTTTTTCAAGGTGTACCTGCTCTTCGATTTCATTTGAAGAGGCTTTTGGAATACCCGTGAATTCACCCGTCAAGTCAATGGCTCTTGTGTTGGTTGAAACCGAGATGTGGGAATCGCTATCACCGTCATCGTTAATAGGTGTAAAGGTAATAGTAGCCGTGTTGCTTATATCTTCGGTTTTCTTCTGAATCTGGGGGTAAGATGGCATATCGATATCCGAAATAATAAAAGGAACATTTGATTGAACCTTTGTAACCTGATTTTCTTCGGGGATTTCCTTTTTTTCTTCGATAGGCTCTTTAACCTCTGCAGGTGCAGAATATCCTAAATTATCAAATTCAATACCATATTTTTCAGAAAGTCTTTCAATAGCCTTTTCACTGTCATTCTTAAGAATTTCTGCGACGCTCTGTAATTTATAAAGCGGCTCTGAGTCAAGGGTTGCATCCTTGCCGTTTTCATCAAGAATATAAGGCAAGCATTTATCAAGAAGACTTTGCTTAGGCTCTTCTTTAACCTCGGGCTCAGGCTCGGGATTTGTTTCTTCTTTAACTTCTTCCGTTGTATAACTGTTAGCCGCCTCTGCAAGACGCTTTTTTAAAGCATCTAAAGCACCAGAACTGCTGTTGGGCTTAACCGGTGTTTCTTCGGCTTCGGTGTTAAGCACTTCTGCGGGGGTTAAAACATGGGGAGCGGTTATATGTTCGGAATGGTTTTTATTTTCCATTTCTTCTATTGAGAAGAAAGAATTATCTTCTTTGTTAGAAAACTTCTTCATTTTGTTCTCCTTTTACGAACTACTTCATACATAAGAACGCCTGCCGCAACCGAGGCATTAAGGGAATTGATTTTTCCGTTCATCGGAAGACTTATAATTCTATCACATTTTTTAGCGGTTAAAGTGCCGATGCCTTTGCCCTCGTTTCCGATAACCAAAGCACAGGGTAGGTCATAATCCACTGCTTCATAATCTTCGCCATCCATATCGGCACCGAAAACCCAAACACCCTGCTCTTTCAAAAAGTCAATAGTGTTTGGAATGTTGGTAACACGAGCAACCTTCATATATTCGAGAGCTCCGCTTGCTGATTTTGCAACCGTTGCGTTAAGGGAGGCACTTCTGCGTTTGGGGATTATTATTCCGTGAACAGAGCAAGCCTCGGCGGTGCGGATAATTGCACCCAGGTTATGAGGGTCTTCGATTTCATCGCAAATGATGATGAAGGGCTTTTCATTTCTCTCTCTTGCAAGCTCTAATATCTCTTCGGGAGAAGAGTATTCCTCTGCGGCATACATAACTGCAACGCCCTGATGGTTAGCACCGCCGCAATAATAATCAAGCTTTTGGGGGCTAACCTCTTTTATAAGTATGCCCTTTTGCTTGCATTTTGCGATTATAGCGGTAACCGAGCCGCCGTTTACACCGTGAGAAACCAAGAGTCTGTCAATTTCTCTACCCGAGCGAACAGCCTCTAAAACGGGATTTCTTCCGCAGATTATATTTGAATTTTGTTTAACTTCTTTATTTTCCATATATCTTTTCCTTAATATATAAATATACATAATAGATTATATCATAAGTTTTAAAGAAATGAAATAGTAAATTTATAAAAATTTGGGAAAGAATAATAAAAAAGAAAAGGAGAAAGCTTATGGAAAAAATAGTTTTGGTTGAAGGCTTTGAGGTTTTGGATTCAAGAAGTAACCCGACTGTTGCTGCAAGGGTAACTCTGACAGATGGCAGTTCGGGCTTTGCAATAGCTCCATCGGGTGCTTCAACGGGAGAATTTGAGGCACACGAAAAAAGAGACGGCGATAAGAACAGATATTTTGGAAAGGGAGTTAAAGAGGCAGTAAGGAGTATTAACGGAGAAATCTGCCGAGAGCTTACAAGGCTTTGTTCATCAGAACAGCGAATGGTTGATAATTTTCTGATAAAACTTGATGGAACTCCTAATAAATCACGCCTTGGAGCCAATGCAATTCTTGCAGTTTCTTTAGCACTTGCTAATGCAAACGCCAAAGCCTTATGTCTTCCGCTTTATAGATATCTCGGAGGTATCAGGGCAAAAGATATGCCGAGACCTATGATGAATATTTTAAACGGTGGTGCTCATGCTACAAACAATATAGATATTCAGGAGTTTATGATTATTCCCTATAAAGCCTCATCCTTTAGTGATGGACTTAGAAAATGCAGTGAAATATATCATACACTCGGCAAAATTCTTAAAGAAAAGGGTATGAGCACAGGTGTTGGTGATGAAGGCGGTTTTGCACCGAACTTAAGCTCTGATGAAGAGGCGATTGAGCTTATAGTTGAGGCGATTAAAACGGCGGGTTATACAACCGATGAAATCAAAATCGCACTTGATGTTGCCTCAAGCGAGTGGTATAAATCGGGAGAATATATTCTTCCCAAGAGAAATGTTAAGAAAACGGCAGAAGAGCTGATTTCTTATTATGAGGAGCTTTTAGGGAAATACCCGATAATTTCTATTGAGGATGGTGTTAGTGAAAATGACTGGAATGGTTGGCAGGCACTAACTTCAAGACTCGGCAGAGAGGTTCAGCTTGTGGGTGATGATTTGTTTGTAACTAACACTGCAAGGCTTAAAAAGGGAATAGCCGAAAAAGCAGCAAATTCAATTCTTATAAAGCCTAATCAAATTGGAACTTTAACCGAGACTCTTGATGTTATAGAGTTGGCTCAGAAAAACGGATATACAACCGTTATTTCCCATCGTTCAGGCGAAACCGAGGATACCTTTATAGCCGATTTGGCGGTTGCGGTAAATTCGGGACAGATAAAAACAGGTGCCCCTTGCAGAACAGACAGGGTTGCAAAATATAATAGATTGTTGCTTATTGAAAAGGAAATCTGCAAATAAAAAAGACGGCTTAGCCGTCTTTTTATTTTATGAAGTTTAAAATATCGCTCATAACCTCTTCTTTGCAGGTGTCGTTATGTATTTCGTGGCGGAAGCCATCATAAAGCTTGATCTGAGCCTTAGCCCCATTTGAAATAAGCTTATTATAGACCTCTTTAACACCCTTTCCGTAGTTTCCAACAGGGTCCTCGCTTCCTGCAAGCAATAAT
The DNA here is from genome assembly GCA_045531855.1 of Acutalibacteraceae bacterium. GTDB lineage: Bacteria > Bacillota > Clostridia > Oscillospirales > Acutalibacteraceae > UBA737. The sequence continues at coordinate 19,548 of JAZSEU010000007.1, forward strand.
ATCGGTAAATTCTTTCTGATTTCCTTGAACCATGCGTTTCGGTTGCAGAAATCAATAAGCTTTATAAGGTCGTGCATAGCAGAAACTGTGAAAGAAAAGGTGCAGTATTTATCGGCTGAGTATTTTTCTATAACCGAAGCATCGGTTGCGAGCCAATCATACTGAGTTTTCCCCTCAAAACGCTTATTATAGCTGCCGAAAGCCATATTAAGAACCGTTTTTGATATATGCTTTTCGCCTTTGATTTTCAATAGGTCTGTTAGCAAAAGTCCCGCTATTGCTAAAGGATTTTTACCCGCTGTACCGCAGAAAATAACCTTTTCATAATTTTCGCCAAAGCTCTCAGCCGCAAGTCTTGCAATAAACGAGCCCATAGAATGACCGAAGAGGTATAATTTTTTGTCGGGGTACATAGCTTTAACAGCGGTTTCAAATGCTAAAACATCGTTAACAAGATATTTCCAACCGTCTTTATGAGCAATAAAGCCGAGTTCATTATCATCCTTTGCGGTTTTGCCGTGGCCCAAATTATCATAACCAAAGCATACAAATCCTGCATCTGCTAAATAACTCATCAGATGGTCATATCGGTCTATATACTCGGTCATACCGTGAACGATATGAAAAAGCCCTTTAATTTCACCCTCGGGTATATAGATTTTACCCATAAGAGTGTGGATATTATCTGTGCTTTTAACCTGAAGCTCTTTAATTTCGAATGACAAAATAATCACTCCTTAGAAAAGGTTTTATCAACTGCATTTTTCCAACCGTTTAAAAGGGAGGTACGTTCTTTATTGGAAATAGAGGGATAGAATTCAAGGCTTTTCACCTTAATACTTGAAATCTCTTTTTCATTCTTCCAGAAGCCAACTGCAATTCCTGCTAAAAATGCCGCACCCAAAGCGGTGGCTTCAGGGCAGGAAGGTCTTGTAATGGAGCTTGCTGAAATATCGGCTTGAAACTGCATTAAAAAGTTATTAGCTGCGGCTCCGCCATCTGCTTTAATAGAGGTAATCGCCATATTGCTATCGCTTTTCATAGCATTTATCAGGTCGTTAGTCTGGTAAGCAATCGATTCCAAAGCGGCTCTTATTATATGATTTTTATTGCTGCCTCTTGTTAGCCCTGTGATAGTGCCTTTGGCATACATATCCCAATATGGAGCACCAAGACCTGCAAATGCGGGAACGATATAAACTCCGCCGTTGTTCTGAACCTTAGTAGCATAAATTTCGCTTTCGGCAGAATTGTTTATAAGACCCAATTCATCTCTGAGCCATTGAATAACAGCTCCGCCTATAAAAACACTACCCTCAAGAGCGTAATTTATTTTTTCTCCGCTTTTTGTTGCGGCAATAGTTGTCAGCAGTCCGTTTTGGCTTTTAACGGCGGTGTTACCTGTGTTCATAAGAAGGAAACAACCAGTACCGTAGGTGTTTTTAATATCACCCTTGTTAAAGCAACGCTGACCGTAAAGGGCGGCTTGCTGGTCGCCTGCAATTCCCGAAACGGCAACAGGTGTTCCTAAAATATTTATCTCGCCGTAAACCTCGCTTGAGGATTTAACCTCAGGCAGCATACTCTCAGGGATATTAAGAATTTCGAGCAATTTTTTATCCCAACAAAGCCTGTTTATATCAAAAAGCATTGTTCTTGAGGCGTTGGTATAATCAGTAACATGAATTTTACCGCCCGATAACTTCCAGATAAGCCAGGTATCAACCGTTCCGAAAAGAAGCTCGCCATTCTCGGCTTTCTCACGTGCACCCTCAACATTATCGAGCAACCATTTAATCTTAGTAGCACTGAAATAAGCATCAATACGAAGCCCGGTAGTTTTGCTTATGTAATCCTCAAGACCTTGTTTTTTAAGCTCTTCGCAGAGAGGTGCGGTGCGTTTGCATTGCCAGACTATTGCGTTATAAATAGGTTTTCCTGTTTTTTTATCCCAAACAATTGCTGTTTCTCTCTGGTTTGTTATTCCAACTGCCGCAATCTCAGTGGGCTCTGCACCGATTTTGGCAATCGCTTCGGTAAGAGCTGAATACTGTGCTGAATAGATTTCAAGAGGGTCGTGCTCAACATATCCTTCTTTTGGATAAATCTGGGCAAACTCGTGCTGACTAACCGAAACGGCAGTTCCGTTTTTATCAAAAAGAATAGCTCGGGCACTCGTTGTGCCCTCGTCTAAGGCTAAAATATATTTTTTCATAGGCCACAAATAATTCTCGGCACTCTCGGTGATATGCCGCAGACAACCTCATAGTTTATGGTTTCACAAAGGCAGGCAAGCTCGGTACAGGATAAGTCTTTACCGAAGAGGATGACCTCATCACCCATTTTAACATTGTCGATGTTTGTTACATCAACTGTCATCTGGTCCATACAAACTCTGCCTAAAATCTTTGCCTTCTGTCCGTTTATCAAAACGTAAGCCTTGTTCGATAAAAGCCTTGGATAACCGTCTGCATAGCCAGCAGTAACAGTTGCTACAGTCATATTGTTTTGGGCTTTAAAGGTTCTGCCATAGCTTACGGTATCGCCTTTTCTGATTTCCTTAACCGCCGAAACCACAGATTTCAAGGTCATAACGGGAATAAAATCTTCCTTTAAATCTAAATCGGAAGAGGGGGTAAGTCCATAGAGAATAATACCCGGGCGGCATATATCAAGCTGCTTTTCACTGTCAAACAGTGTTCCTGCAGAGTTGCAGCAATGACGAAACTTAGCTTTAAGACCGCTCTTTTCGAATTTCTCAACCGCTGAAACAAAGCGGAAGTACTGTTCATCAGTAAAACCGTCCTCAGTTTTTTGGGTTCTGTCAGCAACAGAAAAATGAGTGAAAATCCCCTCGAAAATAAGGTTTGAAAGCTTGGCAGAGTTTATAGCGTCTTCAATACCGTTAAGGCTATTATCTCTGCAATCAAAGCCTAAACGGGACATTCCGGTATCAAGCTTTATATGGATATTTATTTTTATGTTTTCCTCAACTGCCTTTTCGGATAAAGCCAAGGCATATTCTTTAGAATAAACGCACTGCGAAATATCATTTTCTGAAAGAAGTTTCACAGCATCAATAGGTGTGTACCCTAAAATAAGTATAGGCTTTTTAATGCCGATTTCACGAAGCTGAACGGCTTCGTCAATATTTGAAACGGCAAAGCTATCGGTGCCTGCCTTTTCGAGAGCGGGTGCGATATCCGAAACCGAATGCCCGTAAGCGTTGGCTTTAACAACTGCCATAATTTTGGAATTTTTCGCTTTTTCTTTTATGATATTAAAGTTATGTATCAAAGCGGAAAGGTCTATTTCCGCCCAAGTTCTATGAAAAAAATCCACCTATATCAACCCTTCCTTAATTTTTTGCTTAATGAGCAAGCTAAGGGAATAAATATAATGCTGAGAATGCCCCAGAAAAATGAATATAAAAGGCAAATCTGTCCTGCAATATTAAAGGGCATTTTGCTGTAATCCCAGATGTTCTTCTTTAAAATTATATTAAAGAAAACTCCGAAAATAAACTCTATGGCGGTTATAAAACCGCTTCCAATAACTGCTTTTAAAAAGAGTGAGGTGTTTTGCAGTTTTTCGCCGATTTTGGCAAAAAATGAAAAGCAAAAGCCGCCCGCTGTCAGCATAGACCAATGGGTATGTCCCCGCCAGAGAATTTCTATAAGTCCGTAACCCAAAGCTCCTATTGAAAAAATAATCATAGAGTTTTTAGTTTCCATAATAATCACCCAAGATTATTATGAGAAAACTTAAAGCTTTTAAACATTAAAACGGAATAAAACAATATCCCCGTCATTCATAACATATTCTTTGCCTTCGCTTCTAACAAGGCCTTTTTCTTTGGCAGTAACCATATTGCCGCCGCAGTTCATAAAGTCATCATAGGCAATAACCTCAGCCCTGATGAAACCACGCTCAAAATCAGAGTGGATTTTACCTGCCGCCTGAGGAGCCTTGGTGCCTTTAGTGATTGTCCAGGCTCTGACTTCAGGCTTGCCTGCTGTAAGATAAGAGATAAGACCTAAAAGGGAGTAGCATTTCTGAATCATTCTGTCAAGTCCTGAACGCTCAAGACCGAGTTCTTCAAGGAACATAACCTTTTCGTCATCCTCAAGGCTTGAAATTTCAGCCTCCAAGGCGGCACATATTGGTAGGATTTCTGCTTTTTCACGTTCTGCGATAACCTTAACTTTATTATAATTTGTGTTATCCTCAATGCCCGAAGAAAAATCTTCTTCACTCATATTGCAAGCATAAATTACAGGCTTTGCAGAAAGAAGTGCGGTTGTGTTTATAATTTCGGTTTCGCTTTCATCTTCAATTTCAACCGAACGGGCGGGAAGTCCGCTTTCAAGGTGAGCCATAAGGCGTTTTAAAAAGTCAACCTCGCCCTGCATTTTCTTATCGCCCTTTAAAGCCTTTGTTGCTTTATCGAGTCTTCTTTGAACCATTTCAATATCCGAGAAAATAAGTTCAAGGTTAATAGTTTCAATATCTCTTTCGGGGTCGACCGAGCCTTCAACGTGGATAATATCATCACTTTCAAAGCAACGGACAACATGAACTATCGCATCAACCTCACGGATATTACTTAAAAACTTATTGCCAAGACCTTCACCCTTTGAAGCACCCTTAACAAGACCTGCAATATCAACAAATTCGATAACCGCAGGGGTGAATTTATCTGGGTTATAAATCTCTGCCAGTTTTTCAAGTCTTTCGTCGGGAACGCTAACCATTCCAACGTTGGGCTCAATAGTGCAGAAAGGGTAATTCGCAGACTGAGCACCTGCGTTTGTTATTGCATTAAAAAGGGTTGATTTGCCAACGTTTGGCAGACCCACCATACCAAGTTTCATAAAATTTCTCTTTCCTTTTAAGTATATTTTTATATAATTATAAGCCTTTATCAGTGCTTAATCAAGGAAAAACTTTCAATTCACTCAAAATTATCATAAAAAACTTTGCTTTTTTGCAGAGAATATAGTATAATTTACCATGTAATATTTTAACCTTTTGAGGAGGAATATATTTGCGTACCAAATACAAGGTTTCTCTTAAAAAAATAATTAAGGAATTTTCCTTAGAGGCAATTAACCCAGCCTCAGAGTCTGAAGAGGTTTTTATTCATTCTGCCGAGGTTAACCGTCCGGGACTTCATATGGCGGGATATTTCGAATATTTTGACCCTGACCGTATTCAGATTATTGGTAAAAGCGAGGAAGGTTTTCTTTTAAGATTCACCGAGGAAAAGGCAAAGCAACGTCTTGATGAATTCTTCGCCCGAAAGCCCGTTGCCGTTGTTATATGCCGCAATTTAGAGGTTGACGGTATTTATGAGGAGGCGGCAAAGAAATACGGTGTTCCGCTTTATAGAAGTGCTGAGTCTACTTCGGCTTTCACCTCAGCTTTAATTGCATTTTTAAATCTTCACTTAGCACCCCGTATTACCAGACACGGAGTTTTAGTGGAGGTTTACGGTGAGGGTATTCTTTTGCTTGGTGAAAGCGGTGTTGGTAAAAGTGAAACTGCTATCGAGCTTGTTAAGAGGGGACACAGACTTATAGCCGATGATGCGGTTGAAATCAGAAGAGTTTCGAGCAAATCGCTTGTTGGCTCTGCACCTGATAACATAAGGCATTTTATTGAGCTTCGAGGAATAGGTATTATAAATGCCAGCCGTATATTCGGTGCGGGCTCGGTTAAGCTTACCGAAAAAATCGACTTGGTTATTAACCTTGAGCAGTGGGATGTTAATAAGGTTTATGACAGAATGGGTCTTGAAAATCAAACAACCGAAATCTTAGACCTTAAAATTCCGTCTTTAACCATACCTGTAAAACCAGGTAGAAACTTAGCTGTTATTATTGAGGTTGCGGCAATGAACAGCCGCCAGAAAAAGCTTGGTTATAATGCTGCAGAGGATTTACTTAATAAGCTTGGAATGACTGATGAGGAAGTTCCGGTAGATAATAAAACAGTTAACCCATTTTAACTTAGAATAAAGGGAGTAAGGCTATGGATTTTAGCGGGTTTGTTTCTTTTTGCGATGAAGAAAAAATTGAATATAAAGAGCAAGAGCCGATGCGTTATCATACCAGTTTCAAAATCGGCGGACCTGCTAAAATAATGGTTTTACCAAAGAATGAGCAAGAGCTTTTAAAGGTTTTAAAAGAAGTTTTTTTAAGTAAACTTCCTTATTTTATTCTTGGAAAGGGCTCTAATCTTTTAGTTTCCGATAAAGGAATAGAAAGAATTGTTATAAATCTTTCTTCGCTTTCAGAAATTATCGTTTCGGGTGATGAAATCAAAGTGGGAGCGGGAGCGGCTTTGAATGCCGTTTGCACCAAGGCTATGATGGAGGAGTTGACAGGGCTTGAATTTGCTTTCGGTATCCCCGGAGGTGTTGGCGGAGCTCTCTATATGAATGCGGGTGCTTATGGCGGAGAGATGTCTCAGGTTGTAAAGGAAGCCGAATATATAACAGTTGACGGCAAAAGAGGTACGATTTCTCTTGAAGATATGAAGCTTGGTTACAGAACGAGTATTTTCAAAAATTCAAATATGATAATAACCTCGGTAACCTTTGCACTTTCAAAGGGTGAAAAGGAAGAAATAAAGAACAAAATGGAAGACTATATGGGTCGCCGAAAATCAAAACAACCGCTTGAATATCCAAGCGCGGGAAGCACCTTTAAACGCCCTGAGGGATATTTTGCAGGTGCTCTTATTGAGAAAAATAATCTCAAGGGTAAGAGAATAGGCGGTGCTATGGTCAGCGAAAAGCATGCAGGCTTTGTTATTAACTATGATAACGCCTCTGCTAGTGATGTTAAAGAGCTTATGAAATATGTATCAGATACTGTTTTAGAAGCTGATGGGGTTTTATTAGAACCTGAAGTGATTTTTGTTGGAGAGTAAGGGAGAAAGGGTAGATGGAAGAGTTTCTTATTGAATGTATATCCTTCGGTTTTAAGCATTCTGAAGAAATAGATGCAGATTTTGTTTTTGATTTAAGATGTCTTCCAAACCCTTTTTATGTTGAAGAATTAAGGGATAAAACAGGTTGTCAAAAAGAAGTCCGAGAGTTTATTATGCAGTCGAAAGACAGCGAGGAATATTTAAAAAGACTTGTGAATTTTATAGATTTTGCAGTTTCACTTTATAAAAAGCAAGGTAAAACACCCCTTAAAATAGCCTTCGGCTGCACAGGCGGGCAACACCGTTCGGTAGCCTTTGCCGAGCTTATTTTTGAATACTTAAAAAGCAAGGGCTTTAATGCCTGTGTTCTCCATCGTGATATAAACAAAAGGTGATATTATGTCATTCTGCAAAGAAGTTAAAAATGAACTTTTAGCAATAAGACCGTCTAACTGCTGTAAGCCGTCCTTAGTGTACGGCTTTATGTTGTTTGGCAGGTCTTTTTCAATAAAGAAAATATCACTTCAAACAAACAACGAAAATGTTGCAAAGGGATATAGTGATTTAATATATTCAGTTTATAAAATCCGCCCCGAAATTTCTGTTGGAGGAAGTAAAATAAAGACATATAAGGCAGAGGTTAAATCCGAGGCTGAAAGGCTTAAAATTTTAGCCTTTGCGGATTATGGTATTGAGGAAAATCTTATAAACCGTGATTTATTTTTGAGGGAATGCTGTGCCCATAGTTTTATCAGGGGTGCGTTTTTGGCTTGTGGAAATATAAACAACCCCGAAAAAGAATATAGGGCTGAGTTTAATATTAAGGATGAAAAAGCGGCGGACGAGCTGCTTAATCTACTTAACGAAAACGGCATTACTATGCGAAAGGTTTTAAGGAAATACGGAGTTTTGCTTTATACTAAGGAAAGCAGTGTAATAGAAGACCTCTTAACCTTGATGGGTGCTGGAAAACAAACCCTTAATCTTATCGATACTAAGATAATGAAAAGCGTTAAGAATAATATTAACAGGGCTCGAAACTGCGATAACGCAAATATTTCAAAGACGGTTGAGGCATCTATAAAACAGAGAACGGCTATTGAATATCTTGAAAAAACGGACAGGCTTTTAAGTTTGCCCTCGGAGCTTTTAGAAGCGGCGTTACTTAGAAAAAACAACCCTAATGCAACCTTAAAAGAGCTTTGCAGATTATCGGATAAATCTCTAACTGTTTCAGGTCTTAATCACAGACTTGCAAAGATTATTGAAATTTACGAGGAAAGCAATTCCTAATTCCGAATTAGAAATGGGGTGAAAATATGAGCTTTTGTCATTTGCATTTGCATACTGAATATAGCTTGCTTGACGGTTGCAACAGAATTAAAAAGGTTATTGACCGAGCTGCAGAATTAGGTCAAAAATCAATAGCTATTACCGACCACGGTGTTATGTACGGTGTTATTGATTTTTATAAATATGCAAAGGAAAAGGGGATAAAACCGATTATTGGCTGCGAGGTTTATGTTGCTCCTGTAAGCCGCTTTGAAAAGCAAAGAACTAAGGATGGCTCATATTCTCACTTGGTTTTGTTATGCCGTAATAATGAGGGTTACAAAAATCTTATAAAACTGGTTTCCTTAGGCTTTACAGAGGGCTTTTATTCAAAACCCCGTGTTGATAGAGAGCTTTTAGAGAAATATAGTGAGGGAATTATAGTTCTTTCTGCCTGCCTTGCGGGAGAAATTCCAAAATATATATTAAACGGCGACTATGAAAAGGCAAAGCAGACTGCTCTTTGGTATAGGGATACCTTTGGCGAGGGTAATTACTATCTTGAAATTCAGGACCACGGGATAAGGGAACAAAAAATAGTTAATCCCCAGATTTTAAGAATTTCCAAGGAAACAGGGATACCTGTTGTTGCAACGAACGATGTGCATTATACTCTTAAAGAGGACCATAAAATGCATGGCGTTTTGCTTTGTATCCAGAC